>NZ_JBTMXA010000036.1:0-9752 GCF_054489545.1 Mesorhizobium sp. A556
ATAGCTGCGACTACAAGATTGGCGACACGCGTATCGTCTGCAATCCCCGCGGCTATGATGATGAAAACGTCAATTTCGATCCGGTGCTTACGGTGCGGGTGTAGGCGCGCCGCCTAAGACAACTCCTGCTGCGTCCCCGGCAGGACCCGGCCTGAAGGCGAATGGCTGACCCGTTGGGGCAACATCTCTGCGTTATAAATGACAGCAATGCGCCCTCATTCCAGACGATCGAACCTAACGGCGAGCTTGCCGCAAGCACGTTCTTGAAGCATTTTAGGCGGGTGTGGCGACCATGGCCGGACCAGCGCAGAAGCCCGAGATCCGGCCATATGAGAAGATGTTGGCGCCGATTGGGCATCGGTATTTTCCCCGCCTGCACTCACTAAACTTGTATTGTCGAGCTAGTAGCCCGAGCCAGCTTCCGCAAGCCGCCGTCCACGTGCCTCAGGCAACAGGCACGGCCGGAGCGTCGATCCAGTCATCCTTGCCCCCCGTGAGGAGATCCTTGATGCGCGGATCATCGAGCACGGTGTAGGGATAGCCGCGCGGGATCGCGCTGACCTCGTCCAGACGCCCGATCTGCTCGGCCGACAGCTTGACCTTTGCCGCCGCCAGGTTGGCTTCAAGCTGGGCGAGCGTGCGCGGTCCGATAATCGGCAGTGCACCCTTGGCCGCAACCCATGCGATAGCAACCTCGCCCGGCGTCACGTCGGACTCGCTGGCAACTTCGATGAGCGTGTCGATGATGGCGGTGCGCTGTGGGCTATTTTCGGACTGGAAGCCGGCGCCAGCCCAAGCCTCGTCGCGCCGGCCTTGATCCTCGCCCACGCGGTACTTACCCGTCAGTACTCCGCCGCCCAGCGGTGAGTAGGCCACCACACCGATACCAAGCGCCTCAGCCGCGGGGATGATGTCCTGCTCGGTGGCGCGTTGGACGAGGCTATGCTCGACTTGAATGCCCGCAATTGGAATAGCGCCGCGAAGCTCGGCGATGGTCGCGGCTCGAGCGACGCGCCACGCCGGAAAGTTTGAGAGACCCGCGTAGAGGATCTTGCCGGCGCGGGCGAGATCGTCGAAGCCCCGCACGATCTCCTCGAGCGGAGTAACACCGTCCGAAACATGCACGAAGTAGAGATCAATCCGGTCGGTCTTGAGCCGCTTTAGGCTCGCTTCGACCGACGAGACCATTGCCTGGCGACTATTGCCGGTCACGAGGACCCCGGAATTGGCGTGGGTCTTCACCGCGTATTTCGTAGACAGCACGAACTCGTCACGCCTGCCCGAGAGCAGGTCACCGATGAACTCCTCAGACTGACCGTCCTGATAGCCATTGGCAGTATCGATGAAGTTGCCCCCCGCCTCGGCATAGGCGTCGAAGATTCGGCGGGCTTCGTCGGCTTGGGCGCCATGGCCGCCCCATGCAATGCCGAAGTTCGCGGTCCCAAGAACATATTCAGAGACGCGCAAGCCAGTGTGCTTGCCGAACGGCTTGTATCGCAGGGTTACTGACATTTCTCTATCCTTTTTAATGCTAACATGCTACCTACCGGAGCACTGCTCCTTATATTCGGAGCGCTGTTCCGTTTGTCAAGATGAGCCGATGCGAGCCGACGCAAAAAGAAACTACGATCTCCTGCTCTCGATCGCGCGTGAGGTAATCAACGAGGATGGAGTCGACGCATCCCTTCGCGATATCGCGCGTCGTGCTGGTGTCGGACTAGGGACGCTCTACCGGCATTTTCCAACCCGCGAGGCGCTACTCGAGGCTTTGTTGCGCACGAGCCTTGATGAACTCACACGCAAGGCCGACGAGCTCGAAAGGTCACAATCGGTCGATGAAGCGCTCGTGCTCTGGTTACGGGACGCGGTGGCCTTCGTGCAAAGCTACAATGGGATCGTCGCAGTGATGGCTGCTGCGCTCGCAGACAGCGACTCCGCGCTGCATGCCTCATGCACAAATCTGCGATCAGCAGGGGCGAGGCTGCTCACTCGCGCTCAAAAAACGGGGACGGCGCGCGGGAATCTCGATGGTGTGGACATATTCGCGCTAATTGGCGCGCTCGGATGGATCGGCGAGCAGCCATCGTTCGCGTCACGCGGTGAACGCCTCTTCGATATCATCACCGGAGCAATTCTGAGTACAGTTCAGCGCTAGTGACCGCACGTCGTTCGGTCGTAAGGGCGGTGGTCGATTTCTAAGTTACAGCTTTGCGTTCGACGGGGCTACGACGTCCCTCGTTTGTAATCGGAGAAGCAATCCCTTCCTCTAGGGAGCCGACGCGCCATCCTGGCTGTATGTTCTGACAAGGTGGACTGCCAGAGCATGCGCTACATCCTGCAGGTACATTTCGCTCGGTTCTGCCGGCTTGCTCAGTTCCCGGCGGATCATTTCCAGCAGGTTGGTAACTGTGGCGTCTCTTTGCCCGGAGATTTCCTTGAGGTGAAATGTCGATCCGTTGGCCCCGAACATTTCGGTGACCGCCATCTCGTAAATCGGAAGGCCGAGATAAAGGTGCATGTCCGGGAATGGCTCGGGCGAGAGCGTCTTCCATCTCAATTCATAGGGGACAGAGTATTCATGAGATAGAAATCGCCCACGGCTACAGTGTTCGAAAACCGAAGAGTGACGATCGATCTCAACCGCTTCGCATGTTCTCGGCGGTCGCGAAGCACAGGAACTTCGGCCGCGCGGCCCTAGAGCTTGGCATCACCGCCGCCTGCTGCGCCGACTAGGTCCTGCCCGGTGTCTCTACCATCGCCATATTGGCCGACAGTGCTGCAGCAGACCAGTATCAATTCGGCGCCAAGTCGGTCGGATATCTTCAATCGGTGCTCATGAACGATACCATCACGCCGCATTCGCGACGAACGGTTTGCCAAATCTGCTGATATTGTCATCGCCCCAAGTCCTCAATGCGCCGAGGATTGGCTCCAAGCTCCTGCCGAGCGGTGATATGCTATATTCAACCTTCGGCGGGACCTGAGCGTAGACCTTTCGCTTGATGAGGCCGTCCTCCTCCAACTCGCGGAGCTGGTTCGTGAGTGTTCGTTGGGTGACGCCCGCGACCTGCCGCCTGATCTCGTTGAATCGCATCGTGCCGTCTAGCAAATGAAAGAGGATGACGCACTTCCACTTTCCGTCGATCAGACTGATGGCTGCCTCAACTGAGCAGCCAGGATTGCAGTCGAAACGAGAATGGCGGACTTTTGCCATAATGGTATCCTTTCGATAGGTACAAACATATTCCGCATATACTCGCACCAAAAGGGTATGCGATTTTTCCAGTCGCTGCAAGCATTTCGCTCCCGACTGATGCCAGCGCGCAGGGCTTCCGCCACGCGGCTCAGACTCCAGCACAACAGTCTGTTTTCGTTGTATTTTTCTCCAACCTTAAACGGGTGAGTGCCACTGAAAGTATCAAAACTGATACTATCGGCAAACGTTGTGCGTATCCCATCAAGGCGCTCGTACCGCTAAATGGAGGTCACCGGAACGACGGTACGGCGCTCGGTCGACGTCGAAGACGGCCACATCGCAAACGCAAGGAATTTCCAATGTCTGCAAAAAGTTTTACCTCTCGCTCTATCACTCGTGAGGCGGCGGACCGGCTCATTGCCGTGACGATTGCCGCGTCCGAGCGCGTCGGGTTCGAACCAGTTGTAGCCATTGTTGATGCGGCGGGTCATCTCAAGGCTTTCGAGCGCAGTGACAGGAGTTCCTACCTGGCGGTCAATATCGCCATCGACAAGGCTTACACGGCCGCGTCCTTCGGCCTGTCAACCGCGCAGTGGGTCGATCTTCTGGAGGACCGCGGCGCTTCGAACCTGCGTCATGTTCCCCGCGTCATGGCCGCCCCCGGTGGTTTCCCGATCATGGAGGATGGGGCGATCATCGGCGGTCTTGGAATTTCCGGCGGAAGCTGGGCGCAGGACCAGGAAGCCGGGGAGGAAGCTCTCCGCAATTTCGGCCAGTAATCCCACAAACAAACGTCAAAGCGCAGGATATTTCAATGAAAGCGGTAGGCTATAAGACTCCCTTGCCAATCACGGCACCGGAATCATTCATCGACATCGATCTTCCCAAGCCTTCCCCCGAAGGTCATGACATCCTTGTCAACGTCAAGGCGATCTCGGTAAACCCCGTCGATTATAAGGTCCGGAGCAGCACGCCGCCAGCGGCCGGTGCCGACTGGAAAGTGGTCGGCTGGGATGCAGCCGGTATCGTTGCATCCGTCGGTCCGGATGTCACCCGATTCAAGGTAGGTGACGAGGTCTGGTATGCGGGTTCAATCACACGTTCCGGAACCAACGCCGAATTCCATCTTGTCGATGAACGCATCGTCGGCAGCAAGCCGGCCCGGCTGGGATGGGCAGACGCTGCGGCTCTGCCCCTGACTTCTCTGACGGCGTGGGAAGCATTATTCGATCGCCTTGACGTAAAGAAGCCGGTGCCTGGTGCTGCGCCGGCGATCCTCGTCATCGGGGGAGCCGGCGGGGTCGGATCGATCGCAATTCAGATCGCGCGACAGTTTACCGATTTGACGGTGATCGCCACGGCTTCCAGACCCGAAACACAGGACTTCGTCCGATCACTCGGCGCGCATTACGTCATCGACCATTCGACGTCTCTCGCCGAGCAAGTCGTCTCGCTCGGGATAGGTGCCCCAGCCTTTGTCTTCTCCACGACACAGACTGACAAGCATGTTGCCGACGTTGCAGAACTCATCGCTCCGCAAGGTCGCTTCGGTTTGATAGACGATCCGTCGAATTTCGACATCATGCAGTTCAAGCGCAAGGCGGTCTCCATTCATCACGAATTGATGTTCACAAGATCGATCTTCAATACGCCGGACATGGGCGAACAGGGGCGAATTCTCGACGAGGTTTCCCGGGCTGTAGACGCCGGCAGCGTCAGGACGACCGCAACCACGCATTTTGGTGGAATCAACGCGGCGAACCTGAAGAAGGCCCATGCTCAGCTCGAGAGCGGCACGACGATTGGAAAAATTGTGCTGGAAGGCTTCAGCTGAGCCGCCGCATCGAAGGCGGCCCTCTCGGGTAAACTATCCGACTTCTGCGTGTACCTGGCGCACCGCGCAGACCGTCCCTAGAGCGCCAACAACTACCTACTACTAGGTATAAGGAGATAATCATGCTTCAGAAACTTGTACCGGTCTTTCTTGCGGCCGCCGTCTTCACGCTACCGCTCGCTGCGGGCGCGCCGCCCGCTTTCGCGCAGACTGCCAAGGCCGAGCCCGTTCGCGTGCGGGGTTCTATTGCCAGTTTCAGTGGTGAGAGCCTGACGGTGAACACGCGCGAAGGCCAGACCGTCGACATTGCCCTTGCCCAGGGATGGATGGTGTCGAGCGTTGCACATGCAGCCGTCACCGACATCAAGCCTGGCGACTATGTCGGTATCGCATCGCTTCCCACGAAGGACGGGGGCGATGGTGCGCTCGAGGTGTTGATCTTCCCGTCCGCCCTGAAAGGTGCTGGTGAGGGCAGCTTCGGATGGGATCTGAAGCCCAACAGCACCATGACCAACGCCACAGTGGCGGACGCTGTTAAGGGCGTAGACGGGCGGACCGTGACCGTTTCCTACCACGGAAAGGACAAGAAGATTGCCGTTCCAGATGGCACGCCTGTCGTCACCTTCGCTCCGGCTACCTCGGCCGATCTGAAGCCGGGAGCGCCAGTCTTCATTCCCGCCGAGAAGGACGCGGGCGGCGCGATCACCGCGCAACGCATCGTCGTCGGCACCAACGGCGTCGTTCCGCCGATGTGAGCCGAGGACATCACCAGCCTGGCTCCCCCTCCAGGCTGGTGATGTCGTGGACCTTCCGGCCGATCCCGCCGGCCACGCACCGGAACCAAATCCCATGTCTATTGATACGCAATACCCGCAATCGACGCGAGGCGGCAGGACCGTCCTCATTCGGCGTCACGCCGTGCTCACGCGGCTGACGCACTGGCTGAATGTGCTGTGCCTCGGCATCCTGCTTCTGAGCGGGCTCCAGATATTTAACGCCTACCCCCGGCTGCACTGGGGTCAGTATGGCGCCGATGCCGATCCCGCCTTCCTCGCTATCGGAGCGAGCGAAAGTCGTGGCGGGCGGCAAGGGCATCTGACGGTCGGCAGCGTCTCCGTCTCCACGACGGGAATACTCGGCCTATCGCAGGAGGATGGCGCGTCGACT
Organism: Mesorhizobium sp. A556; assembly: GCF_054489545.1. Taxonomy (NCBI): domain Bacteria; kingdom Pseudomonadati; phylum Pseudomonadota; class Alphaproteobacteria; order Hyphomicrobiales; family Phyllobacteriaceae; genus Mesorhizobium; species Mesorhizobium sp. A556. Next base: position 6,198 of record NZ_JBTMXA010000036.1, read on the forward strand.
CCGCGGGCCTTTCCGGCCTGGCTGACGCTTCCGTCCTACCAGGACCTCGCCGCCGGCCGGCGCTGGCATTTCTATTTCGCCTGGTCCTTCGTTATAAATGGCCTAGTCTACCTTGGCCACGGGCTCCTGAGCGGTCATTTCCGCCGTGACCTCGTGCTGGGCCGCCACGAACTGGCGCCGCGGCACCTCGGTCAAGAGATCATCGACCATGTACGTCTGAGGTTCCCCACTGGCGACGGTGCCAGACGCTACAACACGCTCCAGAAGCTCACCTATATCGCGGTGATCGCAGGGCTGCTGCCCACCATGCTGCTGACAGGACTCACCATGTCCCCGGGCATCGACGCGGCGTTCCCATTCCTTCTCGACATCTTCGGAGGGCGTCAGTCCGCACGAACGATCCACTTCATCACGGCATCGCTAGTCGTTCTGTTCGTCATCGTACACCTCGCCATGGTGATCCTCTCGGGCCCCTTGAACAACATGCGTTCAATGATCACGGGCCGCTATGCCATTCGACAGGAGGGACCTGACGCATGACCGTCATCACACGCCGCCGCTTCCTGATCGGCAGCACCCTTGGTGCCAGTGGGCTCGCGCTGGCGGGCTGCGATAGTTGGGAACCGGATGCCCAACCGGGAGCGGTAATACGCTCCGTCGAGACACTTACTATGAAGACGCAGAGGCTTCTCCAGGGCCACGATGCTCTGGCGCGGGAATATGCCGAAACAGACATCTCGCCAACCTTCCGGGTCAACGGGACGAGCCGGCCCGACGGCGAGGACTATACCCGGCTGCTGGACGGCAGGTTCGCAGCCTGGCGTCTGAAGATCGACGGTCTTGTCGACCGACCGCAGGAACTGTCCCTGGCAGACCTGAAGAAGCTCCCCGCGCGCAGCCAGATCACCCGTCACGACTGCGTGGAGGGTTGGAGCGCGATCGGCAAGTGGACAGGTGTTCCGCTGGGGACCCTTCTCTCCTCGGTTGGGCTGAAGCCGTCGGCGCGGTACGCGGTCTTTCATTGCGCGGACGAATTGGAAAGGACGCTCGACGGTAGCGGCAGATACTACGAGAGCATCGACCTTGTCGACGCCTTCCATCCACAGACCATCCTTGCTTACGCGATGAACGGCGAGCACCTGTCGGTGGGACACGGCGCGCCGCTGCGTCTCAGGGTCGAGCGGCAGCTCGGCTACAAGCACGCCAAGTACGTCATGCGGATTGAGATCGTCGACAGCTTCGCAGGCCTGTGGGGTGGCAATGGCGGCTTCTGGGAGGACCGCGGTTACGAATGGTATGCCGGGGTCTGAGCGCGCAGCGCCTTAGCGAACGCGGCCAGGGAAGGGTTTTCATCAACTTGGCTTCGACCGGGAGCGCGGATGTATGAGCGTCCGCTTTCTCTGTAGTATCTCTCACGAGCCGACTGTCCGGTTCCCGCCCTATTCTGTTGAAGAAGTCGGGGACAGTATCGATAGGCGGGTAACACGAAACGCGGCAAGCGCGCCCGGATGTTCGATCATTCGACTGCGGGGCTCGGTACAGAACCATCTTGGCCATTTTACGGAGGTTCTGAGCTGCTGCGGCGAGGTGGAACTCGTCTCTCGCTCCGTTGGGGCCGCGCAGGCGCAAGCGCTCCAGCTTCAGGATGCGCTTCAGGTGGGCGAACAGCATCTCGACCTTCTTTCGCTCGCGGCGTGATACGAGATAGCCGTCGGTGGTGGCGATATCACGGGCCACATCGCGAGCGGCCTCGTGGATGGAGCGGGTGACCTTGCGTGCGGGCATGTTTGGCGTGCACCGCTGCCGATGCGCGCAGCCCTGGCAGTCCTGCTGACGCGCGCGATACCGGATTGAGCCATCCTTATCGATGTCGGTCCGTGGCTTGCTGAAGTTGCGATTGGACCGACGCAGACGGTTGCCATTCGGGCAGATGTAAGGACCCAAGCTGGCGGTAGGGTCAATGGATGCGGGTTAACGACCGCTTGCGCGGCAAACTCGCTCTTGTCCTAAATGATCACTTTAAGGTCGGTAGCGGTCACCCTGACCGCCTCCGACAAATGGCAGCTATCCCGCCGTCGGTGCCGAAAAGCCGCCCGTCTGGAATCGGCCCCTAAACCGCCGAGCGGCAATGCGCCCAATGTCGGCCATAGAGACCAGCTTTGCCAGATCCTGAAAGCAGACATTGCCGGCGGCGACGCGGCCCCTGAGGCTAGGCGCGACGAGTTCGATCGCCTGATGCAAGCTGACTCGTTCCCGGCCTCATGCCGGAGAGCACGGTAACCAGCGCCGTCACCTATTCCCGGGGCGCGATTCTGGCAGGCGATACTTGTTGACGGCGTGCCACATTGATCCATAACGGCGCCTGCCCGGCATCCATCGAAAGGGCGAGTTTCTTGAGACTCAAGGCGACCGTGGGACTTGGCTCAATAGCCCTGGATGATGGCTTGTGGCACGATCAAACCGTTTCGGCATGCGACTCGAATGCCGAATTCCATCAGGCTCTTAGTCGATAAGGCACTTGATATTTTGAAGGCCTGTCGGGTTGTTGTGTAAAGCGCCGCAGAAGTTCCAGGGTGGTCGCCGCTGAGGCGGGACGCCCGTAACGATAGCCTTGGCCGAGTATGCAGCCAAGGGACACCAGTTTGTTGGCCTGTTCCTCCGTCTCGATTCCTTCGGCAATGATCTTCATGTCGAGCTTATGTGCCACTTCGATCAAACCTTCGACGATTACCAGGCTCCGCTGGTCTTCAATCATCCGGTCAACAAATGACTTGTCGATCTTGATGAAGTCCACGGGAAAATTCAGGAGGTGGGTAAGCGAGGCGTGGCCGGTGCCGAAATCATCAAGCGCAACGCGCATTCCCTTGGCCCGCAGGTTTTCCGCTGCTCGCGCTATGTGATTGTCGCGGCCGCCCATAAAAACCGTTTCATTGATTTCGAGGATGACATGCTCGAGCGGAACATCGGCGGCAGCGAAGCTTTGCACGATCCGGTCTTCGAGATCGCCTTTCTGGAAATCTGGGCTCGCAACATTGATGCCGACATGCTGGAGTGAAATGCGGTTGTCGAGCCAGGTTCTGACGTCCGCGGCCACCTCCGACAGCATCTGCATGGTAAGATTGTTGCCAATACGTGGGTCCGAGATGGCTTCGTGAAACTCGTTGGCGGGCACAATTCGCCCTTCGGGAGTACGCATGCGGGCCAACGCCTCCACACCAACGATCTCGGCAGTGTCGATGCGCACGATTGGCTGATAGGCAGCGAAGATGCGGCCTTCTGATAGTGCGTTACCGACCTCACGTATGGTGTGGATCCTGTGGGTGATAGCCGTACGCATCCCAGGCACGAAGGGAATGAAACCGCCTCTGCATTCTGCCTTTGCGTGATAGAGGGCAAAGTCGGCGTTCTGGTACAAGATCTCGGCGTCGATGCCGTCGCATCCATAAAGTGCACCGCCGACAGTCACGGAAGAAACGATCGTATGTCCGCCATACTGGAGTGGCATACTGATTGTTTCAATCAAGACATGTGCCGCACTGGCCATTTCGGATGACG
>NZ_JBTMXA010000037.1:0-7045 GCF_054489545.1 Mesorhizobium sp. A556
TTGGGCGTCGTATTTGAGGCGCGTTGCCGCCGAAGCTCATTGACCAAGTGAAGGACAGCGTTCCCGGCGCAGCTGCCCAAAACCTGCCTGTCCGCTTCCCACCACATCGAGCCATCCATGCATGCGGCGGCGGCGTTGGGTTCGCGATCCGGCAGGTTTCGACCACCCCATTTCGGCCTTAGATAGACGCTCGCATCTTTCCGAAAGCAGCCTTTGTTCCCGGACACAACTCAGCTGTTTCACCATTTGCAATTGAACCGCGCCGGGTTGATCGGAGGCTCCAACTCCTGAGAAGGTGGAGCCATGACAAGCAAGACGAGCAACAAGTTTTCTCCCGAGGTTCGCGCCCGCGCGGTGCGAATGGTTTTGGATCATGAAAGCGAGCATGCCTCGCGCTGGGCGGGGGTCTCGTCGATCGCCGCCAAGATCGGCTGCACGGCGCAGACGCTGCATGAGTGGGTAAAGAAGGCCGAGCGCGACAGTGGCGTTCGCGCCGGTGTGCCTACGGATGTGGCAACGAAGCTCAAGGCTCTGGAACGCGAGAACCGCGAGCTTCGACAGGCCAACGAGATACTGCGCAAGGCGAGCGCGTATTTTGCCCAGGCGGAGCTCGACCGCCCATTCAAACGATGATCGCGTTCATCGATGATCACCGCGAGGTCCACGGGGTCGAGCCGATCTGCAAGGTGCTGCCGATCGCCCCGTCGACCTACCACGACCATGTCGCTAAGCGCGTCGATGCCTCCCGGCTGTCGGCTCGGGCAAGACGGGATGCAGCCTTGAAGGACGAGGTCCAGCGTGTGTTCGAGGCGAACTTCCGCGTCTACGGCGTTCGCAAGGTCTGGCGGCAATTGCAGCGCGAGGGCTTCGATGTCGCCCGCTGCACGGTGGCTCGCCTGATGAAGGCCATGGGCCTCGAAGGCATCATCCGTGGCAAGCCGATCCGCACCACGTTGAGCGACAAGGCGGCACCTTGCCCTCTCGATCACGTCAATCGCCAGTTCCATGCCCCGGCGCCGAACATGCTGTGGGTCTCCGACTTCACCTACGTCGCGACCTGGACGGGCTTCGTCTATGTCGCCTTTGTCATCGATACCTATGCCCGCCGGATCGTCGGCTGGCGGGTGAGCCGGACGGCGCATGCCAGCTTCGTTCTGGACGCTCTGGAACAGGCTCTCCATGATCGGCGGCCCGTTCACCGTGGTGGGCTCGTGCACCATAGCGACCGAGGCAGCCAATACGTGTCAATCAAATACACCGAGCGCTTGGCCGAGGCCGGCGTCGAGCCCTCAGTGGGCAGCGTCGGTGATAGCTACGACAACGCTCTCGCCGAAACGATCAACGGTCTCTACAAGGCTGAGGTCATCCATCGACGCGGACCATGGCGCTCGTTCGAAGCCGTCGAGTTCGCGACGCTGGAATGGGTCGACTGGTTCAACAATCGCCGGCTGCTGGAGCCCATCGGCAACATCCCGCCGGCCGAAGCCGAGGAACGCTATTACGCCATGCTGAATGACCCAGTCATGGCCGCGTAACTCAAACGAAACGGTCTCCGGAAAACCCGGCGCGGTTCACGAACGACTTCACGTCGAGGATCGAACATCTCAAATACGAGATCATTGGCGACGTCCAACGGTTCGTCGGACAATTCAGCGAAGACGGCCAGACGCTTCGTGGAGAGTGGAGGCAACTCGCCGGTGCGGAGTGGAAGCCTTTCGTGCGTATTGTCCTCACCAAACGCCGCTGACGGCTTGGCCGCCGCCGAAGACCCAAAAGGGGTGGTGGCCGGCGTCTCACGATAGTGACGGCTTAGCGACGCCATCACTAGCAGATTGATCGTGCGTACAGCTTGGCCCCTTAATTTCCCTATCTAGCGGGTTGGCATTTTCCTCAATCCGGCAAAACCATATGTCCGCTTGTTGGTGCCTCCGCTCAAAAGCGGACTGGCGGCTCCCCACCCAAAGTCGGACTGCAGGCGAGAGAGGTGCTCTCACTGGAAGTGGTCATTCGGCACTGCCGAAGGACCGCGCCAATGTCAGATTTCTGTGCGCTCAGCGAGCAGAAGCGCATCTTCAATATCCACGTCAAGGTGGCGAACGGTGTTCTCGATCCTGCTGTGGCCGAGTAGTATCTGTACCACACGCAGGTTACCCGTCGCCTCGTAAATCATTGATGCCTTCGTCCGTCGAAGCGAATGCGTCCCGTATTTTTCTCGCCGCAATCCGATCGCGGTCATGGGCAGAATGCGTATGGCGATCGGCATGTCTACACGGCACGCACGCGTTTCATTCCCAAGACGCTCCTCTCGCCGTTGGAATCCTGCAATTGGCCTTTGGTCCTGGCTGGGATGCCGCACCGCCGGATGTTCGCCGAGTCCGCGTCGACATCGGTGCACGAATGCGCGGCATGTGACGGTAAGGGTCTGAAAGCGGGTGCCGCGTTCAGGCCCTTACTATTTTCTGTGCCGAGCCGAATGGCCTATGCTTTTCTAGCTATTGAATTTCGTTGTTGGCGTAATTGATCTTCCCGCTGGTGTCTGGCTTCCATTCGTAGATGACATATTTCGGATCCGTCATATCGCCTTTCTTGTCGTAGGTAATCTTGCCGGCGACCGTGTCGAACTCCTTCCCGGAATGAATGACCTCCGCCACTTTCTTGCCATCAAGCGTTCCGGCTGTTTCGGCCGCCTGCTTGAGTATCTGCACGGCAGCATAGGCATAGAGCGTATAGGATTCCGGGTCGAAATTATGGGCCAGGAAACGATCAACGATTTCCTTGTTGGCAGGAATCTTGCGCGGATCGGCCGTGAACGTCATTAGTGTGCCGGCAGCGCCTGGACCGGCGATGCTCGGAAATTCGCTGGATACTATGCCATCGCCCGAAACCATCACCGTCTTTAACCCCTGGTCGCGCATCTGTCGTATGATGAGGCCGGCTTCCGGATACATGCCGCCATAATAAAGAACGTCGACATTGGCCTCCTTGAGCTTGGCGACCAGCGCGGAGTAGTCCTTGTCACCGGGATTGATGCCTTCGAACAGAACTTCTTTCAGGCCGCCTTTTTCGACGGCCTTCTGGGTTTCAATCGCTACTCCTTGGCCATAAGCGGTTTTGTCGTGGACGATGGCAAGATTCCTGTCGGCATAGGCTTTAGCAATGAAAGCGCCCGCCACGCTGCCCTGCTGGTCGTCGCGACCACATGTGCGGAAAGTGTTCCACTGGCCACGATCCGTGAAGGCCGGCGCAGTCGAGCCTGGAGTGATCTGGACGATGCCGTTTTCGAGATAGACTTCGGAGGCAGGAATCGACACCCCAGAATTAATGTGACCGACGACGAAATTCACGCCCTCACTGGCAAATCTATTAGCGACCGAAACCCCTTGGCGCGGATCCGACGCATCGTCGCCCACAATGACCTCTATCTTTTGACCGAGGATTCCGCCGGTAGCGTTTATATCCTCGACTGCCTGCTCGGCTCCCACTTTGAGCTGGGCACCGAGAGCCGCGTTCGGGCCCGTGATCGGGCCGGCGAGCCCAAGTCTTACATCGGCAAATCCAGGGCTTGAGAAACCCACCCCGGCTAGAAGCAATAGTCCAACTGCATAGGCACGTTTCATAATGTTCCTCCCTTGTCGTTATGGTGTCGACGTTGTTGTCGTTTCTGTTCCCGTTGCTGTTTTTTCCTCTGGTCAAACCCTCCGAGACTGGGTCAGATCACCCTAGCGGCCTCAATGACGATATCGGCGAGCCGATCCAACTCGCCTTCATCGATGGTGAAGGGCGGTCCCAGATAAAGGCTATCGCCGCGCCCCCTGGTGATCAGACCGGCCTCTCGGCAGGCTTGCAGGACGCGAGGGCCGACTTTCTTCGTAGGATCGAAAGCGGCGCCTGTCGTTCGGTCCTCCACGAAGTCGACGGCAAGTATCAGGCCGAGACCACGAATGTCACCGACATGGGCGTTCTGGCCGAGTCCGGCCTCCAGGCGGCTTTTCAGACGTGCACCGAGTTTGCCGGCCCGGTCGGGGAGCCCCTCCTTTTCCAAGACATCGATCGTGGCGAGCGCCACCGCGCAGCCGACGGGGTGTCCGCTATAGGTGAAGCAGTGCATCCAAGGCGCATTTTCCTGGCCTGCCAAGACATCGGCGATGCGGTCGGAGACGCCTACGCCGCCGAGCGGGAAATAACCGCTGGTGATGCCCTTGGCAAACTGCACGATGTCGGGCTCGATGTCCCAGTGGCCGAGCGCGAACATGCGGCCCGTACGGCCAAAACCGGTAATCACTTCGTCCGCCGCCAGAAGCACGTCGTAGCGGTTGCATATCTCGCGGATGCGCTGGAAATAACCGTCCGGGGCGACATAGGCGCCGCCACCCAGCACCGGCTCTATGATGAACAGCGCCACGGTTTCCGGCCCCTGCTCGATCAGCGCCTTTTCGAAATCCTCGGCAGCCAGCTGGCCGGCATCCTCACCCTGCGCCGCCGCATCCCGATGGCTGTAATGCAGGGGAATGTGGACAAAGCCTGGCATGCGCGGCTCGAAGGCCGGCCAGTATGACGGCATGCCGGTGGCGCACATGGCGGCCAGCGTCGTGCCGTGATAGCCGCCGATCAGGCTGATGGTTTTCACCTTGTTCGGCTTGCCTGCGGCCTTCCAGTAGGAACGCGCCGTCTTGATGGTGGTGTCGGTGGATTCGCCGCCGCCCGAAGTGAAGAAGAAATGATTGATCGAGGGATAGCTGATCGCGGCCAGCCGCTCGCCAAGCTCGGTTGCGCGCGGGTTGGTGTTGCCCGAATAGCCGGAGCAATAGGCCAGTTCCCCCATCTGCTTGTGAGCCGCCGCGATCAGTTCCGGGCGGCCGTGGCCGAGCGTGACGTTCCAAAGCCCGGACATGCCGTCAATGTAGCGGCGGCCGTCGCCGTCGATCAGATGGCAACCTTCGCCCTTGATCCAGGCATTGCCGGCCAGATGCGCATCCGGGTTATGCAGCGAATGCATCACATGCCGGCTGTCTCTCTCAAGCCAGCCCGCGTTTGTATCGTTCATCATCTCGCCCACCATCTGTTTCAACCTCCTGTGACCGCATGTTCGGCAGCGAACATGCGGACACGCTGGTCCACCATCGTCAGGGTATCGGCCGCAACCGCGCGGCCATGGTCGGTCGCGTAGGCCGCTTCGAAGGCAGCCTGCGTGTCGAACCAGAGTTCGGCAACACCGTCATAGGGGCCGTCCTCGACGAGATTGAAGACGACGCGCCGCACATCAGGCAACCCGCGCGCCAGCGGCGCGTGGCGGCCCAGCCACCAGTCGGCAAAATCCCTGGCGCTGACCTCATCCTTGCGCTTCAGCAAAATGATCGCCTTAAACATGGTCACGCCTTGACGCGCTTCAGCGGACGTCCGCCCACGGCGAAGGCAAGCGCGATCACGATCTCGTTGTCGCGCGGTGCATCCGCAATGCCGATCTCGATCGAATCCATGTCGTCGAAGGCCCAGATGTCGTCCCGATTGACCAGCGGCATGGAGATCGACGCGCCCGGACCGCCGAGCTTCTTGGTCGACGGGATGATCGCCTTGCCGCCGCCGATGCCCTCGCGCACCGGAGCGCCGAAGCGGGGATGGATGAAAGCCGCCGCATGCTCGATCTCGCCGCCGACACCGACGATGGCACCCTTGCCATAGCCGCTGATCGCTTCAGCCGACGAGCCAAGCGCCTCCAACGCGCGCTGCGTCAGGATGCCGGCGACCTCGGCCCCAAGATCGTACAGTTCCTTGAGGTCCTCGACATAACGGCCCGCATAAGGATTTGTCACGACAGCGGCGACGGCCACCTTGACGGCCTTCGGCTGGACAGGCCGTCCCATCTCGCTCATCGTCTCTTCGATGGAGACGACGATCTTCCTGATTTCTGCTGACATTGCTGAGTTTCCGCCTGCTCTTGTTCGTTGACAGGCACAAAATTAAGCACGTAGAAACACATTCGGAAAACTAAATTATCAAACTTTGATTTTCGATTCTCGCATACTTGGAGGCGGCCTTGAAAACCGTAAATCTCGACCTGTTGCAAGCAATCGTCGCCTTCGCGGACAGCGGCAGTTGCAAGGGCGCGGCTCAGATCGTCAACCGCAGCCAATCGGCCATCAGCATCAAGCTGAAGAAGCTGGAGGACGATCTCGGGGCCTCCCTGTTCACCCGCACGGGACGCAAGATCAGCCTCAACGAAAAGGGCAAGGATACGGTTTCGGATGCACGGCGCATCCTCCGGATCAGCAACGAGCTGGTAGAAAAGGCAACGTCGCGCGAATTGACCGGCACGATAAGGCTAGGCCTGCCGGACGACTATATCTCGCTTCTCGGCCCCTTTCTCAGTCGCTTCGCCAACGAGTTTCCAAACGTCAACCTTGTCCTGCATTGCGCGCCAACGGCGGAATTGAAGCCGATGCTGCAGCGCGGCAATCTTGACCTGTCCATTCTGTCGACCGAAACGGACACGAAGGAAGGCCTGGTCCTGCAAAGACAGCCTGTCCAATGGGTCGGGTCGCGCATCAGCGCGGTCCACAAGCGCAGGCCCCTGCCCCTAGCCTTGTTCCCGGACGGCTGCATCTTCCGCAAATGGGCACTGAATGCGCTGATCAATTTGGAGTGCGAATACAAGATCGTCTGCACCAGCCCCAACATGGCCGCACTTCAGGCCGTCGTGCAGGCCGGCCTTGCCGTTTCCGCATTTCCGAAAGCCGACGTCCCGCCCAACAGTCGCATCTTAAGTGTGGATGACGGGTTTCCGCAGCTTTCCGACGTGACAATCATGCTTTGCGTATCGTCGGCGGTTTGTGACGATCGACAGAGCGCACTGGCGCGTGGCCTGCGCGACATGATGCTAAAAACCGTCTGAGTCCGAAGTTTTTGGAGGGGTAGGCCGTGTTGGTTAGGCGCGGAGGGCGCCCCTACAGACGAACTCAGTCGGGGTCTTTTAGCTCGGGGTTTGGGTCTGGAAATGCCTATTCAATTACTCCACCTCGTTTCGACTAAAGACGCAAAGTAGGAGGCT
>NZ_JBTMXA010000038.1:2500-6431 GCF_054489545.1 Mesorhizobium sp. A556
ATCCCGTCAGGCTCCACCATTTCTTTAAAAGTAGAGAGATAGTGTCGAGTAGGTGAAGGCCATCAAAGTCATTCGTAAAAAAGGTTTGCGGCAAGCGCGAAATTGCTTTCCGCCTGTTCTGTTACATTGTGAAGAGAAGATTTGTTCGAACTCCATAGCCGGAGTGCGGTCCCCGAGAGACTTCGTGTCTTTCAGTTGATCTGCGCGTTGAAGGCTTTGGTTTGTCGCGGGAGACGCTCAATCTCCCGCCTATGATGGGGTAGCCTAACCGCACCCTCGGACTGATCTCGAGAAGCTGGTCTTTTTGTGTCAATGAAATCTGTTGGCTCATGACCTCAAAAAGTTGCAAGACTTTTTGGATAAGGATCATGTGCCAAGCAAAGATGAGCATTGGCAATGAGAACGATCAAGTGAAATAAGGGCAATTGGTGGATGCCTTGGCATGCACAGGCGATGAAGGACGTGATACGCTGCGATAAGCTACGGGGAGGTGCGAATACCCTTTGATCCGTAGATTTCCGAATGGGGAAACCCACCTAAGGTACTTGGAAAATCAGAGCGACAGAGTGATCTGTCGCTGTGGTTTCCAAGTATCGATAATAGGTAACTTACCCTGAATAAAATAGGGGTAAAGTAGCGAACGCGGGGAACTGAAACATCTAAGTACCCGTAGGAAAGGACATCAACCGAGACTCCGCAAGTAGTGGCGAGCGAACGCGGACCAGGCCAGTGGCTTATGTGAGACAAGCGGAACCACCTGGAAAGGTGGGCCATAGTGGGTGACAGCCCCGTACGCGTAATGCAAACATAAGTCCTCGAGTAGGGCGGGACACGTGAAATCCTGTCTGAAATTGGGGGGACCACCCTCCAAGCCTAAGTACTCGTGCATGACCGATAGCGAACTAGTACCGTGAGGGAAAGGTGAAAAGCACCCCGACAAGGGGAGTGAAAGAGTACCTGAAACCGATTGCCTACAAACAGTAGGAGCCCAAGGTTCGTCCTGGGTGACTACGTACCTTTTGTATAATGGGTCAGCGACTTAGTGTGACGAGCAAGCTTAAACCGTTAGGTGTAGGCGCAGCGAAAGCGAGTCTGAACAGGGCGTTCAGTTCGTCGCATTAGACCCGAAACCGAGTGATCTAGCCATGAGCAGGTTGAAGGTAAGGTAACACTTACTGGAGGACCGAACCCATAACTGTTGCAATAGTTTGGGATGACTTGTGGCTAGGGGTGAAAGGCCAATCAAACTCGGAAATAGCTGGTTCTCCGCGAAATCTATTTAGGTAGAGCGTCGACCGAATACCCCAGGGGGTAGAGCACTGGATGGGCTAGGGGTCCTCACCGGATTACCAAACCTAACCAAACTCCGAATACCTGGGAGTACTAGTCGGCAGACACACAGTGGGTGCTAACGTCCATTGTGGAAAGGGAAACAACCCTGACCTACAGCTAAGGTCCCCAAGTTATGGCTAAGTGGGAAAGGATGTGAGGATCCCAAAACAACCAGGATGTTGGCTTAGAAGCAGCCATCATTTAAAGAAAGCGTAACAGCTCACTGGTCTAAATAAGGGTCTTTGCGCCGAAAATGTAACGGGGCTAAAGCCATACACCGAAGCTTAGGGTTTGGTCCGCAAGGGCCAAGCGGTAGCGGAGCGTTCTGTAAGCTGATGAAGCTGTACCCGTGAGGGGCGGTGGAGGTATCAGAAGTGCGAATGCTGACATGAGTAACGTAAGGGGAGTGAGAGACTCCCCCGCCGAAAGTCCAAGGGTTCCTGCTTAAAGCTAATCTGAGCAGGGTTAGCCGGCCCCTAAGTCGAGGCAGAAATGCGTAGACGATGGGAACCACGTTAATATTCGTGGGCCTGTGGGTAGTGACGGATCACGTGTGTTGTGAGGTCTTATTGGATTGATCTTGCAGCGAAGTGGTTCCAGGAAATAGCTCCCACTTATAGACCGTACCCTAAACCGACACTGGTGGACTGGTAGAGTATACCAAGGCGCTTGAGAGAACTATGCTGAAGGAACTCGGCAAATTGCACGCGTAACTTCGGAAGAAGCGTGACCCTTGCTTACGCAAGTAGGTGAGGGTGGCACAGACCAGGGGGTAGCGACTGTTTATCAAAAACACAGGGCTCTGCGAAGTCGCAAGACGACGTATAGGGTCTGACGCCTGCCCGGTGCTGGAAGGTTAAGAGGAGGGGTGCAAGCTCTGAATCGAAGCCCCAGTAAACGGCGGCCGTAACTATAACGGTCCTAAGGTAGCGAAATTCCTTGTCGGGTAAGTTCCGACCTGCACGAATGGCGTAACGACTTCCCCGCTGTCTCCAGCATAGACTCAGTGAAATTGAATTCCCCGTGAAGATGCGGGGTTCCTGCGGTTAGACGGAAAGACCCCGTGCACCTTTACTATAGCTTTACATTGGCATTCGTAGTGGCATGTGTAGGATAGGTGGTAGGCTTTGAAGCCGGGGCGCCAGCCTCGGTGGAGCCACCCTTGAAATACCACCCTTATCTCTATGAATGTCTAACCGCGGCCCGTTATCCGGGTCCGGGACAATGTATGGTGGGTAGTTTGACTGGGGCGGTCGCCTCCTAAAGAGTAACGGAGGCGCGCGATGGTGGGCTCAGAACGGTCGGAAATCGTTCGCTGAGTGCAATGGCATAAGCCTGCCTGACTGCGAGACTGACAAGTCGAGCAGAGACGAAAGTCGGTCATAGTGATCCGGTGGTCCCGCGTGGAAGGGCCATCGCTCAACGGATAAAAGGTACGCCGGGGATAACAGGCTGATGACCCCCAAGAGTCCATATCGACGGGGTTGTTTGGCACCTCGATGTCGACTCATCGCATCCTGGGGCTGGAGCAGGTCCCAAGGGTATGGCTGTTCGCCATTTAAAGCGGTACGTGAGTTGGGTTCAGAACGTCGTGAGACAGTTCGGTCCCTATCTGCCGTGGGTGTAGGAATATTGAAAGGATCTGTCCCTAGTACGAGAGGACCGGGATGGACGGATCTCTGGTGGACCTGTTGTGGCGCCAGCCGCATAGCAGGGTAGCTATATCCGGACGGGATAACCGCTGAAGGCATCTAAGCGGGAAACCCACCTTAAAACGAGTATTCCCTGAGAACCGTGGAAGACGACCACGTTGATAGGCTGGGTGTGGAAGAGCGGCAACGCTTGAAGCTTACCAGTACTAATAGTTCGATCGGCTTGATCGTTCTCATTCCTTATGCTCATCCAGCTAGCGCTCACGCTTGTTCCGCCCTTCGGGCGGCGCTACGCGGGTGCGGCGCATAAGCGCCGGCGGCCAGTCGGCCTTGCGGACTTTGTCCGGAAGGCTCTAGCCGACTGATGGCACAAACAAGACCAGCGAATAGCTCGAGAGGCAGCAGATAGGTTCCCTATTCGCTATCTCCCTACTCGCTAAACAACAGCTTCTCGAATTAATGTGCGTTTTGCCGACCTGGTGGTTATGGCGGAGCGGCTGCACCCGATCCCATTCCGAACTCGGCCGTGAAACGCTCCAGCGCTGATGGTACTTCGTCTTAAGACGCGGGAGAGTAAGTCGCTGCCAGGTCTGCAAAACGCACATTAAAATTATCTTCTCACCACAAAAAGGCCCGCCAATCGGGATCACGGGCCGCGCAAGCGGCCTATTCCATTTGGAAAGCCGATAGTTTCTGGTAGGCTAGCGCTTACCTTGACGCGGGGTGGAGTAGCGCCCCGTCCGCCCGCAGAAGCCCTTCAGGCTTCGGGGACGGACAAGCAGGAAAGTCCGGGCTGCCCGGCCGGCCAATGCCGAAACTTTGACGCGGGGTGGAGCAGCCCGGTAGCTCGTCAGGCTCATAACCTGAAGGTCGTTGGTTCAAATCCAACCCCCGCAACCAAATCATAAAAGCCCGCCAGATAAACCTCCGGCGGGCTTTTTGCTGTT
>NZ_JBTMXA010000039.1:0-4295 GCF_054489545.1 Mesorhizobium sp. A556
TAGTCATGGTAGCGGCTGTATTTTCGTTCTTCATGCATCTCTTCGGCGGTATCCGGCATCTGTTCTGGGATGCGGGATACGGTTTCCAGCTTCGAACGATCTACGCCTCCGGCTGGGCGGTGGTGCTGGCCAGCTTCGCATTTACGGGAGCAACGTGGTTCCTGAGCGCCCTCGTGGCGGGATAAGACGATGCGCAAGACCGATACCCGCTCCCCAATGAACCGAGCCATCGGACTTGGTTCGGCCAGGAAAGGTGTCGGGCATTGGTGGGCCGAACGCACGACGGCCATCGCGCTGGTTCCGTTGACACTATGGCTCGTGGTGTCTCTCGTCACTCTGTCTGGGCGCGATTATACCAGCTTCGTGGCCTGGCTCAGAATGCCAATCTCGATGGTCTGCATGGTCCTGCTGCTGGTCGCCTTATTTTATCACATGGCACTCGGACTTCAGGTTATAGTCGAGGACTACGTCCATTCCGCAGTCAGGTTTCCGGTCTTGATCGCAATGCGCTTCGGCTGCTTCGCACTGGCGACAACCGGCATCGCGGCGGTGCTGCGTATCTGCTTTGCCTATTGAGAGGACGCGAAAGGAAGAGATTATGCTCATCGATAGGGTCCTACCCGCTGCCAGCAAGCGGCTCGTCACCGTCGGATATGATGCACCGTTGCTAGAGGCGGCGCGACTGTTGAGCGGATCGTCGGACCTTGTCGTCGTCTGCGCTTCGGACGGCCTTTTGAAAGGGGTGGTTACGAAAACGGATGTCGTTCGTCAGATCGGCCGGTGCCAGGGTTCCTCATGTCACCTCGCTATTTCGTCGGTGATGACCCAGGACCCCACCATTTGTCGGCCGACTGACTGGTTGCACGACATCTGGTCGCTCATGAAGGAGCGGCGGCTGAAGAACGTTCCCATCACCGACGCAGGGTCTGCACCCATCGGAGTACTCAATGCGCGCGATGCGCTCGAAGCTCTCATGCTGGAAGTGGAGCAGGAAGAGACGCTTTTGCGCGATTATGTCATGTGTGTCGGCTATCGTTGATGGAAAGGTTCCAAAAGCAGGCGCTCTCACACCGTTCCAGATCGCGCAGCGCCGCAACCGGAAACACAGGAGACAGCGATGAACGTAACCGACATGACACGCGAAGAAAGCATTGACGTTCTCTCAGTCAACCGGCTTGGTCGCCTGGCCTGCGCCCGAGAAAATCAACCTTACGTTGTCCCGTTCCATTACGCGTTTTCCGACAATCATCTTTATAGCTTTTCGCTGATGGGTCAGAAGGTTGAATGGATGCGCCAGAATGATCAGGTCTGCGTCCAGGTCGACGAGATGGAGAGCGCTCGGAAATGGCAAAGCGTTGTGGTTTTCGGCGCCTACGAGGAATTGCCCGCCACACCGCAATGGGAGCGTGAGCGCGGACACGCCTGTCACTCCTGCAGCAACACGCAAACTGGTGGGAACCAGGGGATATCAAGCCGGCCTCACAAGCCGCCACTAGCGCTTCGGCACACTTGTTTTACCGGTTAAGAATAGAAACAGTCACCGGCCGACAAGCCCGCTGACATCCCTGTTGCCCCTTCGCTGCCACACCTGTTTCCTGATCTGCCCGGAGAGGGCAGATTTTCATCCCCCGCGTCGGTTTAGGAAACAGCTAAGCCGGTCGGCGAAAACTATGTCGGCATTGTTATGCGTAAGCGGAGACATTTCTCGCTCTATTTGAGCACCACATTCTCGGTGGGATAGACGATCTTGCCGCTACCGCGCACGACAGCACCGGGCGTAAGGCTCGCCTCGTCGAATTTCGATGTCATTATTGTGAATGTGCCGCAGTAAAGCCGCCGGCGGCACGATAATCTCGGATGGAATGGGCGGGAGGATGTTCTCAGCGAGCATGACCCGTCCCCGCAGAGATAACCTTGTTTGTTCAACGACGCCGGTGATCGATGCGAACATATCGAGGTCTGATCGTTTGATTGGATGCGCGATCGGCGATCAAAATTCTCAACGCTCAATCTGCAGGCAGTGCGAGTGAACACGCTCAGGAATTGTCGAGCATAAAGCTCTATCTCAGTTTATACCGTTGCGCGCTTGGTGGCCTCGCCGGAAGGTCATAAGAATAGTGGCCGCTGCCTTTATACGATGGGCGTGTTCGGAGCAATTATTTCGCCGTGCTCCAACGGACGAAGAGGAGAAGGATGAGCGGTGGGTTAACCAACCGCTCGGACAGCTGGACATCAAACGCGTAGACCAACTCCTGTTCGATCCTCTTACCGCACTTTTTTGCAACCAAAACATCACGGACACGTTATCTGGTTATCCGCAATCAAGGGAGAGAGAACGCCGTGAACGGAATAATTTATCTAGTCGGCCTCGTCGTGGTGGTTTTGTTCGTTCTGTCATTTCTCGGACTACGGTAGGATCATGGCCGAAACAATCCTGACCGGAAACGTTCCCGTTGGCCCAGCAAATGGCGCCGGTTCGTCCTATCTTGAATGGGGCGGCATCTTCGGAGGGGGTGTTATTGCCTGCGCGATTTCAGTGGTTTTCTTGCAGTTCGGTTCAAGCGCTGGCTTGGCTCTCGGTTCTCCCACCCTTGCCCATGGCGGCGCCTCCTGGAACGTGCTGGTGGCCGGGTTGTGGGTGGTTGTGGTTGCTATCGCCAGCTCCGCAGCCGGTGGTTATGTGGCCGGCCGAATGCGGACGCGCTGGGGCGATGGAACCGAAAGTGAGAGCGAATTTCGCGATGGGATACATGGCATCGCAGTATGGGCTCTTGCCACGCTCGGCGCGGCGTTGTTCCTTGCAATGATCGCTGGCAACGGCGCCGCCAATGTGATCAATGTTGCGGACGCGGGACCCAGCGAAACAACAATCCGCCTTTCAGCCAATATCAAGGCCATATTCAGCTTCGCGACGGCGGCGGGTTCTGCGCTTGGTGCTGCGGCTGCATGGTTTGCCGCGACTACAGGAGGAGAACACCGCGATCATGGAATTGCCTTCCACCAGATCGTGCCTGTTTTGCTGCGCAAGCGTTAACGCTCGAAACAACAGCTTATCGCGGCATTTACGCCCCGTTTCGTGCGAGCCTGCAAGGTTCGCGCCGAGAGCACGAGTCGATCCCTGTTGAAAATCCTTGCGTCCTCTCGGTAGATTAATCGCTCTTGCGTTCAACTGAAAAATCGCCAGGACATCTTGCCGATCAGTCTGCTGGACGTCAGCACTATTTGATAGCGCCGAAGGAGGGAAAATGACGATCGTTACCGCTCCGCATTTGCGGCGTAGGCCCAACTGCAGTTCTACCCGTTGCTTTTAGCGGCAGCCGGAGTCGTCATACTTCTGACAGCTTGGTTGCCAATGCTTCTCAGCAAACTACCACTCTCGCTCCCGATGGTCTGCATTGGGATAGGCGCGCTCCTGGCCTGGTGACCAATCTCCCGATTGCAGAGTTTAACCCTCTCAAAAACCGGCTGCTTACCGCGCGTCTTTCCGAGTTCGTCGTCATCATTGCGCTCATGAGCGCTGGACTGAAAACTGATCGTCGCGTCAGCTGGCGAGGCTGGGAGTGAGGCAGAGAAACAGAAAGCCCGCATGACCATCACTGTGCGGGCCGGTTGGTGCCTACGATTTGCTTAAGCCAGGGCGCGGGCCTATCCTCAATCACTTGCGGTTTCTGACAAGGGCGCCGCCGGTGAGGGTGCGTATATCCCTCGCCCCAACATAAGGAGGAAGACCATGTCTTCCCCATCCAGATCACAACAGCATCTCACTCCTGCCAACATGGCGATGATCGAACGGGCGCTTGCAAGAGTTCGTCAGCTTTACGAATTCGACCGTCATTCTCAGGACGAAAAGCAGGTCGCAGCCGTCTTGGTCGGTGAATTCCAGCGGCGCAATAATACAGAGGACGGACTTGTTGCCGTGTTCCTTGGAACGTCGGACACCGCTGTCCACGCAATGCGGAAAATCCAGATGAGAAATTCGCTCGATCGCTGGGATAACGAGGGCGGCGCGGCCAAACCGCTGACCGAACTCTCTGCCTGAAACGCGAAAAGCCCACCGCCGCCTGAGCGACAGCCGGCGGCTTAAATTTGCAGATGGCAAAAAAAGCGTTAGATCGGGTAGGTTGATACGTGGCGATTGCAGACGCTCCGCGACACGCTGGAGGACGATGATGGCCGACGAAAAAGAAAAACCTGTCAACGGCGGAGCAAAATCAGGCCAATGGGCGGAGTAAAACCAGGCCACGGTTTGCGTGCGTATGAGACCGCCGGGAGGGCGTAGCCCGAGCGGGGGTCTC
>NZ_JBTMXA010000004.1:0-372453 GCF_054489545.1 Mesorhizobium sp. A556
TGCCGCATTCGTCCGAGCTTGTCATGGAGGAAACGTTCGGGCCGATCATCCCGATCGTGCGTGCGCCGGACAATGACGACGAGTTGATCAAGCTGTCGAACTCGACCGCCTTCGGCCTGTCGTCGGGCGTTTGCACCAACGACTACCGCCGCATGCAGAAATACATCGCCGGCCTGAAAGTCGGCACAGTCAACATCTGGGAGGTCCCAGGCTACCGCATCGAGATGTCCCCCTTCGGCGGCATCAAGGACTCAGGCAACGGCTACAAGGAAGGCGTCATCGAAGCCATGAAAAGCTTCACCAACGTCAAGACCTTTTCGTTGCCGTGGACCAACTAGGCCTTCTCCAGGCGTGGTCCTGACCGAAGGGAACTTCCGCACTCCCTTCTCTATGTTCTGCCGCAGCCATGCGGACAATTGCCTTGGGAGAACAATCATGTCGCGAAGCCAACCGGTTCTGGTCCACACCGAGGGCGAATCCAACAAATCGGCAGCGCGCGGCGTCTGGTCAGCAAAGCAGGACGATCCGGCGACGCGCCGCCTGCTGGCCCGCGACTCTGACGCCTTCCTGCACCAGAGCCTGTCGTCGCCTTGCGTCTCGGCTATCGCCAAGGCCGAAGGCATCTGGATCGAGGACACGATGGGCCGCCGCTACATGGATTTCCATGGCAACAGCGTCCATCACATCGGCTACGGCCATCCGCGCCTGAAGGAGGCGATCAAGAAGCAGCTTGACGATCTGCCCTTCGCACCGCGCCGCTTCACCTGCGAGCCGGCGGTGGAACTGGCCGAGACGCTCGGAAAGCTTGCGCCCGGTACACTCGACAAGGTGCTGTTCACCACCGGCGGCTCCGACGCCATCGAGGTGGCGCTGAAGGTGGCGCGCGCTGCGACCGGCCGGTTCAAGACCCTGTCCTTCTGGGACGCTTTTCACGGCGCTGGCTTTGGCGCCGCAAGCGTCGGCGGCGAGGCGACGTTCCGCTCCGGCATCGCCGGCCCACTGATGACCGGCACCGAGCATGTCGCGCCCTGGGCCAGCCACAACTGTCCCTATGGGACCAATTCGCTGGAGGATTCGGCCCGCGCCTGCGCCAACATGATTTCCTATGTGCTGGCCCGCGAGGGCGATTTCGCCGCCTTCGTCGCCGAGCCGATGCGGGCGACGCCGCTGGTGCCCGCGCCCGGCTTCTGGAAGGCGGTGCGCGAGGCCTGCGACCGCCACGGCACGCTGCTGATCTTCGACGAAATCCCGACCGGCCTTGGCAAGACCGGCAAATTTTTCTCGTCGGAACATGACGGTGTGACGCCGGACATTATCGTGCTGGGCAAGGCGCTCGGCGGTGGCATCTTGCCGATCGCCGCCGTCATCGCCCGCCACGATCTCGACGTTGCCGGCGACTACGCCATCGGCCACTACACCCATGAAAAAAACCCGGTGACGACGCGAGCGGCGCTCACCACCATCGCCATCATTCGCGACGAAGGGCTGGTCGAGCGTTCGGCTGAACTCGGCGATTATGCCATGGGCCGGATGCGCGACCTGATGGCGCGCTCGCCCTTCGTCGGCGACGTGCGCGGTCGCGGCCTGATGTTCGGCGTCGAACTGGTCGAGGACAAAGAGACGCTCAAGCCAAACAATGCGCTTGCCGAAAAGGTCTATTACCGCTGCCTGGACGAAGGGCTAAGCTTCAAGATCAGTGGCGGCAACGTGCTGACGCTGTCGCCGCCGCTGGTGATAGCGCGCGAAGATCTCGACCGCGCGCTCGACATTGTCGAAGCCGCCGTTCTGGCGGGCTGACGACATGGCAATGAAAGCCGTACGCACCGACCGGGAACTGGAATGCCTCGGCATCGACGCCGGGCTGCGCGCGCGGGGCATCGAACTGGTGACGTTGCCGGATGGCATCCCCGAGGCAGAACTGATGCGCGAGGTCGCCGACGCCGACCTTTTGCTGATGTGCTACACGCCGATCACCGCGCGGGTGATCGAAGCCGCGCCCAAGCTGAAAGGCATTGTCAAATACGGTGTCGGTGTCGACGCCATCGACATTCCGGCGGCGATCCGGCGCGGCATCCCGGTCGTCAACGTGCCGGAGTATGCCGAGGAAACCGTGGCGGAAGGGGCGTTCGCGTTGATGATCGCCCTGGCCAAGCGCCTGCCCGCCATCAGTGGCGCGGTGCAGCGTGACGGCTGGGTCTGGCCGGAACAACGCTGGCTCGGCCGCGACATTTCCGGTGCTACGGTCGGTCTCGTCGGCTGCGGCAAGATCGGCCGCTCGATGGCGCGCATGGCAGGCCTTGGCTTTCGCGCAAAAGTGCTCGGCTACGATCCCAATGCCGACCCGGCCGCGCTCGCGGCGCTCGGCATCGAGAAAGTCGACGACCTCAGATCGATGCTTTCCGCCTGCGATTTCGTGTCCGTCCACTGCGTGCTGAACGACACGACGCGCGGACTGATCGGGCGCGCCGAGCTTGCCTGCCTGAAGCGGGACGCCATCCTCATCAACGTCTCACGCGGCGCGCTGATCGACGAGGCGGCGCTGGTCGAGACGGTGCTTGCCGGGCGCATCGGCGGCGTCTGTCTCGACGTCTATTCGCAGGAACCGCTGGCCACCTCCGGCCATCCGCTTAGTCCCCTGTTCGGTCGGGACGACGTGATCCTGTTTCCGCATCTCACCTTCTTCACGGCCGAGGCGATGCAGCGGCTGGAAGAAGATGCGCTGGCGCGCTGCTTCGAAATCCTCGACGGCCGCCCGGTGACGGTGCGTTCGCGCGATCCACGCCTGCGGGCGCAGACGGCGGGCGTCGCGTTCGGCTGACAGGTCCTGTCACAAATCCGCTAATGCATGTCGCCCGAAAGTGGGAACCGGTTTCGGGACAACGACATGCATCGAAACAGACTGTCACCGGCATGTCATCCAGCGATGCGATGAGCGGCGCGACCGAGCGTGCGGCCTTGTTTTGCCTAGAACCACAGGCGGAGCCTGCCCCACTTCGGTGCCCGAAGATGCATAAGCCTGACTTTGCCATTCATAAATTAAATAGATTTTACTTATCCTAGCGACCACAACACTATCCTCGGGCAGATGACCTGTCCGCATCAGAACGGACCGCCAAGGAAGCAACGTCATCAGGACACTTGAGTGCACCAAGCAAAGGGAGATACCATGAAAACGAGATTTACGCTGGCAGCGGCCGCAAGCCTGCTGCTCGCAGCGACCGCCATGCCGGCTTTTGCCGATGGCGTCGTAACCATCTACAGCGCCGACGGCCTTCACGACGGCGATCCAAGCTGGCTTGGCAGCCAGTTCGACGCCTTCACGGCCGCGACCGGCATCAAGGTGCAGTTCGTCGAAGCCGGTTCCAGCGGCGTCGCCGACCGCATCGCCAAGGAAAAGTCGAACACGCAGGCCGACGTGCTGGTGACCTTGCCGCCCTTCATGCAGAAGGCGGCAGCCGACGGTTCGCTGCAGGCCTACACACCGGCCGGCGCGGATCAGATCGACGCCGGCAGCAAGGACGCCGGCGGCATGTTTTATGCGCTGGTCAACAACTACCCGAATTTCATCTACAACGCCGAGGTGCTGAAGGAAGCGCCGAAAAACTACGACGATCTGCTGGACCCGAAGTTCAAGCAGAAGATCCAGTATTCGACCCCCGGCCAGGCTGGCGACGGCACCGCGCTGATGCTGCAGACGTTTCATGCCTTCGGCAGCAAGGAAGCCGGCCTCGCTTATCTGAAGAAGTTGCAGGTGAACAATCTCGGCCCGTCCGCCTCGACCGGCAAACTGACGGCGCTGGTCAACAAGGGCGAAATCTATGTGGCCAATGGCGATATGCAGATGAACCTGGCGCAATCCGAGGCCAATCCGAACATCAAGATCTTCATCCCGGAAGGGCCGGACGGCAAGAAGAGCGTCTTCTCGCTTCCCTACTATATCGGGCTGGTGAACGGCGCGCCGCAGGCCGAAAACGGCAAGAAGCTCATCGACTTCCTGCTTTCCGCGGAAGCCCAGAAACAGGTCAGCCTGGTTGCCAAGGGACTACCGTCGCGCGGGGATATTCATCCCGACGACGAGAACTACAAGAAGTTGCATTCGGTCCTCGAAGGCGTGGAAATCTGGACGCCCGACTGGAACAAGGTGCTTGAAACCTTGAAGGATGACGTGGCAGCCTACAACGACGCGATCTCGAGCAACTGATGTCCGGGGTAACGATGGTGAGCGAAATGATGCAAGGCGCGGCAGCCACGACCATTCAAGGTTCGACTGCGGCAGGCGCGGCCAGCCGGATCGGTTTCGAGAACGTTTCCGTTTCCTATGGCAATCTCGTCGTCCTTGAATCCCTGACGCTCACCGTCAACCCCGGCGAAATCGTCGCTCTTATCGGCCCTTCTGGGTCCGGCAAGACGACCGCTCTGCGCGCCGTCGCCGGTTTCGTGCGCCCGTCCAGCGGGCGCATCACCATCGGCGACCGCGACGTTACCCATCTGCCCCCCTATGACCGCAACATCGGCATGGTGGTGCAGAATTATGCCCTGTTCCCGCATATGCGGGTCGAGGAGAACGTCGCCTTCGGCCTGCGCGCCAAGGGTGTTTCGCAAGACATCATCCGCACCCGCGTGCCGGAATCGCTAGCCATGGTCGGCATGGCCGCCTACACCAAGCGCTACCCGCGCGAGCTTTCCGGCGGCCAGCAGCAGCGCGTCGCCATTGCCCGCGCGCTGGCGATCCGCCCGCAGGTGCTGCTTCTCGACGAGCCGCTGTCGGCGCTCGACGCGCAGATACGGCGTTCCATGCTCGACGAGCTGGCGAAACTGCATCGTGACCTGCCCAACCTGACCGTCCTTTACGTCACGCACGACCAGACCGAAGCGCTGACCCTGGCCAACCACATCGGCATCATGCGCGACGGCAAGCTGAAGGCGTTCGGTGGCGCGCAGGCGCTGTTTCGGCATCCGCCGAACCGTTTCGCAGCCGAATTCCTCGGCCGCGCCAATCTTATCCCGGTGACTGGGCTGGATGGCGTCAACGACGCGCATGCGCGTGTCAAATTCGGTACGACGGCACTCGCCGCGCAAAACCATCATCACCTGCCAAAAGGCAGCGACTGCCTGCTGTGCGTGCGCCCGCATGACTTCAAGCTGCGCAAAGGCGACAACGACACCAATACGCTGACCGGCATCGTGCAAAGCGTCCAGTGGCAGGGCGACGTTCACAACATCACGCTCGATGTCGCCGGCCATACCGTGCGCATGACCTCGACGCCGATGAGCAATCCCCCGCAACCCGGCGCTCCGCTCACCGTGCATTTCGACCCGGCCGACGTCACGCTGGTGCCGGAGGACGACATCCATGGCTGACGCTGCCGCCGCGCTGACGCCTGCCGCGCCCATGGCCAAGCCGACCGGCCTGTGGGTCGCGCCGCCGCTGCTCATCCTCGCGGTGATCTTCTTCTACCCGCTGACGCTGATCGTGCGGCAGTCGCTGGGCGACGGCGACGTGCTCTCCCTCCAGCACTTCCAGGAGGTGCTTTCGTCGCGACAGTTCCTCAACGGACTGTACTACACCATCATCATCGCGGTAACGGCCACCGCCGGCTGCCTCGTGCTCGGCTTTGTCCTGTCGCTGGTCATTGCCTTCGTTCCCTTTCCCGGCGCCAAGACGGCGGCGCGCCTGATCGACACGATCATCGCCTTCCCGACCTTTCTGGTCACGCTCGCCTTCACCTTCATCTACGGGTCGGCCGGCATACTCAACGGCTCGCTCATCCATCTATTCGGCTTCGAACTACCGCCGGTGGATTTCCTCTATTCGCGGTGGGGCGTGATCCTGGCGGAAATCACCGTGTTCACGCCCTTCGTCATGCGCCCGCTGCTGGCGACGTTCTCGCAAATCGACCAGGCCCAGATCGAGGTGGCGAGCAGCCTGGGCGCGCGGCCGCTGCGCATCGTGCGCCAGGTCATCCTGCCGGCGTCGCTGCCCGCGCTGGTGGCAGGCGGAAGCCTGTGCCTGCTGCTTACCGTCAACGAATTCGGCATCGTCCTGTTCATCGGGGCCAAGGATGTGATCACGCTGCCGCTGCTCGTCTACAGCAAGGCCATCCAGGAATTCGACTACACGACGGCCTGCGTCATCGCCGTGGTCAACATCGCGCTTTCGCTGGGGCTTTACGGCCTGTACCGCATGGCCATCGGATATTTTGGAGGCGACCGTGCTGGTGTGGTCTAAATCCGGGCGTCTTTTGACCTGGGCCTTCATCGTTCCCCTGTTCCTGGTCATCTACGGCCTGCCGATCAGCGTCATCGCTCTGGCAAGCTTCAGCGCCCAGTGGAACGATTTCCTGCCCAGCCAGTTCACGCTGTCGAACTATACCGAAGCCTTCCGCAACGCTTCCTTCGACAGCCTCAAGGCAAGCTTCCTGACCGGCGTGTTCGCCAGCCTGGCGGCACTGGTCAGCGGCACATGGGCGGCGCTTGCGTTGCGCAACATGAAACGCCTGCCGAAGCGCATCCTGGACGTCTGCTTCTTCATACCGAGCGCGGTACCTTCGGTATCGATCGGCCTCGCCATGCTCATCGCCTTCAGCCAGCCGCCGTTCCTGCTCAACGGCACCACCATGATCGTGATGATCGCGCATTTCGTGCTGATCTCCGCCTTCACCTACGGCAACGTCACCGCGGGCCTGAGCCGCATTCCCGCCGATTGCGAGCAGGTCGCCGAAAGTCTTGGCGCGCGCCCCTTCTACCGATTGCGCCGCGTCACCCTGCCGCTGCTGCTGCCCTATCTGATCGCCGCCTTCAGCCTGAGCTTCGCGCTGTCGATGGGCGAACTCGGCGCCACCGTGATGATCTATCCGCCCGGCTGGATCACGCTGCCGGTCCGCATCTTCACCCTGTCGGACCGTGGCGCGATCTTCGATGCGGCGACGCTTGCCATGATCCTGGGGACGGCGACGCTCATCATGTTGATCGCCCTGTCGCGCATATCGACCAAGGCTTCGGTGCGCTGACCGAGCCGGAGGAATCTCCCACCGACTGATGCCGGCGACAACCTCGCCGGCATTTTTTTGATCGTATGCCGGCCCGGCAGAAAAAGCGCGCGCGCCACGCAAAATTGCGCTATTGAGCGCCTCGCCGGATCCGCCACGAAGTGCCCCGCCGGCCAGCACCGTTCCATGGGGCCTGCGACCATGCCATCCGCTCCCGATACACCCGCCGCCGAGCGCTACGCCGCCTTTCGGCACAAGCCTTTCCTGAGCTATTGGGCGGCGCGCTTTCTCGCCAATTTCGCCACGCAGATCGTGTCCGTCGCCGTTGGCTGGCAGATGTACGACCTGACCCGCGATCCGTTCGACCTCGGCCTCGTCGGCATCGTGCAGTTCCTGCCAGCGCTGCTTTTGGTGCTGGTCACCGGCGTGATCGCCGACCGTTTCGGCCGCCGCCTGATCATGGCGACCGCCATCGTGGTCGAAGGCGGCTGCGCCGCGGCCCTGCTGGCGATTACCCTGCATGGCGGCATGGGCGTGCTGCCGATCTTCGGTGTGCTTGCTTTGTTCGGTACGGCCCGCGCCTTCTTCGGGCCGGCTGCTTCCTCGCTGTTCGCCAATCTCGTCCCGCCCGAGGATTTCGCCAACGCCATCGCCTGGAATTCTTCCGCCTGGCAGATGGCGACCATCACCGGGCCCGTGGCCGGGGGCCTGCTTTACGGCCTTTCGCCGGAAATTGCCTACGCTACCGCCGCCATCCTGATGCTGGTCGCGGCCGGCCTGATCTTCACCATCCCAAAACCCGCCCAGCAGAGCGAAACCAGCAAAAATTCCATGCAGACGCTGTTCGCCGGCTTCGGCTATATCTGGAGCGAGAAGGTGGTGCTCGGCGCGATCTCCCTCGACCTGTTCGCGGTGCTGTTGTCCGGCGCGACGGCGCTGCTGCCGGTCTATGCGCGTGACATCCTGGAGCTTGGACCGTGGGGCCTCGGGCTGCTGCGTTCGGCGCCGGGCATCGGCGCGGTCGCCGTTGCCGTCTGGCTGGCCGGCCACCCCATCCGCAACCATGCCGGCGTCATCATGCTCTGCTTCGTCGCCCTGTTCGGGACCGTTACCATCGTCTTCGGCCTGTCGACGATCACCTGGCTGTCCATCGCCGCCCTCGTCCTGCTGGGCGCGACCGATATGTTCAGCGTCTATGTGCGCGAGACGCTGATCCAGCTATGGACGCCGGACCGGGTGCGCGGCCGCGTCAACGCCGTCAACCAGGTCTTCGTCGGCGCCTCGAACGAACTGGGCGAATTCCGGGCGGGCACCATGGCCGCACTCATCGGCACCGTCCCGGCCGTTGTGATCGGTGGGGTCGGCGCGGTCGCGGTCGCCGGCATGTGGGCCTATCTGTTCCCGGCGCTCCGCAAGGTGCGCCATCTCGATGCCCGGCATTAGAGCGCTGTGCGTCTAACTGGACACACGGCGCTCTAAGCATCGGACCGAAAGGAAACTCAGGCGGCCTTCTGCTTTGGCGTGATCAGGCCGCGTGCGACCAGCAGTTCGGCGATCTGCACGGAATTGAGGGCAGCGCCCTTGCGCAGATTGTCGGAAACGACCCAGATGTTGAGGCCGTTGTCGAGCGTCGAATCCTCGCGGATGCGCGAGATGTAGGTGGCGTCCTCGCCGGCGCACTCGATCGGCGTGGCGTAGCCGCCGTCCTCATGCTTGTCGATGACCAGGCAGCCCGGCGCTTCGCGCAGGATTTCGCGCGCCTCGTCGGCGGTGATCGGCTTCTCGAACTCGATGTTGATGGCTTCCGAATGGCCGATGAACACCGGCACGCGCACGCAGGTGGCGGTGACCTTGATCTTCGAGTCGAGCATCTTCTTGGTTTCGGCCACCATCTTCCACTCTTCCTTGGTGGAACCGTCTTCCATGAAGGAATCGATGTGCGGAATGACGTTGAAGGCGATGCGCTTGGTGAACTTCTTCACGGCGACGGTGTCGGCCACGAACACGGCGCGCGTCTGCGTGAACAGTTCGTCCATGCCTTCCTTGCCCGCGCCCGAAACCGACTGATAGGTCGAGACGACGACGCGCTTGATGGTGGCTACGTCATGCAGCGGCTTCAGCGCTACCACCATCTGGGCGGTCGAACAGTTCGGGTTGGCGATGATGTTTTTCTTCCTGAAACCTTCGATGGCGTCCGGGTTCACTTCCGGCACGATCAGCGGCACGTCCGGATCGGTGCGGAAGGCCGACGAATTATCGATGACGACGCAGCCCTGCTTGCCGATCTTCGGCGACCATTCCTTGGAAACATTGCCGCCGGCCGACATGATGCAGATATCGACGTCGGAGAAATCGTAATTGTCGAGCACCTTGGTCTTCAGCGTCCTGTCGCCGAACGACACTTCGGAATTGAGCGAGCGGCGCGAGGCGAGCGGCACGATCTCGCTGATCGGAAAGCCGCGCTCTTCCAGGATGTTGAGCATTTCGCGACCCACATTGCCCGTGGCGCCGACTACCGCAACCTTGAAACCCATTGAAAATCTCCTGTCGCTCTCCGCTTTGCTGCTTGGAGAACCCGCTGGCCAGTGCGGGTCGCCTCCCCCGTGGCGAACCCGGGGAGAGGGCGAGCAGGCCAAGGGAGATCAGACCGTGGTGGCGGTCGTTTTTTTGGCCGTGGTTTTAGTCGAGGACAGGCGCGCGCGACGCCCTGCGCCGGAAGCCGAAGCTCCGTGGCCGGGGAAATCGAATGCAAAAAGCGCCATCAAAAGGCCGCGCATGAAAGAATATCCTGTTCGGAGCCGGCTTTTACGCGCTTTGGCGAAAGAGTCAATCGGGCGCACCCTGTACATTGGACGCCGCCCGAAGTACGACACCGGAAATCGTTTGGCCTGCTGCCTGTCGGCTGCGGCATTGCTTGGCGACGGATGTTCCGTGGCCAGCTTAGCGAAAACCGAATTCCGAAAGACGAAGATGACAAAATACGAAGGTATCGTTCCTGCGCTTGCCCAAGCGCTGGAAAAGCACGGTTACGTGGAGTTGACCTCTGTCCAGAAGGCCGTGCTCAGCTCCGAAATAGGCCAGGCGGACGCGCTGGTCTCGGCGCAGACTGGTTCCGGCAAGACGGTGGCCTTCGGCCTGGCGCTTGCGCCGACGCTGCTTGGCGAAGCCGAGCGCTTTTCGCATGCGGGCGCGCCGCTGGCGCTGGCCATCGCGCCGACGCGCGAACTTGCCCTGCAAGTCGCGAGAGAGCTGGAATGGCTCTACGAATTTACCGGCGCGACCATCGCCACCTGTGTCGGCGGCATGGACATGCGCACCGAGCGGCGCGCGCTGGAACGCGGCGCGCATATCGTCGTCGGCACGCCGGGCCGCCTGCGCGATCACATCACCCGCCATGCGCTCGACATGACAGGCCTGAGGGCGGTTGTGCTGGACGAGGCCGACGAGATGCTCGACCTCGGCTTTCGCGAGGATCTGGAATTCATCCTCGACGCCGCCCCGGCGGACCGCCGCACCTTGATGTTTTCGGCCACCGTGCCCCGCGCCATCGCCACGCTCGCCAAGGGCTATCAGCGCGACGCGGTGCGCATCACCGCCGCCGGCGAGGAAAGGCAGCATCACGACATCGAATATCGGGCGCTTTCCGTCGCGCCGGCCGACCGCGAAAACGCCATCATCAACGTGCTGCGATTCTATGAAGCCAAGAACGCGCTGGTGTTCTGCAACACGCGCGCCGCCGTCAACCACCTCACTGCCCGCTTCAACAACCGCAATTTTTCCGTGGTGGCGCTGTCGGGCGAACTCAGCCAGAACGAACGCAGCCACGCGCTGCAGGCAATGCGCGACGGGCGCGCGCGCGTCTGCATCGCCACGGACGTGGCGGCGCGCGGCATCGACCTGCCCAATCTCGAGCTGGTGATCCACGCCGACCTGCCGACCA
The DNA here is from genome assembly GCF_054489545.1 of Mesorhizobium sp. A556. Lineage (NCBI taxonomy): Bacteria > Pseudomonadati > Pseudomonadota > Alphaproteobacteria > Hyphomicrobiales > Phyllobacteriaceae > Mesorhizobium > Mesorhizobium sp. A556. The sequence goes on from NZ_JBTMXA010000004.1 coordinate 10,930, forward strand.
ACCCCGAAACGCTGCTGCACCGCAGCGGCCGAACCGGGCGCGCCGGGCGCAAGGGCGTCAGCGCGCTGATCATTCCCCATCATGCGCGCCGGCGCACCGAGCGCCTGCTGCAAAACGCCGCCATCACGCCCGAATGGGCCAACCCGCCCTCGGCCGACGAGGTCATGCAGCGCGACAATGAGCGCATGCTGGCCGACAGCGCCTTTACCCAGCCGGTAGGGGACGAGGAGCGTGCGTTCGTCGACACCTTGCTGGCAACCCATAATGCCGAGCAGGTCGCGGTGGCGTTCCTGCGGCTTAGCCGCGCCGGCCGCTCGGCACCGGAAGATCTGTCCCCACCGATGGCGTTCCGGCCCTCGACGGAGCGGGGCGAGCGAGCCGTTGCGTCCTACGACGACAAGCCCAGCCGGCGCGACGATTTTGGCGACAGCGTCTGGTTTTCGCTGTCGGTCGGCCGCCGGCAGAACGCCGAGCCGCGCTGGCTGATTCCGATGCTGTGCCGCACGGCCGGCATCACCAAGCGCGAAATCGGCGCGATCAAGATGCAGCCGGAGGAAAGCTTCGTGCAGATCGCCGCCGGCAGCGCCGACCAGTTCTTTGCCGCGACCGGGCCGGACCACAAGGTGCAGGGAAGCATATCGGTGAAGCGGCTGGATGGCCTTCCCGATCTGACCAGGGCCGGCTACGCCCCGCCCCCGTCGGACCGCAAGCCACATCGCGGCAAGGGCAGTTTCGATAATGCCGCGCCGAAGCGGCCCTTTGAAAAACGCGAAAAGCCGGCATTCGCCGGAGACTCAAAGCCGTGGGCCGCAAAATCGGGCAAGCCGAAATTCGACAAATCCGGACCGCCGAAGACCAAGAAACCAAAGAAGAAGCCCGAATAGGGCTCAGGCTGCCGACAAACCGTAGGCGAACCCACGCCCGTCATCCTCGGCCTTGTGCCGAGGATCTGCTATCGTTGAATTGCATAGCCTTTTCAGCATCTTACGGAAGCGTCAGTAGATCCTCGGGACAAGCCCGAGGACGTCTGGGGAACAGATGCCTTTGTCAATGACCTGAACCCGAATACGGTTACGGTCTCTCCTCCCCCTTCAGCTTCTTATCCCGGCCTCCCTTGCGGCGTTGTACCAGGACAAGCCCACCGACGACGATCAGGGCTGCTCCCGTCACGACCCGGATGCCCGGCAGGTCATTGAAGATCAGGAACCCGATGACCACGGCACCGAGCAGTTCCAGATAGGACAGCGGTGCCAGCAGCGAGGCTTCCGCGTGGCGGAAAGCGCTGATGGTCATGAAATGGCAGACCGCCGAGACGGCTCCCATGAGAAAAAGCAGCCCGACTTCGGCCGCTGTCGGGACCGACCAATTCCAGATCGCCAGCGGCGCCAGGATGGCGGCGCCGAACAAGCACTGGAAGGCGAGGGTACCGACCGGATCGCTGGCGCGGGTCTGGCGCGTCGCGATCATGTAGAGAGCGAAGAACGCGCCTGCGGCGACGCCCAGCAGGAGGCCGGCATGGACGCCGCCGGCCGGGCTGACGATGACGATGGCACCGACGAAGCCGAGAACGAGCGCTGCGATCTTGCGCCGGGTCAGGGCCTCACCGAGCAACAGCACCGACAGGATCGCGGCGATGATCGGCCCGACGAAATAGGCGCTGGTCACATCGGCCATGGGTGCGACGGACAGGGCGGCGAAAAAGCAGCACATCGACGCCGCCGCGAAGAAGGTGCGCAAGGCGTGCGCGGGGAGGTTCTCGCGGGGTAGAAACCGGGTGCCGCGTTGCGCCAACGCCCACGGCAGCACGAAGAACGAGGCAAAGGCATAGCGCGCGCAACTGATGTAGAGCGGCGAATGGGTCGCGCTCAGCACCTTGGCGATGCCGTCCACGCTGGGGACCAGCACCATCGCTGCCGCCATCAGGCCGATACCGAGCAGGGGAGAGTGTTGCACGCTCACGATTGGCTCGTTTCGGGCGAGAGGCATGGCAACGGCGACCAAGCCCTTGCCGCATGGGATTCCAGCAGAGGCGCGGCCGATGACATCGGCCGCGCCAGGGAAACGTTTCAGGCGAAGAATTTTTCGATGATGGCGTCGCCCATCTGAGTGGTGCCGACCTCGGTCATGCCGGGCGACATGATATCGCCCGTGCGCAGGCCTTCGTTCAGCACGGCGGCGATCGCCGCTTCCAGCCGGTCGGCTTCCGCCACCATGTTGAACGAATAGCGCAGGCACATGGCGAACGACGCGATCATGGCGATCGGGTTGGCGATGCCCTGGCCGGCGATGTCGGGTGCCGAGCCGTGCACCGGCTCGTAGAGCGCCTTGCGCTTGCCTGTCAGTGCATCGGGTGCACCGAGCGACGCCGAAGGCAGCATGCCGAGCGAGCCGGTCAGCATGGCGGCGATATCCGACAGCATGTCGCCGAACAGATTGTCGGTGACGATCACGTCGAACTGCTTGGGCCAGCGAACGAGCTGCATCCCGCCGGAATCGGCCAGCATGTGGGTCAGGGCGACGTCGGCATATTTGGCCTTGTGGGTCTGTGTCACCACTTCTTTCCACAGCACGCCCGACTTCATGACGTTGTTCTTTTCCATCGAGCAGACCTTGTTGCCCCGCGTGCGGGCCAGCTCGAAGGCAACGCCCGAAATGCGCTCGATCTCGAACGTATCGTAGACCTGCGTGTCGATGCCGCGCTTCTGACCGTTGCCGAGATCGATGATCTCTTTCGGCTCGCCGAAATAGACGCCGCCGGTCAGTTCGCGCACGATGAGGATGTCCAGCCCCTCGACCACCTCCTGCTTGAGCGAGGACGAGGCGGCGAGCGCCGGATAGCAGATGGCGGGGCGCAGATTGGCAAACAGTTCGAGGTCCTTGCGCAGCCGCAACAGGCCGGCTTCGGGGCGGACCTCATAGGGCACGCCGTCCCATTTCGGCCCGCCGACCGCGCCGAACAGCACGGCGTCGGCGGCGAGCGCCTTTTCCATGTCGGCATCGGAGATCGCCTGGCCATGCGCATCATAGGCCGAGCCGCCGACCAGGCCCTCGTCGGTCGAAAAATCGCTGCCCAGCTTGTCGTTCATGGCGATGATGAGTTTCTTCACCTCGCCCATTGCTTCGGGGCCGATGCCATCGCCGGGCAGGAGGAAGAGGTTTTTCGAAGCCATGAGAGCCGTCCCCAAAAGAGTTTTCGATTTGCGGCCTTGCTAAACGCCAAGTGGGCGGTGCGCAAGCCGAAACCGGGTCAGCGATGCGACAGGATGTTGACCAGCCGGCCGAACGGATCGCGCACATAGAAGCGGCGCACGGCCCACGGTTCGTCGGCGGGGCCGTATTCGGCGGGGAAACCGGCCTCTGCCATGGCTGCAAGCACCGCATCGACGTCATCGACCTCGATGGAAAGGTCGGGCACCGGCGTGCCGGACCCGCCCTCTGCGGCAAAGCTCACCTGCACGGTCATCGTCTGCTGTGAGCCGTAGGTGGCGATCCAGCCATGGTCCATCAAAAGCTCAAGCCCGAGCACGTCGCCGTAGAAGCGTTTTGCGGCCGCGATGTCTCGGGTCGCGATATTGGCGACGATGCGCCGGACCGTCATGCGCGACTTTCTGCCGTGCGCCGCAACGCCGTCACCTCGATTTCGATCTTCATTTCCGGCTTGATCAGCTCGCACACGACCATGGTCGCGGCCGGGCGGATGTCGCCGAACGCTTCGCCCAGCAGCGGAAAGACTACGTCCGCATAGGCCGCATCGGCGAGGTAGTAATGCGCCCGCACCACGTCGGCCAGTTCGAAACCAGCATCCGACAAGGCTTTTGCGACGGTTGAGAGGCAATTGCGGGTCTGCGCCTCGACCGTTTCCGGCATGGTCATCGCCGCATAGTCGTAGCCGGTGGTGCCGGCGACGAAGCACCAGTCGCCCTGCACCACGGCGCGGGAATAGCCGCCGGTCTTCTCAAAGGGCGATCCGGTCGAGATCAGTTTGCGCATGGGGGCCTCGCTTCTGGAATTCACTGCGGTGGCGCGAAGGCCTTTTTCATGGCGGCGCGCAGATCGGCTGGCCATGTCTTCAGCGTCGGCCAGGCGTCCGCGCCCTTTTCATTCTCTTGCGCAAAGTACAGCTTTTGAGCCCCGGCATCGATGGCCATGAAGCCGTCGCTGCCGCCGCAGGCATGCGGTACGCAGCCGCTGGCATAAATGATGCCGGAGGCGGTCTTTTCGGTGCCGCCGCCGACCAGCAGGGCCGTGGTCACGTCCGTCAAACGGTCGCCGAGCAGCTTTGTCGCCGCCGTGTAGACCGCCTCGTTATGGAAGGCGTCGATGATGTTGTCGTATTTCGACGCGTCGATGTCTTCCCAGCCCGTGCCCGGATCGGGCGTGTAGGTCAGAGTGCCGGCGAGCGCGAAACCGGCGGATGGCGACCATGTTTTTACCGGCGCGCTGCCGCCCGGCATCAGCCAGGGTACGAAATAGATCTGGTTCTCGTTCACGGCCATGACCGGCGCGCCGCAATCGTCCTCGCCGATGCTGTCGGTTTCGATGCCGCCATTCTGCGGCTTCCAGACCATGAGCTTGGCCGGTCCGCAGGCATTGCCGCCGTCGCCGACGTCGAACAGCGCCACGTCCGTGCCATCGACCTTGGCTATCCTGTCGAAATAGACGACGTAGTTATGGGCGAGTTCCTTGCCGTCGAAGGCAAGGGTTTTCTCGCCATAGTCCTCGGTCTGGGTGACGGTAAGCTGGCCGCCGGCAAAGGGGACCGGCGCCTGCTTGTCCTGCGCATGGGCGGCCGCGCCGTAAAGTGCGGCGCAGATCAGGGCTGTTGCCGAAGCCAGTGAAGAAAACCGCATCCTCGACCTCCCCTGCTGGTCAACCGGGCAAAATTCAGGCCCAGGGGCGGCTTACCACGTTCTTGGCTTCGAAGCTGGCGATGGCCGGAGCCTTCTCCATGGTCAGGCCGATATCGTCGAGGCCGTTGAGCAGGCAGTGCCGCTTGAAGTCGTCGAGATCGAATTTCACGACGCCGCCGTCCGGCCCGCGGATTTCCTTGGCCTCGAGGTCGACGGACAGGGTCGCGTTGGAGCCGCGCGAGGCGTCGTCCATCAGCTTGTCCAGATCCTCGTGGCTGACCGTGATCGGCAGGATGCCGTTCTTGAAGCAGTTGTTGTAGAAAATATCGGCGAAGGACGTGGAAATCACGCAGCTTATGCCGAAATCGAGCAGCGCCCATGGCGCGTGCTCGCGGCTTGAACCGCAGCCGAAATTATCGCCGGCGACCAGGATTTGCGCCTTGCGGTAGGCCGGCTTGTTGAGCACGAAATCCGGGTTTTCCGAACCGTCCTCGTTGTAGCGCATCTCGGCGAACAGGCCGGTGCCGAGCCCGGTGCGCTTGATCGTCTTGAGGTAATCCTTGGGGATGATCATGTCCGTGTCGATGTTGATGATCGGCAACGGAGCGGCGACGCCGGTGAGCTTGGTGAATTTATCCATGGCTTTGCCCGTCTTTTCGGTTATGGCGGATTGCTGGTGCCCGGTTTACACAAGGTCGCGGCCAAATAAAAGGCGGCAAGATCGCCTGAACGAGCCTGCCGCCTTTTCCGCCGATCAGTTCACGCCCTCGCCAGCGCCATCACGCCGGTTTCCGTGCCGGTCAGCCGGCGCGAGCGGCCATCAGTGCCGACCACCATCTGCACGCGCCGCCGCTCGGCGGAAAACAGCTGCGAGGTCGCCGCGTTGACCGGCGGATCGAAGGCGATGGTGACGCGCCACAAATCCGGCTTGATCGTCTCTTCCAGGCCGATGACGCGGCCCTGCGCATCGCGGCCGTTGAAGGTGCCGGCAACCGCCTCGCCGACGCCAAACGGCGCGCCGTTGGCGGTTGGCGCCAGGGACACAGGCTTGGTGTCCTCGACCGGTTGCGCGGCAAGCGTGTTCCAGTCGCGGACGCCGTTCTGGCGGGCCACCAGTTCCAGCGCCTTGGCGTGGCTGATGGCGATGCCGTCTTCGGCAAGCGCCGTCCGCAACCTTTTGGCACTGGCCTTGTAGGCGTTGGGGCCGGGGGTTTTATCCTTGAAAGTCGTGTGACCGATGGTCATGGCTTCGCTCCTTGCGATTTGACGAACGGCTTTTATCGAACGGGTGCCCGCATTGCCGTTTCGGCCGTCGCATCGACAGGAAACGAACTTTTCAAGGGAAGCTTCACCAGATCTTGCGACCGCGGGTGGCAGGGGCTTCCCGCCCTTGACGAGGGCTCAGATAGGGGTGGGCACAGGCAAGGTCAATAGGCAAGCTTCCCGCGAAATCCTCACCCCATCGCTTGTGCTCCGGCACAGGCTTCCGGGATGACGGAACTGGGGGAGCGCTCCGTCCAACACCCCTCGAAAATAAACATATCCACACCCTCCCCGCCTTCCCGCATAATCCCTCGCAGTTTCTCCCATGGGAACACCGGTCGCGACGGTGAACGTGTGGGGAGAAACCGGCGCCTCCGGCGGCAGGAAACGTGCCTGCCACCCGGGGAGGTTTCGTCCAGAGGGTCACCCGCGGGTACTATGGCCCGTGCGTGCTGGAGCGAGCACACAAACCGAAAGGCGCAAATGCCGGACGGTGTAGCGGATCGGACGGAAACGGAAAACGCCGGCGTGACGCGAGGTTCGCGCCATGTATCAAATTATCGAAGGCACGGCCTCGCGTCGCCCTTCCCACCGATTGCTCAATGGCCAGACGCGAAAAGCGGGCGTGGCAAGGGAGGGGCTCGCCGGGATGAAATCAAATCACGTTCAATTCGCGAAAAGCGCGGCCCGCAGCGATGCGCGCATAGCCGAAGGCGGAGCAGTCGACGGTTCGGTAGCCGCCATGGACGATGAATTCGGCCAGCGCCTTGCCCACCGCCGGCGCCTGTTGCAGGCCGTGGCCGGAAAAGCCGTTGGCGAAGATGAAGTTTTCCACCTCCGGGTGCGGGCCGATCACCGCGTTCTGGTCGAGCGCATTATAGTCATAATGGCCGGCCCAGGCGCGCGTCATCTTGATCGCCTCGAAGGCGGGAATGCGGGTGGCCAGCACCGGCCAGATCGTCTCTTCGAACAGGCCCCATTCGGGCTCGAAATCGACTGGATCGGCGGCGGCTTCGTTTTCCCCGTGCTCGGCGCCGCCGGTCAGATAAACCGATCCTTCCGGGCGGACATAGACGCCGCTCGGATCGACCAGCAGCGGCATGTCGGCATATTTCTCGCGCGCTTCAAATACGAATACGGTGCGCTTGCGCGGCTCGACCGGCAGCGCCAGCCCGGCCATTCCAGCTACTTTGCCGGCGTTGGGACCGGCGGCGTTGACGACGATGCCGGCATCGAGCCTTTCGCCATTGTCGAGCGTTACCCCGGTAACGCGGTCACCGTCGCGGGAAATGCCGGTGACGGAGGCGGCGACGAAGTCGACATTTTTCTGGCGCAGCGCCTTTCGGAATACTCCCAGCATGGCATGCGCGTCGAACCAGCCCTCGCCCGAGCGGCCATAGGCCCCTGCGGAAATGTCTTCGGTGGAAAGCCATGGGAACCGGCTGGCCAGCATCGCGGCGTCCTCCAGCACGATGTCGGTTCCCTCGGCCAACTGCACGGCGTGGTTGGCCTTGAGGATCGGCAGGCCATCATCGCTGGCCAGGATCAGGTAGCCGCCCTCGCGAAAGCCGATGTCGGCTTCGGGGCCGAATTCGTCCTTCAGCCCGCGGAACAGGCCGAGCGTGAACTGCGACAGGCGGATGTTTTCCGGGATCGAGAATTGCTGGCGGATCGAGGCCATGGAGAGCGTCGTCGCCGAATGGGTGAATTGCGGATCGCGCTCGACCAGCGCGATGGTGCCGGCAAAGCCTTCCTTGCGCAGGTAGTAGGCGAGCGACGAGCCGACGATCGCCCCGCCGATGATCACGATATCGTAGTGCGCCATGCAGAAATTCCCGGAACCGTTGCGTGCTTTCCAATAGCACGCGCGCAGGAAACAGCTTTCGCCACGTTGTCGCAAGTCCTTGCAAGGGCCAGCTTTGCCGGGCAAGAAGACCAGATGAAAGAACCGTCCTACCGCCCGCGCCGCTCGGTGCTCTATGTGCCCGCCGCCAATGACAAGGCGCTGGCCAAGATTGGCTCGCTCGCCTGCGACGTCGTCGTCATCGACCTGGAGGATTCCGTCGCGCCCGGCGAAAAAGGCGCGGCGCGCGAAAAGCTGAAAGGCATTCTCGCCGGGAAGCGGCGTTGCGAGATGGTGGTGCGCATCAATGCGCTGTCCAGCGAATGGGGCATGGACGATCTCCTGGTGGCGGCAAGCTGCGAGCCGGACGGCATTTTGCTGCCGAAGGTCGACACGGCCCGCGATGTGCTGGAAGCCGGCGATGCGCTGGACGATGCCTTTGCGCCGGACGAGGTGAAACTGTGGGCGATGATCGAAACGCCGAAGGCGATGCTCAATATCGGCGCGATCGCCGAACTTGGCCGCGACCCGGCCTCGCGGCTTGATTGTTTCGTGGCCGGAACGAACGACCTGGCCAAGGAAACCGGCGTTTTGGCGACACCCGACCGGCGCTATCTGGTGCCATGGCTGATGCAGATGGTGCTGGCGGCGCGGGCCGGCGGGATCGACCTTCTGGACGGCGTCTTCAACGATTTCCGCGATGTGGACGGCTTTGCCCGCGAATGTGGGGAGGCGGCAAGCATGGGCTTCGATGGCAAGACGCTGATCCATCCGTCGCAGGTCGAGCCGGCCAACGCGGCGTTTTCACCTTCGCAGCAAGCCATTGCCGAAGCACGGGCCATCCACGACGCTTTCGCGCTGGCCGGGAACACGCAAAAAGGCGTGATCGGATTGAACGGGAAAATGGTCGAGCGCCTGCATCTGGCGCAGGCTGAAAAACTGCTGGCAAAGGCGACCGCCATCGGGGCATGATCGCCACACCTCTCATCGCAGGGATAGACCAATGCGCCTCTATCGTTTTCTCACCGCCATCGACGACGCCTCCTTCTGCCACAAGGTGACGGCGGCGCTGAACAAGGGCTGGCACCTCTACGGTTCGCCGACCTACGCCTATGACAAAAAGGAAAAGATCATGCGCTGCGGCCAGGCCGTGGTGAAGGACGTCGACGGCCAGGAATACGAGGCCGGCAAGACCAAGCTCAGCGATTGGTAGGGTTGGGCGACGGGTCGTTTAAACGGCGGCGTTGGGCGGCATGCCGGGGAAAAAATTACTCGGCCTCTTCCTCGAGCTTTTCCATGTCGTCGTCCGACAGGCCGAAATGGTGGCCGATCTCGTGGATGAGCACATGGGTGACGATGTCGCCCAACGTCTCCTCGTTTTCGGACCAGTAGTCCAGCATCGCCCGGCGGTAGAGCGTGACACGGTTCGGGCCTTCGCCGGTCTGCGGGTTCCAGCGTTCGGCGATGCCGCGCCCCTCGAACAGGCCAAGCAGGTCGAAGGGTGTTTCCAGCGACAGATCGTCCATGATCTCGTCGGTCGGGAATTCGGCGACTTGGATGATGATCTCGCCGGTCAGCTTGCGGAACTCCTCAGGCAGATGCGCATAGACCTCCATGGCCAGGAACTCCATCTCCTCCAGCGAGGGCGAAAGCTCGTCGTGCCAGGTGCGGGTCTTGTAGATGCGGGCCATGCGGTTTCCTTTGTCGCCCGCATATAGGCTTTTGCGCCGGAATCGGCAAATGACGGCGGCTTGATGAACCCGCCCTCAGGCAAGAGGAATAAATTCTTTTGCGACTCCGATTGACTCTCAGAGTAGCCTCTGGAATCTATAAGAACATAACAGGAACAATTTTGCTGGAAGCTGAACCGTCATGGCGAAGGATGCCGCGGCGCGGGAAACTGTTTTTGCCCTGCGTCGCCAGATCGCGAAGATCGAAGGATCGTTGCCGGAGCCCTTGCGGGCGCCCGCCGATGCGGATGACGCGGCGGTCCGGCGCTACGGCGTTGGAGCCGGCAATGCGGCCTTGCCTACCGGCGTCGAGCGGCTCGACGCCGCCCTAGGCGGTGGCCTGCCGAGAGCGGCGCTGATCGAGATTCACGGCACGGAAACGCGCGACGCGGGCGCTGTCGCCGGCTTCATGCTGGCCCTGGTCAGCCTTATCCTCAAGCGGCAGGCAGATCTTGGAGCGCCGGTCCTGTGGATCGGCACGACCGGAATGTTTGGCGAAACCGGCTTTCCCCATGCCAGGGGGCTTCAGGCCATGTTCGGCATCGAGCCCGAAACCCTGCTCTTTTGCGAGGCGAAAAAACTCACTGACGCCTTGTGGATCGCCGAGGAGGCGGCGCGGCTGGCAGCCCCTGCCGCCGTGGTGCTGGAGGTTCACGGCAATCCGCAACGGCTCGACCTGACCGCGACGCGGCGGCTGCATGCAAGGGCGCAACAGACCGGCCGGCCGCTGTTCCTGCTGCGGCATGCGGCCGAGGCCGAGCCGACGGCGGCCCCCATGCGCCTCCTGGTGGCGCCGGCCGCGTCGGCGCTGCGCGAAACGATCGGCGCTCCGCTCGCGGGCTCTATCGGCCGGCCCGCCTTCACCGTCGCCATCGGCAAGAGCCGCACCGCCTTGCCCGGACAATTCATACTGGAGTGGAACCCCGATGAACGCATTTTCGAGGAACGAAGAGACGAGGAAAAGCGGTCAGCGGATTCTCAGCCTGTGGTTTCCCTATCTCGCCACGGAACGGATCCTGCGGCAGCGCCTGGGACGGTGCTGGCGTTCAGACAAGACACCGGAGGGCCAGCCGACGAATGGGAGGCCGGCCAGCCGGCCGCTGGTGGTCCGCCATCTCGACCGCAACGCCCAGCGCATCGCCGCGCTCGACAGGCAGGCTGAAGCGCTCGGCCTGAAGCGCGGCATGGGCGTTGCCGATGCGCGCGCCATGCATCCGGCAATCGACATCGTCGAGGCCGATCCGCCGGCCGACCGTCGCCTGCTCGAGGGGCTGGCCGACTGGTGCGACCGCTACACGCCGCTGGTGGCGATGGACGGGGCGGACGGGCTGTTCCTCGACATTACCGGCTGCGCGCATCTTTTCGGCGGCGAGAAGGCGATGCTGGAGGGCATGCTGGCGCGGTTTCTTCAACAGGGCTTTGATGCCCGCGCTGGCATCGCCTCGACAGTCGGCGCGGCGTGGGCGGCTTCGCGCTTTTCCAGCCGCCGCATCGTTGCCGCCGGCGAAGAGGAAAATCTGCTTGCCCCGCTGCCGCTTGTCGCGCTGCGCATCGAGCCCGGCGTGCGCGAAAGCCTGGAAAGCGTCGGCCTGCGCCGGGTAGGAAGCGTCATGGAAACGCCGCGTGGGCCGCTTGCCCGCCGGTTCGGTGCGGCATTGCTTTGTCGCCTCGATCAGGCGCTTGGCCGGTTGGACGAGGCGGTGTCGCCGCGCCTGCCGGCAGCGCCGCTTTCGGTCGAGCGGCATCTGGCTGAGCCGGTGACGCAGGTCGAAGACATCGAGCACCTGACCAAAAGCCTGGCGCAGGCGCTGAAATCGGACCTCGAACGCCGCGGCGAAGGTGCCCGCTCGCTCGGGCTCATGCTGTTTCGCGTCGACGGTGCGGTCAGCCGCATTGCTGTCGGCACCTCGCGGCCCTTGCGCGACCCGGTGCTGATCCAGAAACTGTTCCATGAACGGCTTGCCGCCGCCGGCCAGGATTTCGACGCCGGCTACGGCTTCGATCTGGTCCGCCTCTCGGTCCTTTCCACCGCTGCCTTTTCCATGCAGCAGGCCGATCTGGCCGGGCAGGCAACCGACGAGAGCGCCAGCCTGGAACTTTTCGTCGACCGTGTCCGCGCGCGGCTGGGCGACAGTGCGGTGTTGAAGCCTATATGCGTGGAAAGCCACCTGCCGGAACGCGCCATTGCCTTGGTGCCATTTGCGCAGGCGCTGGGAAAGAAGCCGAAAAACCTCGCACCGCCGGACGTCCAATACGAACGGCCCATCCGTCTCTTCCGCTCGCCCGAGCCGGTCGATGTGCCGGCGACCGAACTGCCGGAAGGGCCGCCTTTGCATTTCCGCTGGCGGCGCGCCTCGTACCGGGTCACGCGGGCCGAAGGACCGGAACGCATCGCGCCGGAATGGTGGCGAGAGCGCATCACTACATTTGAAGTGAAGGAAGGCGAGGATCCCGAGGAGGTCAAAAAACAAGCCATCATAATGGAAACCGCACGTCAGACGCGCGACTATTTCCGTATCGAAGACGCCGAGGGCCGCCGCTACTGGCTTTTTCGCCAGGGCCTTTACGGGGCTGCAAAAACGCCGCCGCGCTGGTTCATGCACGGCATCTTCGCATGACCGCGAGGCCGCCACGCACCATGCCGGCCGAGCCGCGTTACATCGAGTTCGGTGTGCAGTCGAATTTTTCCTTTCTGCGCGGCGCATCCCGGCCGGAGGAGTTGGTCGTTGCAGCCTGCCGGCTCGGCCATGCCGGCATGGGGCTTGCCGACCGCAACAGCGTGGCCGGCGTGGTGCGCGCCTGGAGCCAGTCGAAGCAGGCCAAACTGACGCCGGACGCCGAGCCGATGACGCTCCCCTATCATCCGGGCTGTCGCCTGGTTTTCCGCGACGGCACGCCGGACATCCTCGCCTACCCGCAGGACCGCAAGGGCTGGGGGAACCTGTGCCGGATGCTGACGCAGGCCAATCTGCGCGACGAGACGGAGAAAGGTGCGACCCTGCTTGACCGCGCCGATTTGTTCGAATGGGGAGACCTTCTATCGCTGGCGATGCTGCCGGACTTGTCGCCCCGCGCAAAAAGCCAGATGGAAATCCTGCGTTCGCTCAAGGATCGGTTCGGCAAGGCCCTGCGGCTTGCCGTGGCGCCCGCCTATCGCGGCGACGACCGTTTTCGAATCGAGCAGGCGGCGGCGATGGCCGAGGCGCTCGGCCTGCCCTTGATGGCGACCAACGACGTTCTCTATCACGCGGCCGAGCGCCGGCGGCTCCAGGACGTGCTGACGGCGATCCGCCTCAACGTGCCCGTCGCCGAGGCCGGACTGGAACTCGCCGCCAATGCCGAGCGCCACCTGAAGCCGCCGGCCGAGATGGCGCGGCTTTTCCGCCGCCACCCACAGGCGCTGACTGAAACGCAGCGCTTTGCAGCGGAGCTTGGTTTTTCGCTGGGTGATCTTCAGTACAACTACCCAGACGAGCCGACCCGCGATGGCGCGACCCCGCAACAGGAACTGGCACGACTGGCGCTGGAGGGTGCCGCGGAGCGATACCCCGACGGGGTGCCGGCATCGGTATCGCAACATATCCGGGAAGAACTCTCGCTCATCGAGCGGATGGGCTATGCGCGCTATTTCCTGACTGTCCACGACATCGTCCGGTTTGCGCGCAGCCGGGGCATTCTTTGCCAGGGTAGAGGCTCTGCCGCCAATTCCGTTGTCTGTTTCTGCATCGGTGTCACGCCTGTCGGACCGGACATGATCGATACGCTGTTCGAGCGCTTCATCTCGGAGGAACGCAACGAGCCGCCGGACATCGATGTGGACTTCGAGCATGAGCGGCGTGAAGAGGTCATGCAGTATATCTACACGAAATACAGCACCAAGCGCACGGCGCTCGCCGCCGCGGTCACAAGCTATCGCGGCCGTTCCGCACTCCGCGAAGTCGCCAAGGCGCTTGGCCTGTCGGACGACGTAAGGAACGGGCTATCCGGTTCCATATGGGGCTGGTGGTCGTCGAAGCTGGGTGAAAAGGAGGCGCAAGCCGGAGGCCTGGACAAGGCCGATCCCCTGACGAGACAGGTGATAGACCTTTCCAACGAGATCATGGGATTCCCGCGCCACCTGACCCAGCATGTCGGCGGCTTCGTCATCACCAAGGATCGCCTCGATAAGATCGTGCCTATCGTCAAGACAGCGATGGACGAGCGCAAGATGGTGGAGTGGGACAAGGACGATCTCGACGCCGTTGGCCTGCTCAAGGTCGACGTGCTGGCGCTTGGCATGCTGTCCTGCATCCGCCGCGCCTTCGATCTGCTGGAAGAACATTACGAGGAGCATGACGAACACGGCCGCCCGCTTGAACTCGCCACTCTCCCGCCGGAAGACGCCCGCGTCTACGATATGATCTGCCGGGCCGACACGCTTGGCGTCTTCCAGATCGAATCGCGCGCGCAAATGTCGATGCTGCCGCGCCTCAAACCGCGAGAATTCTATGACCTCGTTATCGAGGTGGCGATCGTGCGGCCCGGCCCGATCCAGGGCGACATGGTGCATCCCTATCTGCGGCGTCGAATGAAACTGGAGGAAGTCCACTATCCGAACCCGATGCTCCACAAGATACTTCATAAGACACTCGGCATCCCCCTGTTTCAGGAACAGGCCATGAAGATCGCCATCGAGGCCGCCGGTTTCCCGCCCGGCAAAGCTGATCAGTTACGCCGTTCGATGGCGACCTTCCGGCGCAATGGCACGATTGACGGTCACCGGCAGGATTTCATCGAGGGCATGGTCAAGAACGACTATCCGCGTGACTTCGCCGAACGCTGCTTCCGGCAGATCGAGGGTTTTGGCGATTACGGCTTTCCCGAAAGCCATGCGGCATCCTTCGCGCTGCTGGTCTATGCTTCCTGCTGGTTCAAGACGTTTTATCCCGACGTCTTTTGCGCCGCGATCCTGAACTCCCAGCCGATGGGCTTTTATGCGCCGGCCCAACTGGTGCGCGACGCGCTCGACCACGGCATCGAGATACGCGATGTCGACGTGAATCTTTCCGATTGGGACTGCGCGCTGGAAAAATCGCCCTTCGACCCGAACCGGGTGATTGCGCACCATGCCCAAATGCGCGGTGTGATCAGAAGCAGCAACGCCGTCCGGCTCGGCTTTCGCCAGATCAAGGGACTGTCGAAGGAGCACATGGCGACATTCGTGGAGCGGCGTGGAGGCGGCTACGCATCGGTGCGCGACGTCTGGCTGCGCTCCGGCCTCGATGTCGGCGAGATCGAGAAGCTGGCAGAGGCCGACGCTTTCCGCTCGCGCGGCATCGACCGTCGCGAAGCCTTGTGGGCGGTGCGAGCGCTTGACGGCAAGAGCGCCGCCGAAAAACTGCCGCTGTTCGACCGGCCCGGCATTTTGTTGCGCGAGATGGAGCCGGAGGCGGCGCTACCCAAAATGCCGCTGGGCGAGCATGTCATTCACGATTACCGCTCGCTCGGCCTGTCGCTCAAGGCGCACCCGGTCGGGTTTTTGCGCGAAAAACTCGACCGTTGCGGCATCACGCCGAATACCCTGCTGCCCACGGTGAAGGACGGAAGGCGCGTGCGCGTTGCCGGCCTCGTGCTGGTGCGGCAGCGACCCGGCAAGGGCAACGCCATTTTTCTCACGCTGGAGGACGACAAGGCGGTCGCCAATATCATCATGTGGCCGCGCGTGTTCGATCGGTTCCGGGCGGTGGTCATGGGCGCGAAATTCATCTGCGTGAGTGGCAAGCTGCAATCGGAATCGGGCGTCGTGCATATCGTTGCCGACAGAATAGAGGATTTTACGCCCTGGCTTGCCGTGCTTCAGGAGGAGGCCTGTCCGCCCGCTGCAAGGCGCGCCCCAAGCGGTCCCGATGCGTCAACCCGCAAAACCGCAAGCGCGCCGCAACCCGCTATACTGGCGAAGGAGACGCAAAAAGTCATGCCCAGGGGCCGCAATTTTCAATGAGGATTGCTGCCGGCACGCACAGGTTTCGAGCGCTATCGGGTAGCCGTGCCCTTGCGTGGCGGCGGCATGTCCTCGACCGTCAGCGTCCGGGCCTCCGACGGCAACATGATCGGGATGCCGTCGCGTACCGGGTAGGCAAGCCTGGCCAGCCGCGACACCAGTTCGCCGCGCTCCGCATCCCACGCAAGCGGCCCCTTGGTCAGCGGGCAGGCCAGCAATTCCAGCAGTTTGGGATCGACCGTCGCCTTGTTGCCGCCTCGTCCATGCGCCGCCATCGCCTTACATCCTCTTGCAAGTCCCGGAGCGCCGCGCGGCCGACCGCGCATCAGCCCGATGCGTTGACCTGCATCATTGCAGGCTCGATCCGAAATCCTCGTTGTCGCGCACCATCGACATTTCGGTGATGGCTATCAGCGTTTCCGCCCGCATCTTCAGGTCGGGCGCCTCGAGCAGCGCCTGTTTTTCCGCCGGCCCATATGGCGCCATCATGGAAAGCGCGTTGACCAGGACACCGTTTTCGGCGCGGCTCACGCCTTCCCAGTCCGCTTCCAGTTCATTCGCCTTGAGGTACGCGCGAAAGGCCTTGAGCAAAGCCGGCCGGTCGACGTCGGCGCCGGCCTGTTCCTCGTCGAGATCGCCCAGGAACGGCACGATCCGGCATTGCCGGTACGGCGTCTTGACCTCCAGCTCCTGCCCGATCCGAAACCGGCATATGCCCTGCAGCGAAATCAGGTAGCGGCCGTCGCCGCTTTCGGCAAAGGAAATGACCCGGCCCATGCAGCCGACCGCGCAAAGCTGCGGCTCGCCGTCGGCGCGCAGCGATCCGTCCAGGCTGGGCTGGATGATGCCGATGACACGCGCGCCGGCAATCGCCTCGTCCAGCATCTGCAGATAGCGCGGTTCGAAAATGTTGAGCGGCATGCGGCCGCCGGGCAGCAGCAGCGCCGCGGTAAGCGGAAATACCGGCAATACGGACGGCAGGTCCACATTCCGGCGATAATGCGCGTTTCCCGCCTGCATCGATCTACTCCGGCGCTGCGTGTCGCTTCACCTACCGCCGTCCTGCCAAAGGCCGGCCGCGTGGAAGAAGCCAGTATGCACCATCTGGCGCGTCAACGGAAAGGAACAAGGCTTAATCGGCAAAAAAGCTCAGGAAAACAGCAGCGCCGACAGCTTGCGGCGCGCCGCCAGCGTCGCCTCGTCGGTCATGCCCCATGCCTCGAAGAACTGCAGCAGTTGGGACCGCGCACCATCGTCCTTCCAGGTACGGTCGGCCTTGACGATCGCCAGCAGATTGTCGGCAGCTTCCATGCGCTGGCCGCCCGCGCTCTGGATCATGGCGAGATCGAAGCGCGCCTGATGATCCTTCGGGTTCGCCGCAAGTCTTTGTTCGAATTCCCGCGGGTCGCCGAGGCTTGCGGCCTCGGCCGCCAGCGCCATTTTCGCGCGCAACGCAACGAGCAACGGCGTTTCCTTCGCCCCTTCGGGAACCTGCTTCAGCAAGTCTTCGGCTCCCTCGACATCGCCCGCATCGAACAGCAGGCCGGCCAGCCCGACAATCGCATCGACCGTTTCCGGAGCCTGTTCCAGCACGGCGTGATAGATGTCGGCGGCCGTCTGGGCATCGCCGGCCTCGCGCGCCTCGCCCGCTGCCGCCAGCGCTTCCGCGATTTGCGCCTGGCCGTCGCCCTTGCCGGCGACCTTGTCGATGAAGGCGCTAATCTGGCTTTCCGGTACGGCGCCCATGAAACCGTCGAGCGGCTGGCCGTCCTTGAAGGCGATGACGGCCGGAATCGACTGGATGCCAAGTTGCCCGGCAATGGAGGGATGGTCGTCTATGTTCATCTTGACCAGCTTGACTCGCCCGCCCGCATCCCGGACGGCTTTTTCAAGCACCGGTGTCAGTTGCTTGCAGGGGCCGCACCAGGGCGCCCAGAAATCGACCAGCACCGGCTGCTTGCGCGATTCCTGGACGACGTCGGCGGCAAAGCCTGCCGTCGTCGTGTCCTTGATGAGGTCGGCGGGAGCCTGGTCGCCCTGCGGCAGCGCTGCAGGCGGCGTAGGCTCACCAGCCGCGTTTCCATACTGGATGCTGGTCGAATATTGGCCGCTCATGCCGCCGAACGGGTTCTGGTCGCTCATGTCGTTTTCCTTCCGGTCGCGCGTAGTCTGGCGGTGACCTGTTCATGCCGCCCGCTATTTGTCCACCATGTGGCGATCAGGCCGAGACTTTCAAGATCAGCGGCTCATGCCCGGTTGCCTCGACGAAGGCAAGCAGATCCGCGGCGGAAATCGAGGTCGTGGCCTCGTTGGTAAGGGGATGGGCGTTGATGGTATCGTGCGCCATCAGGTCGGCGTCGAGAACGAGCGTGACTTGATGGGCGGCGTCGTTGATCAGACCGAAAACCGTGACCGAACCGGGCACGACACCCAAGAATTCCATCAGCTTTTCCGGCTTGCCGAAGGAGACACGGCTGGATGCGCCGATCAGAAGATGGATCTGCTTGAGGTCGACTACCGCGTCCTCTTCGACGGTGACGAGAAAGAACTGGTCTTTCTTGTCCTTCAGGAACAGGTTCTTGGTATGGCCGCCGGGGATTTCGCCGCGCAGCGCTTGCGAATCCGCCACGGTGAACAGAGGCAGATGCCGCCTTGTCGTGACATTCAAGCCCCGGTCGGCAAGAAAGCTGAAAAGTTCCGTTTCGGTTTTGGGCATAGGGCACCGGCGTTCATGCTGCAGACCTGCCGTTTATGACCGAACCGGGGGCAAGACAAGGGCGCAGCCATTGGCTGGCCGATTCCAGCCAACCGATTCCGGCGCTTGGCCGGATCGTCGCAATCCGCACAATCCGCGATGTACGTTTCCATCGCGATTTCCCTGTTGCAATCGCGATGCGCTTCAGCCATATAGGCGCGGCTTGCGGCCCGGTGCCGTACGAGCGGGTGTAGCTCAGGGGTAGAGCACAACCTTGCCAAGGTTGGGGTCGAGCGTTCGAATCGCTTCACCCGCTCCAATTTCCTTCGGGAGATCAAGCATCGAAAAGCCGCGGTTCTCCGCGGCTTTTTCGCTTTTTGGGGTGGTTGACGTTGCTGCCGCCCAAAGCCCCTCAAATGGGCGCGGTTACACGCGGGTTACCAGTTCGCCAATTCGACGCAGTGTGAAATCGCGACGTCAATGGAGTGGGCGGCAGGGTGGCGGCATATATGGGAATACGCCTTCGTTTCGTATCGGCCCCTTGGGTCAGGTTCTTAGAACGAAATCACTCTACAAAAGATGGCGCAACCTCGGCGTATCCGAAGCCACCGGTCATTCAGATCGGTCCCGTGGTCACGAGTGTCAAATAGCGGGGCGCTTCTACCGAGAGCCTGACATTCTTCTGAGCCCGGATCCAGGATCCGGGCTCATTGCGCTCAGTCGGTGACTTTGGCGTTGATGACGACCTGCGATCCGGCGCGAACCAGTTCCAGGCCGCGTCGAATAGCGCTCTCGGCCTCTTCGATCGTCGATGCGACGATGCCCGTGCCCCCAGCCGCCTCGACGATTTTCTCAAGGTCCAAAGGCGCTTCGAAGCGGCCTTCCGGATAACCCGCGCGGGCTGCGTGGCCGTCGGGGTGCATCATCGCGGTCGAGCGGGCCACCGCGCGCCAGCCACCATTGTTGAAGATCACGGTAAGGAAAGGCGCCTTGTTGGCGCTGGCGCCCCAGTGAACGGCGGATGGAGAGCCGAAAATATAACACCCGTCGCCCTGCAGGCACACGACATCCGCCTCAGGCCGGGCGAGCTTCGCACCCAGCGCCGCAGAAAGCCCCATGCCCAGCCCGCTTCCTGCTTCGCCCATCAGGCGATCGGGTACGTTCTTGGTCAATTGGCGCAGGATGCGGGTGTCGTTGGTCACCGTCTCGTTGATGACAAGCGCCTCGTCACCGCAGACGTCCGCTACGATGCGCGCCAGCCGCGCAACCGTCAGTTTGTCGCCCTGAGCTTCCTTTTTCCAAGCCGCGCGGTTTGAGTCGTGGCGCGCCACCAGTGCGGCCATTCTGTCCTGGAAGGCCGCCTCGTTTGCGATCGGCACATCCTTGCCATGTCGGGTCAACGCCTGAAGCGTGGCACGCGTGTTGCACTGGATGAATTCATGGCCATGCAGCGTACGCATCGGCATCCGCGTTTCAGCGGGGTCCTCGCCGAGCCAGATGACGCGGGCATCCTCGCGCGGCTTCTCAAGTGTCGGTATCCACGGAACCGGGCAATCGGCCGCTATGATCAGGTCTGCATTCTGCAAAAGATCGATCTTGGCATCGGTATAGTAGCCTTGGTGCAGGCTGTGGTCGGCGGGCATATTGGTATAAAAGGGCCGTATCTCGACGACAGGGACGCCAAAGGTCTCGGCGAATTCAACCAGCGCCGCCACGGCACCCTCTTCGGCGCCAAGCGATGTCGTCAGCAATAGAGGCGCCTTGGCCGAGCGCAACGCGCCGACAAGGGCCTCCACGGTTTCGGGCGCGGGTATGGTTGCTGAAAGCGCCGGCATCGGCGGCAGCTTTACCTCGTCGCTGACGGGTTCCTCGAGGGGCTCTCGGCTCGCCGTCATGTAGACTGCGCCGCGCGGCCGCGAATTTGCCAATTGCAAGCCACGCGCGACGGCGGCCGGAAACACCTGGCCGCTGCGCACCTCGTATTCCCACTTCACATATTGCCGGACGCTGCCGCGCTGGTCGTAGACATCCTGCATCCAATGGACATAGTGGTCGCGCCCGCCAAAGCGCTCACCCATTTCCGACCACGGTGAAAGGCCGGCAAATATGAAGACGGGCAGGCGGTTGCGGGCCGAATTGTGCAAGCCGGCACCAAGGTTGAGCGTGCCGACATCGACATGGGCAATGACAGCCTGCCCGCGCCCCGAAAAATGCGCATAGCCGAGTGCCCCGTTGAGGGCGACGGACTCATGCTGGCAAAGCACCAGACGCGGGATTTCGGGAAGGTCCGGCGTGGCGGCGTGTTTCGACCAGCTTTCGATCAGTCCGGCATGATCGGTGCCGAAAACAGAAAATGCGACATCGACGCCACCGGCACGCAACGCCTCGAGAAACGCATCGCTAGCGGTGCGTGTGACTGAAGTCGACATGAATACCTCCAAAAAACAGTTCAGCCGTAGCGGTTTCCGCCGCCATACCAGTCTGGGAAATCGGCACCGAGCCGGACCACCACATTCTGTTCCTTGCAGTAGGACCGAAGGGCATGCCAGCCATTCTCTTTTCCATAGCCGCTGGAACCGAATCCGCCCCAGATCGAGGCCGGATCGTTCTTGTGATGATCGTTGATCCAGACGATGCCCGAGCGCAGCTTGCGCACGAAACGATGTGCCCGGCCGATGTCCCGCGTCCACACCGAAGCGCCAAGTCCAAACTCGCTGTCATTGGCAAGGGCAAGAGCATCCGCTTCGTCGTCGAAGGGAGCAACCGACAGAACCGGACCGAATATCTCCTCCCGCACGATGCGCATGTCGGCGCGCGTATCGGCAAAGACGGTCGGTTCGAGAAAGAACCCCTGATCGAAGGGCGCCGCAAGACGCGGTCGGCCGCCTCCGGCAATGAGCCGGGCGCCTTGCGACCGGGCGGATTCGACATATTCAAGTACCCGGTCGAGCTGCGACTGCGAAATCAGAGGCCCCATGTCGGTCGCCGTATCCATGGGATCGCCGACCCGCAAGCTGGCCGCCTTGGCCGCGAAGGCCTCGACGAAGCGGCCATACAGAGAGCGCTGGACCAGGAAGCGGGTGCCGGAGACGCAGGTCTGGCCAGACGCGATAAAACCTGCAAATGCAGCGGCCGACACCGCTTCTTCCAGCGGCGTATCCTCGAAGATCACGACAGGGGCTTTGCCGCCCAGTTCCATGACGGTCGGCACCAGCCGCGTTGCAGCGATCCCGGCAACGATGCGTCCCGTATCGGTTCCCCCGGTGAGATCGATCTTGGCAATGCGCGGCGCCTGGCACAGCGCCGTGCCGACAACGCTTCCCTTGCCCGACACGACATTGAGCACGCCGGCAGGCAGGCCGGCCTTGCTGGCAAGCTCGGCGAACAAAAGCGGCGTCAACGGCGCCAATTCGGCAGGCTTGGCAACGATCGTATTGCCCGCGGCAAGGGCCGGTGCGAGTTTCTTGAGGAAGATCAGCAGCGGGTGGTTCCAGGAGGTGATCATGGCGACAGCCCCGATCGGGCTCAGCTGCGTGTAATTGAGATACTCGCCGCGAAAGGGGGTCACGCTGCCTTCAAGGCCGCGCGCAATGCCGCCAAAATGGTAAAACCATTCCGGCAGGCGCGCCAGTTGCGCGCGCATCTCGCGGATGGGACGCCCGGTTACACGCGATTCAAGCTCGGCAAACTCGGGAATCCGCTTGGCCAGCGCGTCACCGATGGCGCGCAGCACGTGCCCCCTGTCCATGGGGTCCAACTCGGACCAGCGTCCGTCGTCAAAGGCACGCGCCGCCGAGGCGACGGCCGACTGCATGTCTTCGACGGATGCGCTGGCCGCGGTTCCGACCAGCTCGCGGCTGGCTGGGCTTCTAACCTCTATGCGATGGCCATCCTGGGCATTGCGAAACGCCCCGTCGATAAAAAGACCAAGCTCAAGCGGTGCCGACATCTCGTTTGCCTCCCTTATCGTGCTGTCATTCGTCCTGACGAACGAACCCATGGCATAAGGCATGGGGCCATTGCCCAACATCACACAGAAGTACGGTAATTGCGTTACGGTATGCAAGCAAGATATTTCTGTATAATAGGCATTGAATTATACAGCCGGTGCGGCCGATAATCTGCGCGCCTGGGTCGGCGAACCTGCCAGGTCATTTGGAGACGGGAACGGAATGAGGAAAGCAGTTTCAATCCAGGAACTTCGCGAGCAGGCCGCAAGACGCATCCCGCATGTCGTGTTCGATTTCCTCGATGGAGGTGCCGGCCACGAAACGGGGCTACGCCGCAACAAGGAAGCGCTGGACAGGCTTTCGCTGCTTCCTCGCGCGCTTGTCGATGTCGATACGATCGATCCGTCGCGCACGCTTTTTGGCCGCAAATGGTCGCTTCCCTTCGGTGTCGCGCCCATAGGCATGGCGGGTCTTGTGTGGCCCGGCGCGGAAGCCGCCCTGGCGCGGGCGGCGGGAGCGGCAAATATTCCCTACACGCTCTCGACCGCCGGCACGACGTCGATCGAGAAGATGGCGGAAATCTCCCCTGACAATATGTGGTTCCAGCTTTATGTGGCGCGTTCGCCGGAAGTCGCGGACGATCTTGTCGCCCGCGCCGATAGCGCGGGATACGACGTCATGATGGTGACCGTGGACGTGCCGGTTCCGGCCCGCCGGCTGCGCGACATGACGAACCGTTTCGGCCTTCCCATGCGGCCCTCCCTGGCGCTGGCGCTCGATGTAGCGTCACGGCCGCGCTGGGCCTTGGCCACTTTACGGAACGGCATGCCGCGGCTGGAGACGATAGCCCGCTACGCGCCGAAAGGAAGTGGCGCCCAATCCCTGGCTGCGCATATGTCGTCGCAATCGACCGGGCGGCTCAACTGGGAGTTGCTCAAGCGCATCCGCGATCGCTGGCCGCGAAATCTGGTAGCCAAGGGTATCCTGTCGCCGGAAGACGCTGTCATGGCCAAGAGCATAGGCCTCGACGCCGTTGGCATTTCCAATCACGGTGGGCGCCAGCTCGATGGAGCGATCTCGACGATCGAGGCGCTGCCGGCGATCCGCGCCGCCGTGGGACCGGACTTTCCGCTGATTTTCGATGGCGGCGTAAGGTCCGGCGAGCATGTCGCCAAGGCCCTTTGCGCCGGCGCCGATTTCGTCCTGGCAGGGCGGGCGTTCATGTATGCGGTTGCGGCTGGCGGTTTGGCTGATGGCGGCAAGGACGTGATCGACATCCTGCAGCATGAACTGACGGTGACTATGGCACAGCTTGGCGCACCCTCGATCAAGGACCTGAACCGGGACCATATTTTCCGCTAGGTTCCAATCACGCGGATCGGGATGGCGGCCTGTGGCGATGCCAATCCGTCGCCTTCTGATAGGCATGCCCTGCGGCGCAAAGCGTCGCCTCGGAGAAATGCGGGCCGACAAACTGGAAGCCCATGGGTACGCCCATGCTGCTGAAGCCGCACGGCACGGTGATGGTCGGATGACGCGACACATCGAACGGCGCGGTGAACGGACCGATCGCCAGGATGGCTGCGGGATCCTCGCCAAGGCCCGACATGTACTCAAGCGTCGGACCGGCCACCGGAAGCCCCGGGACGATGAGTACGTCAACGTCGGCGAAAATCCGGCTGACGTTTCCTTCGAATTCGCGCCGCGCTTTTTGAACCTGGGCCAGAGCGAGCCCGCTGTGGTTACGCCCCCGCTCGATCAGCGCGGAAAGTCTCGGGCCGTAGTCACCGGCCTTGCCGGGATAGGTATCCTGATGTGCCATCGCTGCCTCAACGGCGCATTCGACCGCCCATCCACGCAAGATCGTCTCCGTTTCCGGAAACGTGATGGCGACCAATTCCGCTCCGAGCTTTTCAAGAACGGCCACCACCGCTTCCATTCCGGCAACGACCTCATCGGTGCACTTTGAGCGGATAAAGCTCCAGTCGATACCGATCCGCATGCCGGCAACGCCGCGGTCGAGCACCGCCATATAGTCGGGAACCGCCACGAGGCTGGCCGTTGGATCGGCGCTGTCTGATCCGGCAATGACGCCAAGCATGGCAGCGCTATCGGCAACGGTACGGCACATCGGCCCTACATGATCCAGCGATTCGGCCAACGGGAAGACGCCATGGCGGCTTACGCGTCCCCATGTGGGCTTTATGCCGACGACGCCACAGCACGCCGATGGAAGCCGGATCGACCCGCCCGTATCCGTTCCGAGCGCCCCATAGCAAAGGCCGGATGCGACCGCGACGCCGGCGCCGCTTGACGATGTACCCGTCCAGTGAGCGCCGCCCCACGGATTGACGGGCGGCACGGTGGTCGGATGGTGATCGGCATAGACGCCCTCGGTCAGCGTCAATTTTCCAAGGATTATGCCGCCTGCCGCCTCGATGCGCGAGACGACGGTGGCATCATGAGGCGCCTGCCACGAAGCGAAGACCGGGCTGCCAAGCCCCGTCTTTATCCGGGTGGTGAAAATTGCGTCCTTTAGCCCGAGCGGGACACCATGCAGCACCCCCCGCCAATTCCCGGCCTTGATATCGGCTGTGGCTGCATGAGCCTGTGTGAGAGCCGGTTCGGCTGCCAATTCCACAAAACTATGAAGTTGATCATCGACGGCCTCGATCCGCTCCAGCAGGCTTTCCACGACCTTGACAGGCGTGACATCCCCAGACCGGATGGCATGGGATATCTCAACGAGGCTGAAGTCTGCCAGATCGGTCATGGGCGAAATCCTCGGTTTGACTACGAATTCCAGATCGGTTGGACGAGGCGTCGCGGCAGCGCGCCAAGGTCGACCGCGACATTATCATGCCAACTGAATATGAATATATACAAGATTCCAATTCTTGTATATATTCGCATCTGGATGCCAATTAAAAGCTTCCCACGGCGCTCCATACTGCGCATAGTCGATCGAGACGTGTCGCCGGAGGACGACATAGGAGGTAGTCCGCCTCGAAGAATACGAAAATCAAATAAACGGATACATTTCACACAAATAGGGGAGAAGTTTCTATGATCAGCAGAACAGGTGCCGCTCTTCTGGCGGGAATGACCATGGCTCTAGGCTTCAGCCTGCCGCAGGCAGCCGCGGCGAACGAGCCGGTTTCGGTTCGGCTCAAATGGACCGCGCAGGCGCAGTTCGCCGGTGTTTACGTCGCCCTGGACAAGGGCTTCTACAAGGAAGCCGGCCTCGACGTAACCATCAACCATGGCGGACCGAACATCAGCAGCGACACGCTTGTCGCCACGGGTTCGGACATGTTCGGCCTGGTTGGCGGGACGGAAGTCGTGTTGTTTGCCCGCGAAAAGGGCCTGCCGCTAGTCGCGATTTCGATGATGCACCAGACATCGCCGCATGCCTATGTCGCCTATGACGACAGCGGCATCAATTCGGTCAAGGACTTCAAGGGCAAAAAGGTAGCCACCTGGTTCTCCGGCCCGCAATATACGCTGTTCGCGGTCCTGGCCGCCGAAGGCATCGACAAGTCCGACGTGGACATCATCTCTCAGCCCTTTTCGATGCAGCCTTTCATCGACAAGCAGTATGACGTGACCACCGTTACCACCTTCAACGAACTCAACATCCTTCGTGCGCAGGGCGTCAATAACATCAAGCTGTTCTATCCGCTTGATTCAGGCGTCATCTCTCAGCAGGACGCGATTGCAACGTCCGAGAAGGTGATCAAGGAAAAGCCCGAAATCGTGCAGGCATTTCTCAACGCTACGCTCAAAGGCTGGAAATACGCGGTCGAAAACAAGCCTGAGACCATCGATATCGTCATGAAGAACGGCTCGGCGCTTGATCGTCATCATCAGGAACTCATGCTCGACGAGCTTGAAAAACTGATGGTCGCGCGCAAGGGCGGCGAGATCGGTATCGGCGCGATGGACATGGAAAACATCGCGACCGTGCAGGACAACCTTGTCAAATTCGGAGCCCTCAAGGGGCCCGTCGACCTCAAGGCTGCCTTCGATACAAGCTTCTGGGACAAGGTTCCGGCAGAAGACAAGCTCGTAAAGCAATAACAGGTTCTGACCAACATTGGAGGGGCGCATGGTCTCCGCGAACAAGCATGTCAATATGCCGACAACGGGTGCCGAGCACGGTTTGTTGCGCCTCTCCGATGTCAACAAACGCTTTCCGGGCAAGGGTGCCGGGACCATCGCGGTCCAGGACTTCAACCTGACGATCCAGAAGGGAGAGTTCGTTACCCTTATCGGGCCTTCGGGTTGCGGGAAATCGACACTCTTCAACATCATAGCCGGGCTGGTGGTGCCAGATGCCGGCAGTTCCATCGTTCTGAATGGAGAACAGCAGAAAGACGGAAATCTTCTCGGTAAGATTTCGTTCATGCCCCAGCGCGATCTGCTGTTTCCCTGGCGGACCGTGCTCGACAACGCGACACTCGCTCTCGAAATCGAAGGCATGTCGCGACGCGAGGCCCGCAAGCGCGCCGAGCCGATGTTCGCGGAATTCGGCCTGGAGGGTTTCCAGCAGAAATTCCCCCATGAATTGTCGGGCGGCATGCGTCAGCGCGTGGCGTTGATGCGGACATTCCTGTTCGAGCGCGACCTCATTCTCCTGGACGAGCCATTCGGTGCGCTCGATGCGCTTACCCGGATGATGATGCAGAAATGGCTTCTCGACATCTGGATGCGGCACAAGCGGACCGTGTTGTTCATCACGCACGATATCGATGAGGCCATCTTCCTTGGCGATCGCGTCATCGTCATGAGCACGCGTCCGGGAACGATCAAGTCGAACGAGGAGATCCCTCTTTCCCGGCCGCGTGACAGCAACATCGTCACGACGCCTGAATTCATGGCCATCAAGCGTCGGCTGCTCGCCAGCGTCGAGGAAGAGAGCATGAAGACCTTCGGTGCTGCGGGGTCAAAATGAACGGCGCACTGGGACGATACAATTTTCTGCTCGGCATCGTTGGGGCGGCCATCCTTTGGGAGGTCAGCGTACGACTGTTTCACATATCGCCACGATATCTGCCTTCACTGGCCGCAGTAGCCCAGGACGGCTGGTCGGTTTCCGGCGACCTGGGGGCGGGTGTATGGCGCACGTTCATTGAAACGATCGCCGGTTTCTCCTCCGGCGCGCTCGTGGGTATCCTGTGCGGCATAGCCTTCAATTACATCCGCGTGATCGAACGTATCGTGCTGCCGATCTTTGTCGTTTCGCAGACGATCCCCGTCATCGCTTTTGGCGCGATCGTGGTCATGTGGTTTGGCAACTCGATCATGGCCAAGGTCGTCATCTCCTTCTATCTGACCTTCTTTCCGGTAACCCTCAGCACGTTGCGCGGGCTTCAAGCCTGCGACGTGGCCAAGGTCGATCTCTTGCGCAGCTTCGGCGCATCGAAATTCGAGATGTTCCTGAAGTTGGCCCTGCCGACGGCATTGCCGAGCATTATGGTCGGGTTGCGGGTCGGTGTATCGCTAAGCCTGGCTGGAGCCATCGTCGGCGAGTGGTTCGGCGACACCGTCGGCCTTGGGGTCATGTTGCTGCAAGCTTTGTTTTTCGAGCAGGTGGTGCGGATATGGATGCTCATCCTGGTTTCGGGTTTCCTCGGCGCATCTCTCTATGGGGCCATCTATTACATTGAACAGAGGGTGGTGTGGTGGCGTACAAACTGATCCTCGAGCGGCTTTTGATGCCGCTGGTCTCATTCCTGGTAGTTGCCGGAGTTTGGGAAGCGCTGATCGCGATTTTCGAACTTCCCGCCTATATTCTCCCAAGGCCCTTCGACATCGTCGTCAACGCGGTGACCCGTTTCGACATGTTCTATCAGTCGTCGCTGCTCACCTTTTCGGAGGTCGGCATCGGCTTCCTGCTCGGTTCGGCGATCGGTATCCTGATTGCACTGGCGATGGCGCTTGCCCCCAGGATAGAGCGCCTGTCGATGCCTGTGATCGTGCTCATCAATTGCGTGCCTCCGGTTGCCTTCATACCGCTCGCCCTTATCTGGTTCGGGTTGGGACCCAACTCGAAGATTGCCATGGCGGCCCTGTCGGTGAGCTTTCCGGTTATCTATAATTGCCTGTCTGGCCTCAAACGCGGCGACCAGGAAGCGGTTAACCTGATGCGTAGTTTCGGCGCCGGTCCGATAAGCATTTTGTGGAAGCTTCGCCTGCCTTCGGCCCTTCCCTCCCTGGTGACGGGTTTGCGTATCGGCATGACAAGGAGCACAATCGCCGTCATCGTGACGGAAATGGTCGGCGCTTATTCGGGGCTTGGACAAATCATCTATCGATCTACGGCTTTGATGGAGTATGTGGATGTTTGGTCCGCAGTCTTTGTCGCCGCCATTGGAAGCATGATCCTTTATTCTGTGTTGGTTGCCGTCGACGGTAAACTGGTCTGGTGGCGGTAATGTCTGAAGCGGCGGACATTCCTTTCGATATCCTTGTGCCGTTAAGACCGAAGGCGGATCTATGAACCAGATGAAAGCTCAAAGAAGCGTCAGATATGCTGCCGGTTCGGATGAGAACGACAACAAGGGGCATTCGCGTACGCTTGCCGAGGAACTTCGCGCCACGCTCGAAGGCATGATCGTCGATGGAACGCTCGCTCCCGGCGACCGGCTGGACGAAGTGGAACTCGGCGCCAAGTTCGGCATGTCGCGTACGCCTGTGCGGGAAGCCCTGAAGTCGCTCAGCGCAACCGGCCTGGTCGAGGTGCGGGGACGGCAAGGCGTAACGGTAGCGATCCTTTCCATTTCGACGCTTATAGAAATGTTCGAGATCATGTCGGCGCTTGAAGGCCTTTGTGCAAAACACGCGGCGCGCCGGGCGACCCTTGCGCAGAAAAGCCAATTGCGCGCTATCCATAATCAATTGATCGAGTCGCTCCAACAGCAGGACCCGGCGATCTTCTACGACATAAACAGTGCCTTCCACGACCTTCTCTACGAGGCTTCGCAGACCAATTTCCTTGCGTCGCAAACGCAGGCGCTTCGTCGGCGAGTGGCCCCCTATCGCAGGCATGTGACGTCGCAGCCGGGCCGCATGCATGCGACGATCAGTGAACACGAGGCCATTCTATGCGCGATCGAGGCCGCTGATTCCGACGGCGCGCAGATCGCGGCAAGCAAACATGTCCTTCTGCTTGGCGACGATATGACGGATTTCATCGCTTCCTTGCCGCAAGTCGCCACACGGAACTGACGGCACGTTTTTAGTCCGTCTCGCGGTTTTCGACCTGACCCGGCCTCAACCCGTGTCGGGTCAGGATATCGAGCAGGCAGCGGTTGAACTCTGCAGGGCGCTCGATCATGGGAAAATGGCCGCAATTTTCGATAAGCGCGATCCGTAGCCCGGTGAGACCGCGAACAGTCGCGCCGCCAGCCAGCGAGCCGGAGTTGATCGCCTCGCATGGACATTCCACCATCGGCCAGCATCGTTCGATATCCCACTCAAGCAGCGCCCGCAGGGAGACGAGCGCCGGCCGGAGGCCGCCCCTGGTCATTTCGCGGAAAATCCACAGCCGTGTTTCCGGGGATAGATCGGCGTCCGTGATCCGGTCGATCATCGAGCCTATGAAAGCCTCGTAATTCATGGCGATTTCTGCGCACCGGCGATCAACCTCGTCGGCAGGTCGCCTTGCATAGAAATAGGGATCCGTGAACGTCTCCACACCGACAACCAGGCGGCAACGCGGACCAAGTATCCGGGCGGCCTCCAGCGCGACAGGCCCGCCCATGGAGTGGCCGACGAGGACGATGTCCTCGAGCCCGAGATGATCCGCCACCTTGACCACGTCCGAGCCCAGCCCGTCTATCGAGGTCGACTCACGGGTCGGCCCAGACGATGCCGACGACATTCCCGATCCTGCGAGGTCGATCGTCACAAGCATCCTGCCTGCTTCAAGCGCCTCGGTCTGATAGCGCCAGAACGACTGGTTCCCGCACCATCCATGGATAAACACAAGCGCCGCCGAACGCCTGCCGTGAACGGTGTATGCAATCTGTCGTCCGTCAATGGAAAGCACGGCTTCCTCATGCCCCGCAGGGCGAGACCTATCCACCATCTTTACCCACACCTCCAAACCGCGCGACGCGGCTGTTCCGGCCAGTTTTTCATTCTTTGCGCCTTCGCTGGGGCATGCAAGGGGTTGCGGAACTTACGTTATGCAGTAAAGTCATTATTGTATTTTTTATAACACAAGTCGTATAATCGAAAGCGTCATCAAGGTCGATGGCTTGGGGGCTGCCAGAATGGCGGTCAGGAGGTTCACGAATGAAGCGATTTGAGATCCGCAACCGTCATTTCGACAAGTTGGTGAATACGCCGGGCCTGAAATGGCTTGGTCAGAACACCAACCACGCGTCGCCGCATCCATCGGTTCTGGAAGCGATGCACAAATCGATTCGGGATGAAGAATTTCACATCTATGCGCCACCCGCCGGCTTCGAGGAACTGCGGGCCGGTATCGTCGACGATCTTGGTCTCACGGGGCAATCGGCGCTGGTTTCGGATGGGGCCGTGGCGTCGCTTTACCACATCTGCCACACCTTCCTCGAAGAGGGCGACGAGTTCATCACCACCGATCCCACCTGGAACTGGCCGATGGCATTCGCACGCTCAAAGGGTGCGACCGTCAAGCAGATACCTGTCTACGGCGAGGAGTACGGCTACCGGTTAGCGCCCCAAAGGCTGGCGGAAGCGATCACGCCCAAGACCAAGATGATCTATCTGGTCGATCCCAACAATCCGCTGGGCACGGTCGCAACCCGGCAGGAAATCGAGCAGATCGCGGCAATCGCGAAAGCCGCCGGCGCCTATCTCGTGCACGATTCAACCTATCGCCACTTTGCCTATGAGCATCATCTGGCTGCCCAGTTCTATCCGGAAAAGACCCTTACGATCTACAGCTTCTCCAAATGGCTGGGCATGGCCGGCATGCGCATCGGCGCTGCCGTATCGACCGCGGACGTCATCGAAAGCCTTGCCAGCGCACCGCCGAACAATCTGGGTTCCAGCATTCTCGCCCAGCGCGCCGCGATGGCCGGCCTTGCCTCGCGCGCGGAATGGTTTCCTGCCGTCTTGCAGGCGCAACGCGACAACCAGGCTCGGGTCAAGGCGGCGGTCGACCTTGTACCCGGCCTCAGCATGCCGGTTTACCCGTCAAATGGAAATTTCGTCATCATCGAATGCCAGGCGGCCGGCGTCAGGCCCGAAGCCCTTGTCGCTGCCTACCAGGCACAGGACATCATGATCCGGCAAGGCGCCTACCACACACCAACCTTTGGCGACCGTTTCATCAAGGTGAGCGTCAGCGTTCCTGCCGAATGGGTGGAATCATTTGCGCAGCTTTTGCCGGAAATGGTCGAGAAGGCTCGCGGGCTGAACGACCAGACCGCTTTGTTCTAGCCGCCCTGCACTATCGGGCCGGGAATCACGCTGCAAGCAATAGGAAACAACGATGGATTTGAACTTACAAGGCAAGCATGTGCTGATAACCGGCGCATCCCAGGGCATCGGCGAGGAACTGGCGCGCGGCTTTGCCGAAGAGGGATGCTCCCTGCATCTGGTCGCCCGTTCGCTGGATCGTCTTGAAGCGTTGAAGGCGGAAATCCAGTCGACGTCGGATGCCCCAGTGACGATCACGGCGATCGATCTCTCGGCACCTTCTTCCATCGAGCAAGTGGCCGATGAAGCCGGCGATGTCGACATATTGGTGAACAATGCCGGGACCATTCCCAGCGGCAACCTCTGGCAGGTGGATGCAAAGGCGTGGCGCGAAGGCTGGGGCCTCAAAGGTTTTGGGTATGTCGACCTGACCCGGATCATCTATCCCAAGATGAAGGCTCGCAGCGGCGGCGTCATTCTCAACAATATCGGCAATGGCGGTGAAATCTGCGATCCGGACTATATTGCCGGCGCAACCGGCAACGCCAGCCTGATGGCCTTCACCCGTGCGCTTGGCGGCAGCAGCCTGGACGACAACATTCGGGTGGTGGGCATCAATCCGGGACCGGTCGACACCAGCCGTATCTACAAGATGCTCAAACTGCGTGCCAAGACGCTGTACAACGACGAAACGCGTTATACCGAACTGCTGGAGCGTTATCCGCTCAAGCGTCCGGCCCATCTTCGCGAAATCGTCGACATGTTCCTGTTCCTGGCATCGGAACGGTCAGCCTACACGTCGGGGACGATCATCACGATCGATGGCGGCATTGCGTCCCGCCGCTCGGTCATCTGACGGTAGCGCCATGACCCATATCCGAACAACCGACGGTATCAATCTTTATTGCGAGGCGGCAGGCAAGGGCGAGGCGATCGTCTTCGTCCATGAGTTCGGAGGCAGCCACTGGAGTTGGGAGCCGCAACTGAACCATTTCGCGCGCCGCTTCACCTGCGTCACGTTTGCGGCAAGAGGCTATCCACCCTCGGAAATCCCGTCGGACGTCGAGAAGTATTCGCAGGTCCGGGCTGCCGACGACATTATCGATGTCATGGACGGCTTGGGAATTGACAAGGCGCATATCGTCGGCTTGTCGATGGGAGGGTTCGCCTGCCTCCATGCCGCGCTTCGGCATCCTGATCGGCTCCTCTCCGTTACCGCCGCCGGCGCAGGCTACGGCGCCGAAAAGGCGCATGAAGATTATTTCCGCAACGTGTCCAGCGAAGTTGCCCGCAATTTCGAAAAGCGGGGCGCCGCCGACTTTGCGCCGGTCTATGCCGAGGGTGCATCGCGGGTACAGTTTCAGGCCAAGGATCCGCGCGGCTGGCAGTTGTTTGCAGAAAGGCTCGGCAAGCACGCCTCGGTCGGCGCAGCCAACACGATGCGCGGTGTACAGATGAACAGGCCGTCGCTTTACGATCTCGAAGATGGCCTGCGCCGTCTCGACACGCCCGTGCTGGTAATGGCGGGAGATGAGGACGACCATTGCCTGCAGCCGGGCATTTTCCTGAAAAGGGTCATTCCCCGTTGTGGCCTTGCCGTGTTGCCCAAGGCCGGCCACACCCTCAATCTCGAGGAGCCGGCGCTGTTCAACCGTATCCTGGAGGATTTTCTCCATGACGTGCAGTCGAACCGCTGGGAGGCGCGCGATCCACGCGCAAACCCCTCCCAGATCATGCGTACGGACTGAAAGTCATGAGCCAAAGGCCGATCTTCGAGCATGTATCGGGCAAGCGCCTGTGGCAGCGCATTGAAGCGTTGGCGGCTTTCGGTGCACGCGAGGACGGCGGCGTCGACCGCCAGGCGCTATCCGAGCAGGAAGTCGGAGCCCGGGCGCAGCTTGTAGCCTGGGGACGCCAGATCGGCCTGCGGCCCTTCACCGACGATATCGGCAATCTGTTTCTGAGGCTGGAAGGGGTGAATCCGGATCTTGATCCGGTGATGTCGGGTTCGCACATCGATTCCCAGCCGACGGGCGGAAAATTCGACGGTGCTTTTGGGGTATTGGCGGCGCTGGAAGCGCTGGAGACGATGGTCGAGGCCGGGCATAAACCGCTGCGCTCGATCGAGGTGGTTGCCTGGACAAATGAAGAAGGATCCCGCTTCGCCCCCGGCATGAACGGTTCGACCGCCTTTTGCTTCCCCTCCGAATTGCCGACGATCCTTGATCTTCGCGACGCGGGCGGAACAAGTGTGTCCCAGGCTGTCGCAGCAATTCTGAAGCAGGACGTCAACGTCCCGCTCAGGCCGCTGGGGCGTAGGCCCGCCTGTTTCATTGAAGCGCATATCGAGCAGGGGCCTGTGCTTGAGAAAGCGGAAATGCCGCTCGGCGTCGTGTCCGGAATCCAGGGCACGAGACGCTACCGCGTCAGGGTAACCGGAAAAGCGGCACATGCCGGCACCGAACCGATGGAAGAGCGGCAGGATGCGTTGCTGGGCGCAGTCGACCTGATCGCGCGCATGCATCAAGCTGCTTCGGCCATCGACAATTTCAAATTCACCGTCGGGCATATGAAGGTGGAACCGAATGCGCCTTCGGTGGTGCCGAGCGAGGCTTATTTTTCCATCGACATCAGGCACCCGGACAACGAAGTTGTCGAAACGATGGATCGGTCGATCCGCAAACTGGTCGCGGAAAGCGGTTCACCGTGCACGATCGACTTGCAACAGATTGCCCAGGCCGATTCCATCACCTTCGCCGGCTCCATCCGTGCAAGGATTGAAGCCGCGGCTACCGCAGCCAATGTGCCGCATATGACAATCTATTCCGCAGCCGGACATGATGCGAGGCAGTTGCACGCTGTCTGCCCGACAGGCATGATCTTCATTCCCTGCCGCGGAGGCATCAGCCATAATCCGGCCGAATGGAGCGAGCCGGAACACGTCGAACAGGGCGCCAAGGTGCTGACAGAAGTCCTCGTTGCCCTGTCCAGCGAGTGATCTCCATGATGGCCTCCAGGGGAAAAGCCGATTGGGGCCGGCAATGAAGCAATTGGCGAATGGCACCCCATTCCTCGCAATCGCCTGGAGAAGGCCCATTCGCATCAAAATCGGCTTGCTCCGCCGCAACTAAGCGAGCAACTTTCTCCCGGGATTCCGATTTTATGCATGGGAGGCTATCGGCATGCGTGCAAAGACCGTCTTCTCGGCGCTTCTGATGGGCGCGGCGCTTTCCTTTTCCGCAGCCGCGCAGACATTGACCCCGGCGGAGATCATGGCGAAGGTCAACGAAAAGACCGCAAGCGCCAACGAATACCAGGCGCTTCTCAATGATCCGGATCCGAGCCGCTCCATGGCGGCAATGGAAGTCATGCTGGAATCGGGCGATCCGAAGCTGCAGCGCATGGCGCTCGACTACGGCCTCTTCAGTCCCAACAAGCTGGTGCAGTATGCAGCCTTGAAGGCCTTCTTCCAGAGCCGTCCGGTCCTGCGCCTTTATATCGACGGCGCCGGCGTCAAGGATCAGGATTATTTCACCCGCAGCATCGGGGAACTTTCGGGGACGGTCGACCAGAACAAGCGCGGCTTCATCACCCTGAAAGTCGGTGAATTCGACCCCAAGGAATCCTGCTACAGGCATACCAACTACAACAGCTGCTTCGTCCGGATTTCCGAAACCGAGGTCGCGATCAATCCGTGGCGCAACAATTGGGTGCAGCTGACCTTGAACGACCAGGGCGAGTTGACCGGCGTCGTCGGCTTCGTTCCCCCGGCGCCGATCACGGTTCCCGTGACGAATTAGAGCATGTCTCCCGAAAGTGGGAACCGGTTTCGGGGTAAAGACATGCGAGAAAACAAAGACCAGAAGCTCGGCAAGCGAATCTGAAAGATCGCGACGTGCTTTAGGGTATTTCGCAGCCGGCGGAACAGTTTGGCGTCTGCCTCAGTGGAAGCTGATGGCGTCGAGCCCGATGCGGCCGCTGTCCCAGCCTGATGCGACGGTGACGAAGACCCAGCGTGCCCGGGTGGGTTGGGCCTTGGCAACGAGGACACCATCGGAAGGCATCTCGCCGCTGTAGAAGGGGCGCGTCCGTTGGCCGTCCGGGGAGGACGAGACGTCGATGCGGATGTCGCGCGGAACGGCATAGCCGCTTGCCGTGTCCGCGCGCAACCTCACCTGCGAGAGCGAGACCGTCTTGTCCCCCGCCACCTGGAAGGCCATTCGGTTGGGGCGGGTCAACTGAAAGACGTAGCTGCCTAGCCCGTCCAGGTTGCTCTCCGAGAGATCGGGGGTGGTCGGTGGGAGGGTCGCGCTGACGAACTGAAAGGCAAGGCCGGCATCGTCGTCGCCCGGCGTCGCAGCCGGCATGTCGGCATCGGCAATGGAGAAACCGGCACGGCGGCTGACGCGGCGCGCAACGTTCTGGTATATCTCCTCGATCCGGATGAACCGCCCCTTCGTCGGCGACAGAGCCTCGATCACCATGCCCAGCGGCTTGTTGTCCGCAAACAGGAACGCGCCGCTGGTGCCCTTGAACAATTCGCTTTTGCCGTCAGCAATCTCGGCCTCGAGCGTGAGATACTGGCTGTCGGTCACCAGCATCTCGATACGTTCCGGCTCGCCGGACTGGCGCAGGCGCAGCAATTGCGTTCGTGCGCCAGTCTCCGGTTGCACCGAAATGTCGAGGCTGGACAGTTCGACGGTGCAGCGCTTCTCGATCGGGCCGCGCACCACGCCGATCGCAAGGTCCATTCCGTCCCAGAAAGGCGTCTCGACCAGCGCGCCGGAGTGGACGACGGGGCCGCCGAAAAGACGGTAACGCGCCTTTGCCCCGCCGCCACGTGTTTGGGCAGCAGGACGTAGCAGGTGCCGCCCTGCCGCACCATGAAGCCGTGGCCGAATTCATCCCCGCTCTGAACGGTCACCGCCTGTGCCGAAGCAGGGGTGAAACCAGCCAGAATGTAGGCTAGTATGGCGAAGAACAATGTCTTGGGCTGTATCATCTTGGGCGCATCACATGTCTCGCAAACTCATGGCTCTTGCCCTTTTCGTACCGAGTATCGCCCTAGCCGACCCGACGAGTAAAGTCGCGCTCGTTTCGAACCCTTTCTACGAGGTTGTCCGCGATGCGGCGGAGATTTCCGGCGCAAGGCTCGTCGGCCTGACCGCCTATGGCACCAAGGCCCCGAAGAGCGGCGAAATCGACGTCGCCGCCCGGATTCCATCCGGGTGGAGAGGCAGTCCGGTCTGCCTGAAGGTGGTCTCGGCGGACGGTCTCTATGAATCGCTCAACACCTATCGTGTCGCGGATGACTGGTCCGGCGGCAGCAGCCCCCTGCAGTATCCCAGCAAGAACGTCGAAAAGGTGGGCGCGATACCGGGAGAGCTGGTTTCGGCCGTTCTCCTGCGCGGAGATTGCGCCAAAACGACGGACGAGGCCGCCCCCGTTTTTCTGGGGCGACGCGAAGTATGCCCCGCTGCGCCTGCTGTTGAACATGTCGCGGGCCGAAGAGACCTTCCTGAGCTTTCCCGCCCACGCCGAATTTGCCGAAATCGCCTGCAGCCCGGTTTCCTCGGCGGCGAGAAACGCGTTTGATACCGCCTGCGAGCTGCCGGATGAGATCGGCGGCCTGGAGCGGGTGGAAGCCGTAGCCCTGTCGTTCAAGAACGGCGAAATGGGACGCGAGGAGCGTATGGTCCTCTTTCCCGGTGGCAAGCCCGGGGGCGACAATTGAACCCTGTCGGGCGCTGGCGGATTTCACGCAAAGGCGTCGCCGCCATCAGCGCCGCGACAGGCGCGCTGGCCGTCATCGCCATCGTGGCGATGATCGTGATCTTGACCGGCGTCGGCGCCGATCGCACCTTCATCGTGGAGACGACGGCCACCGGCATCGACATCCAATTTGCCGGACAGACCAATGACTGGCCTCTCGGCCAGGCAACGATATGCAAGCCGCTCAAGCGCATCGAGCGCACCCTGCCCCGCGGGACCGGTGCTTGCGACGAAAGACGCTATGAGAAGGGCAGCGGCGACGCGCAGCGCATCAACTGGAGCCCCGGCGCGCAGGTAAAGTTATCCGCTCCGCAGCCGCAGGTCCTGGTGCTCGAGCTTTTCGGCCAGGCAGGATGGGACGACCGGACGCGAATCGTCATCGGCAAGGATGAATGGGCAGCACTCGGCGTGCTTTCCTTCAACGGCACCGCCCGGGTTGGCAACCAGGTTTCTTCCGGCGAGACGCGGACGCTCCTTTCGGGAACCTACGAGGTGCGTGAAAAGCCCCTCTGGTCGGAAGATACCGAGGTGCTGAAGGCCGGCAAGATCAGGAGCGGTGAGAGCGCCGAGATCATGACCGCAGGCAAGGAAGGAAGGCAGCCGGCCGAGGTCTTCGGCCATATCGCCAAGGTCGAACCGGGCAAGCCGGGATTCAATGTCGGCCTGGTTTCGGCTCCCGGTCCGGTGTCGCTGGAGATCGGCTATTTCGGCGGCGCCAAACCGGCGAACATCGCGCCGACCTGGATGGATCGCGCGCTGACGAGCCCTCTGGTCCTGGCCCTTGCTTTCCTGCTGTCCGTCATCCTCAGCGCCGTGCAGTTCATCGGCGGTATTATTCCAGCTATCCTCAGGCTGGCACCCGGAGCCGAAGCAGCGGCCGTCCCGGAAAAGACGGTCGTGCAAGACCCGGTGGCCGATCACTGAACTGCCGGAATTTTTCCGTGTTCACCCTCTGTAAACCATGATTGGCCAACTGTGCCGGCATGGCTGACCTGATTCCTTTTCCGCTGAGTTCCCGCACACATCTCGTCAAGACGATGGTCGACGATCTGGAGGTGGTGCACGGCCCTGCCGCCAGCGAGTTCTGGCGGACAAGGGTCGCCGAGATCGTCACTGGCATGCGTGCTTCGGGCCTGTCCGACGCGGTGATCCGCTCCGAAATCCTCGATCTTCAGGACGCCGTGCAGACCGAGATGCAGTTCCGGAGCCGGCGCGAAGCCTGATCCCCGCCGCCTTCGCCACCGCCAGGGAAAGCCCGCTGGCCATCTGCCATTTCGGCAGAAGGCCCGCACATCCATGGACATGCGGGCCCGTTGCCTGAGACGCCCCCGAGAATGGGTGCGAGAGAGAATGGACGGAAGCGAAACCGGTTCCACGGCTTTCTGAAAAAAAGTGGAATTGCGGAACTTTTCCGCCGGCTGCGGCTTTTCGTTGCGCAACAAGGGGAAACGCATCATGAGCCTCAATCTGAAAAATGTCGCGGTCGCGCTGATCGGGCTACTGGCCTACAAGAACCGCGACAAACTTGGCGAACTCATCAGCGGCGCGTCTTCGACCGACCCGAACGGCGGCGGTCTGGCTGGCGGCCTGAACGACATGCTCGACCGGCTGCGCAATGCGGGCGCCGGCGATCCCGTCGATAGCTGGGTTGGCACCGGGCCGAACAAGTCGGTTCAGCGCGACCAGATCGAAAAGGCGATCGATCCCGATACGCTGAAAGAACTTTCCGCGCAGACAGGATTGTCGATCGATGAGCTTGTCGAGCGGCTGACCAAGGATCTGCCGGACGCGGTGGACGGCCTGACGCCCGAGGGCCGGATGCCTTCCGGCGACCTGAATACGCTGCTGGACAATTTTCCGGGCGGCCGCCCGGCGTGACTGATCGGG
This sequence comes from Mesorhizobium sp. A556, assembly GCF_054489545.1. Classification (NCBI taxonomy): domain Bacteria; kingdom Pseudomonadati; phylum Pseudomonadota; class Alphaproteobacteria; order Hyphomicrobiales; family Phyllobacteriaceae; genus Mesorhizobium; species Mesorhizobium sp. A556. Next base: position 50,314 of record NZ_JBTMXA010000004.1, read on the forward strand.
TGTGGAAATCTAAAGCGGGAGCGGGAGATCGCCCTCGCTTTCCGGCTCTACGCCGGGCTGAACAAGCGCTGACGCGACGGGTGCTTTCAGGACCCAGCGCAAATTACCTTCTCTCTTTTCCAGGGTGGCGGTTCCATTGACCGCCGCCGGCGCGACTCGCTGGAGGACGATGCTGCCAAAGCCGTGCCGACCGGTGTCCGTCGTTGCAGAAGGCGTCGTTTCTTCCCAGATGATCGACAATTCGCGTTGCCCTGCTTCGTCTGACGTCACCTGCCAACTTACCGCGATCCGCCCGGCACCCCGCGAAAGAGCGCCATGCTTGGCCGAGTTGGTTCCCAGTTCATGGAACGCCATGCCGATATACTGGACGGCGTTCGGCAACAGGGTGAGAAGCGGGCCGGAAAGCGTGATCTGCTCTTCATAGCCGAACGGTTTCAAATGCTCTTCGACAAGGTCGAACAGGCTGGCGCCCTGCCAGTCGGAGGTGACCAGAAGGTCGTGGGATCGCGACAGCGCGATGATGCGGTCGCGTATCTGCCTTTCGAAATCCTGCGGGTTGACCGCCCGCTTCGCCGTTTCCCTGACCATGGAGATAATGACCGAAAACTGGTTTTTTACGCGATGATTGACCTCACGCAGCAGCAGCTTAATACGCCGCTCGCTTTCCTTGGCCTGCGAAATATCCCTGGCGATCTTGGACGCGCCGACGATCTCGCCATCGCTGTTCCTGATCGGTGAGATGGTCAGCGAAACGGGAATAAGCGTTCCGTCCCTGCGCAACCGCAGCGTCTCGAAGGTTTCGACCCGCTCGCCACGGCTGATGCGGTCAATGATGTCGGTTTCTTCCATGTGCCGGTTTTCGGGGATGAGCATGAGAACGGATTTGCCCACCGCTTCCTGCGCGGTGTAGCCGAACAGCCTTTCGGCGGCGCGGTTCCAGTCCGTTATGACGCTGTTCAGATCCTTCCCCACGATGGCGTCGAAGGACGAATCGAAAATCGCGGCAAGGCGGGCGGCGGCGTCCACCGCCTGGCTGCTGCGGGCGTTTTCTGAAATTACCATGAATGTTCCGCCAGCATGAGGTCGACAACGAGGGATCAGCTTTTGCGCGGCCGACTATATAGAATAATCCCTCATTCCGCCAAGCGCTGCCGCTCTGCGGAGCCAAGATGAATCGCGCCGTGGATGGCCGCCTGCCAGCCGAGGCAGGCCCAGCGTATATCCGGCGAATGGATCAATCCGGAGTGCGGCAGGCAGCCAACGATGCGGTGCTTGAGCAGATCGCGGGGGTATCCCGTCATTTCAACGACACCGCCGCCCAGAAGAATGGTTTGCGGCGAGAATAATACTGCGGCGCTGGCGACCGTCACCGCCTGCTGCCATAAGATGTCGTCAAGCGCGTCGGCGAGCGCCGGCGAGCCGGCGCCCGCCTCAAACAGATCGTTGACCGCGACGCCGTGCCTGGAAGCGAGATCGACCAGCGTGACGCCCGAAGCATAGGCTTCGACGCGCCGGGGCGGATTACCATGGTCGTCCATTCGGCGCACTGGCATATGCCCGATTTCAAGCGCCCATCCGCCGCCGCGGAAAATGCCGTCCCGGCCGAGATATGCCGCACCGATGCCGGTGCCGAAATAGACGCCCAGTACTTCGCTCTCCCCGCGAACGGCGCCGGCGATGCTTTCGCCGAGCAATTGGAGAACGACGTCGCGCTCAAGGCGCACCGGCACGCCAAGCGCCGCCGCCAGTTCCGAAGCAAGATGCGTTCCGTTCAACTCCGGAATGTTGGCTGTGTGCAGGACAGTGTCGAAATCGCGCCCGATGAAACCGGGAACGGTCGCCACCACGCGCTCTATCGCCAGCCCGGCCTCGAGCGAGGCAGTACGCAAGATGGCCGCCAACCTGGAAACCGGCACGCCGTGCCGAAGTTCGTCAGTCGAACAGGTGCGCGTAAACTCAAGCGGCGCGCCACGATCGGCAAAGCCGACCTTGACCGAAGTTCCGCCGATTTCCGCCACGGCGATCGTTGCCGTTTCTGCACCTTGCATCATGCCTGGGCATCCAGGAATTCGGCAAGACAGGCCCGAAATTCCTGCCGGTAGGCGTTCCGGTCGACGGCCTTCGGCGTTATGACGCGGAGGACCGCTCTAGGGATCAGGCGGGCCAGCGTCTCGGCATGGCCGAGCGGATGAGCCAGGTCGCTTCCATGGCCGATCACCAGCGTCGGAACCTCGATCGCGCGCAGTTCCTCTTCGGCAACACCGGGGCCGTCAGCGGCGATGGCGCTCAGCAATCCGCCAAAGGCCAGCGGTCGACGCGGGAAAAGAAGCCTTGCAGGCTGGCGAGATTGTCGGGCGCGCTTTGCCGCAGCCGGGCTGCCATTTCACTCGCATCGAACCGGCGGCGCGCCTCATCCGGCGGGCAGGTCTGGAGGAGTTCGCCGACCAGGCCGTAGGGCTTCATATTGGCAGGAGCCGAAGCCGTGACCCATGCCGGCCGTGCCAGGACCAGCGCGCGCACCCGTTCGGGCCGCCGCACCGCCATGCGCAGGGCAATCGCCGCTCCCATGGAAATGCCGCCGACGACAGCCGCTCCCAATTCCAGCCGCCGCGCCAATGCATCGAGGTCGTCGGTGAAGGTCTCGATGGAAAGCTGCTCGGCCGACCCGAAAGACGAACCGCCCTGCCCGCGACACTCCAGCGTGATCCTGTGAACCACTGGTACGTCCGGGAAAATGTCGGCGACCTGTGCATCGTCACCGCCGAGACCGTGCTGGAAAAGCACCGGCCGGCCGCTGCCGATGTTCCGATATGCCAGATGAACGCCGTCCCGGTCGAAAGCGGTCATCTGCCGCCTTCCCGCGGCGCAGAGGACGCATGGCGCTCTAATACGCCCTTCAGGAAGCGGGCCACCGCAGGCGCGTCCGCTTCGGTGAGCCCATGGGTTATCAGGGGGCCGTCGAAGCCAGCACTTTCCAGGCAAGCGACGAAATGGGGAAAGTCGATCACGCCCTGGCCGGCCGCCACAAAGCCGCCATCCGCGCTTCTGTCCTTGGCATGGGCCATGGCGATGCGCGGCGCGAGCAGGCCGACCGCTTCTTCCACCAGCCTATGCCTTTCTTCCGGCGTCGCCACCTCGAACAAATTGGCCGGATCGAGCACGAGGCGCAGGCGCGTGCTGGCCATTTCCTTGAAAAGCCGCGCGGCGGCCGGCGCGCTGGAGACGACATTGGCCAGTTCGGGCTCGATGCCCAGTTCCAGATCGAAGCGCTCTGCGATGGCGACGGCCTTCTCCATCTCCACGAGAAGGTCGCGCCATGCGTCGGCATCGGCGTTTGCCGGATGCCACCGCCATTGGTCGGCAGTGTCGCGTGTTCCGGTACACAGCGTGACCAGCCGCGTTCCCATGGCGTGGCTCACGCCGCAGAGAACCTCCATGGGCTACGAAACCATCATGGCGCTGGACAAGCTGACCAAGGGCGAAACCGTTGAGCCGTTCATCAAGACCGGCACCGAGGTCTGTACGCCGGAAGACGCGCTGACCACCTGCGGCAAGATCGCCGAGTAACCGCAACTCCCTGCATCCCGGCCGAAGTTCGGCCGGGATGCAGCATATCGGATGGAGCGACCGTTCAACGCCCTCGCTCCCCTCAAGGTAGAATCGTCTCCGAGCCGGGCGGACGTCAGGTCCGGTTGGCGGGCGCTTTGATGAAATCGATGAAGGCGCGCAGCGGCGCCGGCACGAGGCGGCGGCCGGGATAGTAAAGGAACGGCCCGGAAAAACGCGGCCACCATGGTTCGAGGACGGGCTGGAGGGCGCCGCTCCGCAAATGCGGGCGCAGCCATTCTTCGAACAAGTAAATGATGCCGTTTCCCGCGATTGCCGCATCGACGGCGAGATCGACCCCTCCACCTGCCCGCACGATGAGCGGCCCTGTTGGATCGACTTCTATCGTCTTGCCGTTGCGCTCGAATTCCCACGGGGTGACGGCCCGCCCGGAAAAGCGACTGCGCAGGCAGGCATGGTCGAGCAGGTCGCGGGGATGTTCCGGCCGATCATGGCTGGCAAGGTATGAAGGGGAGGCGGCGGCGGCGAAGCGCTGGACGCGCGGTCCGATCGGCACCGCAATCATGTCCTGCTCCAGCCGCTCGTCGTAACGGATGCCTGCATCACACCCAGCGGCCAGCACGTCGACGAAGCTTTCCTCGGTGATCACTTCCAGCCGGATGTCGGGATAGGCGTCGAGGAATTGCGGAACGATAGCGGGCAGCACCAGGCGAGCAGCGCTGACCGGAACGTTCAGCTTGAGCATTCCCGCCGGCCTGTCGCGAAAGCCGGTCACGGCGTCGAGGGCAGCTTCAACCTCGGCGAATGCCGGGCTAAGCCGCTCCAGCAGGCCCTTGCCGGCTTCGGTGGGAGCGACGCTGCGCGTCGTCCGGTTGAGGAGCCGGACACCAAGCTGCGCTTCGAGCCTACGCACGGCCTCGCTCAGACCCGAAGCGCTCAGGCCGCTGGCCCGCGCTCCCACGCGAAAGCCGCCGGCGTGCGCCACCGCGACAAAGGCATTCAGATCGGACAGATCGCCCTTCATTGTTCGGTACTCCGCACAAGCTGTTCGGATTGTACCCAATTATCGACAGGTCGCACAGCAACTATCTTGGGTTCATCTTGATAGGAGACCGACCATGACCAATATCGACAAGTCCGGCACCTTTATCTTAGGCGGCCGCAGCGTGAACCGCCTGGGCTACGGCGCCATGCAACTCGCGGGGCCGGGCGTTTTCGGCCCGCCCAGGGACCACGACGCGGCTCTGGCCGTGCTGCGCGAGGCCGTGGCATCCGGGGTGAACCACATCGACACCAGCGATTTCTACGGCCCGCACGTCACCAACAAATTGATCCGCGAGGCGCTGCACCCCTATTCCGACGATCTGCTTATCGTGACCAAGATCGGCGCGCGGCGGGGCGAGGACGGATCGTGGCTGCCAGCCTTTTCGCCCGAAGAACTGACCCAGGCGGTACACGAAAATCTGCGCAATCTAGGCCTCGACGTGCTGGATGTGGTCAATCTCCGGCTGATGTTCGACACGCACGGCCCCGCCGAAGGGCCGATCGAAGCGCCGCTTTCCGCTCTCGCCGAGCTACAGCGGCAGGGTCTGGTGCGCCATATCGGCTTGAGCAACGCCACGCCGGTCCAGATAGCGGAAGGCCGTCGCATCTGCGAAATCGTCGAGGTGCAGAACCAGTACAATCTGGCGCATCGGGACGACGATGGCCTGATCGATGATCTTGGGCGCGAGGGCATCGCCTATGTGCCGTTCTTTCCGCTCGGCGGGTTCACCCCGCTCCAGTCCTCAACCTTGTCCGGCGTCGCCGCGCGTCTCGGCGCGACGCCTATGCAGGTTGCGCTGGCCTGGCTGCTCCGCCGCGCGCCGAATATCCTGCTGATCCCCGGAACGTCTTCCGTCGGGCATCTGCGGGAGAACCTTGCTGCGGCCGAACTGGTCCTGCCGGACGAAGCCATCGAGGAACTGGACGGCGTTGGCGATAGCAGCGCCGACTAACACTCTGACCCTGGACCAATCGACATACCACGCTCCGATCGCCGAATGTCGATTGGTCCCAATAAAACCCGTTTGGAAAATTTGTGAGAGGGGGCTCTAAGAGCCGCTCGAAAACCGGCTAATCGCCTCATCCTCTTGCCGTACCCGGAAACGGCGTGATACCTCGCCTCCAACCTTTATCACGGAACGGCGGAAAGAATGTCCAAGCTTAAAGACGTCAAGAAGGTCGTGCTTGCCTATTCGGGCGGTCTCGATACCTCGATCATCCTGAAATGGCTGCAGACCGAACTCGGCGCGGAGGTCGTCACCTTCACCGCCGACCTCGGCCAGGGCGGTGAACTGGAGCCGGCGCGCCAGAAAGCCGAGATGATGGGCATCAAGGACATCCGCGTCATGGATGTGCGCGAGGAATTCGTGAAGGACTACGTCTTTCCGATGTTCCGCGCCAACGCCGTCTATGAAGGCTGCTACCTGCTCGGCACCTCGATTGCGCGCCCGCTGATCTCCAAGCATCTGGTCGACATCGCGCGGGAAACCGGCGCGGACGCCGTCGCCCATGGCGCGACCGGCAAGGGCAACGACCAGGTCCGCTTCGAACTGGCCGCCTATGCGCTCAACCCCGACATCAAGGTCATCGCGCCGTGGCGCGACTGGGCGTTCAAGTCACGCACCGACCTGTTGAACTTTGCCGAACAGCACCAGATTCCGGTGCCGAAGGACAAGAAGGGCGACGCCCCGTTCTCGGTCGACGCCAACCTTCTGCACTCCTCTTCCGAGGGCAAGGTGCTGGAAGACCCGTGGGTCGAGCCGCCGGAATTCGTGCATCAGCGCAGCGTTTCGCCGATGGACGCGCCCGATGTCGTCACCGAGATCGAGGTTGAATTTCTCAAAGGTGATCCGGTCGCGTTGAACGGGAAGAAAAAATCTCCTGCCTCGATGCTGGCGGCGCTCAACGACCTTGGCCGCGACAACGGCATTGGCCGGCTCGATCTGGTCGAGAACCGTTTCGTCGGCATGAAGAGCCGTGGCGTCTATGAGACGCCGGGCGGCACCATCCTGCTGGCCGCGCATCGCGGCATCGAATCCATCACGCTCGACCGAGGTGCCGCGCATCTCAAGGACGAGTTCATGCCGCGCTATGCCGAACTGATCTATAACGGCTTCTGGTTCTCGCCGGAGCGCGTCATGCTGCAGGCGATGATCGACAAGAGCCAGGAAGACGTCGAGGGCACGGTGCGGCTGAAGCTCTACAAGGGCAATGTCATCGTTTCCGGCCGCAAGTCGCCAAAATCGCTCTACCGCAACGACCTCGTCACCTTCGAGGACGACCGTGGCGCCTACGACCAGAAGGACGCAGAAGGCTTCATCCGCCTCAACGCGCTGCGCCTGCGCACGCTGGCCGCCCGCAATCGCGGCAAGTAGGCTTCGGCCAGCGGGCGCTGCTCGCGGGTACAAATCGACATAAAAAAACCCGGCGCGAGGCCGGGTTTTTCATTTTTGAGGCGAAAAAGAATCAGAACGGAGAATCCGGGAAGTAGAAGCTTTCCGCATTGTCCTTGGTCACCAGCGTGGCGTCGAGGATGAAGGTGCCGCGAACCGGAACCTGATCGTAGAAGTTGCTGGCGGTGAGTTCCATCGCCGTGCCGATCATTGCCGGCGGATAGAGCACATCGACGGGAACCATCTTGTCGCCGTCCATGACCTTCTTGATCATGTCCTTCGAACCCGCGCCGGCGATGACATACTGGATGTCGGTGCGCTTCGCCTGCTCGATGGCCTGCAGCACGCCGACGGCCATGTCGTCATCCTGGCACCAGACCGCGTCGATCTTGGGGTATTTCGTCAGATAGTCCTGCATCACCTTGAAGGCGTCGTCGCGGTTCCAGTTGCCGAACTGCTTTTCCAGCACCTTCACGCCCGAGCCTTCGATCGCCTTGTCGAAGCCGTCCTGGCGCTGCTGGTCGATCGGGATCGGCAGGCCGCGAATGACGACGACCTGGGCATCCGGGGTGGTGTCCTTGATGTATTTGCCGGCCACAGCGCCAAGAGCGGTGTTGTTGCCGGCGACATAGAGGTCACGCACGGAATCGTCGTTGTTCGACGGCGCACGGTCGACCAGCGTCACGAAGGTGCCCTTGTCCTTGACTTCCTTGATGGCGTTGACCAGCGGGTCCGGATCGGACGGCAGGATGACCAGCGCGTCGATGCCCTGCACGGCCAGATCCTGGACCGCGTTGGCCTGCGACGCCGCATCCGCTGAGGTCTTGACGATGACGTTCAACCCCGGATGTTCTGCCATCAGAAGCTTGGCCACGCGCTCTGCGTGGTACACGATGCCGGCGGTCCAGCCATGGTCGGCCGCAGGTATCGAAACGCCGATCGTCACTTTCTTGTCTTCGGCGTGAGCCACGCCCATTAGGGCCGCCATGGCGACGGCCAAGCCCAACATTCGCTTACGCATAGTTACCTCCCAAGAGCTTCAGGTCAGTTGATCGACGACCGGGCGACCCGACAATCCGGCCATTCACGATTTCCGCACCAGCGAACGCTGGACGAGCATCGCAATGATGATGATCGCGCCCTGGATGGCCCCGATCAGATATTCGCTGACGAAGTTCGACAACAGCATGATGTTGCCGACGATTTCGAGGATGAACGCGCCGCAGACCGTGCCCCAGATGCGGCCGACGCCACCGCGCAACGCGGTGCCGCCGACGACCACGGCGGTGATCGCCTGCAATTCCCACATCAGGCCGGTGGTGGCCGAGGTGGAGCCGAGGCGGGGCACGTAGAGCAGGCAGGCAACGGCCACGCACAGGCCCTGGATGATGTAGGTGACGGTACGCACGCGGTCGACCGGAATGGCCGAATAGCGCGCCACGTCCTCGTTGGAGCCGACGGCAAGCACATGGCGTCCGTAGCGGGTCCGATGCAGCACGAAAGCACCGATGAGAGCGACCGCCACGATGATGATGATCGGCACCGGAACGCCCAGCACCGAGCCGAAATAAGCCGGACGGTAGAGCGTCTGGATTTCGGGCGAACGCACGGTGATCGCGCCGCCCTGCGACAGCCAGGTGGTAAGGCCGCGATAGATGCCCATGGTGCCGAGCGTCGCGATGAACGGCTCGATGCGCCCGACCGTGGTGACGAGGCCGTTGGCAAGCCCGCAAGCCAGGCCGACAACGATGGCCACGCCCATGGCGGCAACCAGCATGAGGGCCGGGTCGGCGATCACGCCGCTGTTCATGAACAGGATCATCAGGCTGGCAACGAACGCCACCATGGAGCCGACCGACAGGTCAAGGCCGCCGGCGGCGATCACGAAGGTGGCGCCGACCGCGATGATGGCGATGAAGGCGCTGCGGGTGATGACGTTGAGGAGGTTGTCGACGCCCAGGAAATTCGGGTTGGCGAAAGTGCCAAGCACCAGAAGCAAAGCCAGCGCGACGAAGGGCGCGACCGCCCTCAGGTCGATGTCCTTCCACGATTTCCGGACTTTTTGATTGCTCGCTGCGAGGTCGGTCATTGTCGATCCGCTATGCGGCCTCCCCGGATTTGACGCCCGTCGCCATGACGACGATCTCGTTTTCGTTCATGTGTTCGCCCGACACTTCGCCGACGAGGCGGCCGCCGCGCATGACGACGATGCGGTCGCAGATGCCGATCAGTTCCGGCATCTCGGACGAGACGACGATGATCGAACGCCCTTGCGCGGAAAGCTCGGCGATGAATTTGTAGATCTGTTCCTTGGTGCCGATATCGATGCCGCGCGTCGGCTCGTCGATGATGATGATGCCGGGATCGGTCATCATCATCTTGGCCAGCAGCAGCTTCTGCTGGTTGCCGCCCGACAGTTGCCCGGCAAGCATGTCCTTGCGGCCGGCGCGAATGTCGAACTCGCCGATGGCCTTGTCGAGGGCGACGCGTTCCTTGGCGCGGTCGACCTGCAGGCCGCGCTGGAACCTGTCCAGCGAGGCAAGCGTCAGGTTGATGCGCAAATCCTCGGCCAGGAGCAGGCCCTTGCCCTTCCGATCCTCACTCAGATAGGCGATACCGGCCTTCAGGCTGGCGTCGACATTCTGGAAATGAGCCGTCTTGCCGTTGATGCGCAGCGCGCCACGACCGGGCCGGAGGCCAACGATGCCTTCCATCAGTTCGGTGCGCCCCGCGCCGACAAGGCCGGCAAAGCCCAGGATCTCGCCCTTGCGCAGCTTGAATGACGCATGCTGGGCGTAGCCCGGAACCGAGAAATCCTCGACTTCCAGCACCGTTTCCCGAACGGCTTCCGTGTGGCGGTCCGGATAGAGTTTTGCCACGTCGCGCCCGACCATCAGGCGGGCCATGTCGACCGGCTCCAGTTCGCTGGCCGGATGGCTGGCGACCAGCTTTCCGTCGCGCAGCACCGTTACCTTGTCGGCGATTTCCTTCACTTCCGGCAGCCGGTGCGAAATATAAAAGACGCCGACGCCCTTGGCGCGGATGGCCGAAATAACCTTGAGCAGGGCGTCCGTCTCGACCGGCGTCAGCGAGGCGGTCGGCTCGTCGAAGATCACGACGCGATGCGGCACCAAAAGCACGCGCGCGATCTGGATGAGCTGGCGCTGCGCGATGGAAAGGCGGCCGACCACCACGTCGGGATCGATGTCGGCGCCAAGATCGCGCACGGCCTGGTGCGCACCGGCGTTCATGGCGCGGTCATCGACAACGATGCCCCCGACGAGGCCCCGCTTGTGCAGTTCGCGGCCGAGATAAACATTCTGTGCGACCGTCAGATCGGGTGCGAGCAGGATTTCCTGATGCACCAAAACGATGCCGCGCCGTTCGGCGTCGACCGGCCCCGTCAGCGTCACGGTCTCGCCGCCGATATGCAGTTCCCCGCGCGTCGGCTGGAGGTGCCCGGACAGAAGCTTCATCAGCGTCGATTTGCCGGCCCCGTTCTCGCCGATGATGGCATGGACCTCGCCCGGATTGACGCCAAGGCTGACGTCCTTCAACACCTCGACCGGGCCGAAGGATTTCGACAGGCCGACCGCTTCCAGCAGCGGCACGCCGGGATTGAGAGGAGCGAGGTCGGCCAAAGGGCTCATCCCACTTTCGTCCACACATTGCCGGCTTTCGATGAGGCGACCGCCGCCTCGATGAAGCGCATGCCGTCAAGCCCGTCCTGCACGGTCGGATAAAGCACGTCGGCGTCCAGTGCCGTCCCGCTGCTTGCGGCGCGAATGGCGCGCGCGGCCTCGGCATAGATCGTGGCAAAGCCTTCCAGATAACCCTCCGGATGGCCGCCCGGCACGCGGCTGACGCGCGCGGCCTGCGGCCACACACCGGCCCCGCCGCGGGTCAGCAATTGCTTTGGCTCGCCTAAGCGGGTGAACCACAGATAGTTAGGGTCGGCCTGCGTCCATTCCAGCCCGCCCTTGCTGCCATAGACGCGCAGCTTCAACCCGTTTTCATGGCCGACCGCGACCTGGCTGGCCCACAGCATGCCGCGCGCGCCGCCCTTGTACCGGAGCAATATCTGCACGTCGTCGTCGAGCAGCCTTCCCGGCACGAAGGTCGTCAGCTGCGCGAGAAGCTCGTCCGTCTCGAGCCCGCTGACGAAGGCCGCCAGATTGTAGGCGTGGGTGCCGATATCGCCGATGGAGCCGCCGGCGCCCGAGCGCTTTGGATCGGCGCGCCATTCGGCCTGCTTGGAGCCGGCAAGCTCGGCCCGCTCGGTCAGCCAGTCCTGCGGGTATTCCGCCTGCACCAGCCGAAGCTCGCCCAGTTCGCCGGCTGCGACCATGGCGCGCGCCTGCCGCATCATCGGGTAGCCGGTATAATTGTGGGTCAGAACGAAGACCTTGCCGGTCTGCTTCACCAGATCGACCAGTCCTTGCGCCTCGGCGACGGTGGTCGTCATCGGCTTGTCGCAGATGACGTGGATGCCGGCTTCCAGAAAGGCGCGGGCGGCCGGCGCATGAACATTGTTGGGGGTGACGATGGAAACGGCTTCGATGCCGTCGGGCCTTGCAGCTTCCACCTTGGCCATTTCTTCATAGGAGCCGTAGGAACGGTCGGGCGCGATGCCGATTTCCGCAGCCGAAGCCATGGCGCGGGCCGGGTCGGAAGAGAGTGCGCCGGCCACCAGCTCGAACTGGTCGTCGAGGCGCGCCGCGATGCGATGTACCGCGCCGATGAAAGCGCCCTGCCCGCCGCCGACCATGCCAAGCCGGATGCGGCCCGCCTGTAGTTCCTGCCTGCTGCCCTTGATCGTCATGTCCGTCTCCCTATGCCAGGCCAAGCATCTTGCGGTTGGCCGCGTCGTCGGTGCCGGCCCCGGCAAAATCGTCGAATGCCTTTTCCGTGACGCGGATGATGTGATGCTGGATGAACGGCGCGCCCTCAGCCGCGCCGTCTTCCGGATGCTTCAGGCAGCACTCCCATTCCAGCACGGCCCAGCTATCGTAGCCATATTGCGTCAGCTTGGAGAAGATGGAGCCGAAATCGACCTGCCCGTCGCCGAGCGAGCGGAAACGGCCGGCGCGATCCACCCAGTTCTGGAAGCCGCCATAGACGCCTTGCCGGCCGGTCGGATTGAACTCGGCGTCCTTGACGTGAAACGCCTTGATGCGCTCGTGATAGATGTCGATGTAGTCGAGATAATCGAGCTGCTGCAAAACGAAGTGCGAGGGATCGTAGAGCAAATTGGCCCGCGCGTGGTTGTTCACGCGCTGCAGGAACATCTCGTAGCTGACCCCGTCATGCAGATCTTCGCCGGGATGTATCTCGTAGCAGACATCGACGCCATTCTCGTCGGCATAGTCGAGCAGCGGCGTCCAGCGCTTGGCCAGTTCGTCGAAGGCGGCTTCGACCAGACCCGCCGGGCGCTGCGGCCACGGATAGATATAGGGCCAGGCCAGCGCGCCGGAAAACGTCGCATGCGCCTTGAGGCCGAAATGCTTTGAAGCGCGAAGCGCGCGCCGGACCTGATCGTTTGCCCATTCGGTGCGCGCGGCCGGGTTGCCGCGCACTTCGGGCGCTGCAAAGCCGTCAAAGGCGGCGTCATAGGCCGGATGCACCGCGACCAGCTGGCCCTGAAGATGCGTGGACAGTTCGGTGATCTCCAGCCCGTGGCTGGCGGCAACGCCCTTGATCTCGTCGCAATAGGTTTTGGAATCCGACGCCTTCTTCAGGTCGAACAGCCGCGCATCCCAGGTCGGGATCTGCACGCCCTTGTAGCCGAGGCCAGCGGCCCATTCGCAGATCGAATCGAACGAATTGAAGGGCGCGGCATCTCCCGCGAATTGCGCCAGGAAAATGGCTGGGCCTTTAATCGTCTTCATTCGGTCCTCCTGCGGGAGTGACACCCGCTCTTCCGTTTCAGCGCGCCGGCAAAGCCGACCTTCCCGCGCTTGTCATCCCTGAAATTATAGGATGTAATCGATTACACCAACCATTGCCGAAGCGCCGATCACAGTCAAGAGCGGCCGGTTTGAAACGATTGGCCGTGATTTGATCCGCGCGGGAAAATCGCGCACAAGGCGCAAGCCCAACGCTAGGCATTGCGGGTCACGCACCGGTTCGGAGCAAAAATGGACGACGCCTTCACCAGGACCAATCCCCGCATCGGCGATGTCGCGCGGGCGGCTGGCGTTTCGACGGCCACGGTCAGCCGTACGTTGTCGCATCCCGATTTGGTTTCGGCCAAGACGCGCGACGCGGTGCTGGCCGCCGTCGCGCAGACCGGATACCGCATCAACCACGCCGCCCGGAACCTGCGCCGCCAGCAGACCGGCGGCATCGTCGTGCTGGTTCCGCATCTGTCCAATCCGTTCTTCTCGCTGATCCTGTCGGCCATCGCCCATGTCGCTTCGGCGGCGGGCCTCAACGTGCTCGTCGCCGACACGCAAGAGCCGAAGGGCGCGGACCGCCAGATCGCCGAATATCTCCACAACAACCGGGCCGACGGCCTGATCGTGCTGGACGGCACCCTGCCGGAAAACACGTTTAGCGGTCGTGGCCGCATGGCCCAGCCGCCGGTGATCTTCGCCTGCGAGTGGGTGGACGACCAGCCGAGCGTCACCATCGACAACCATCACGGCGCGATGCTTGCGGTCGATCATCTGATTTCGCTTGGCCATCGCCGGATCGGCCATGTCATGGGGCCACCCGACAATGTGCTGACGCAGCAACGCGCGGTGGGCGTGCGTGCAGCCCTTGCCCGTGCCGGGCTTGCGAGCGATGAACGCTGGTTTTTCGACGGCGATTTCACGCTGGCTTCCGGAATTGTAGCCGCCCGCCAGTGGCTGGCGCTGGAGCAGCGACCGACGGGGGTGTTCCTGTCCAGCGACGCCATGGCTTGTGGCTTCATGTCGGAACTGAACCGGCACGGCATCCACGCGCCCGCGGACGTGTCCGTCGTCGGGTTCGACGATCTCGAAATGTCCGAGCATTTGATCCCGTCGCTGACCACCATCCGGCAGCCGCGCGCCGCGATCGGCGAGACGGCGGCCAAGATCCTGCTGAGGCTGATTGAGGGCGAGCGCAAGGGGGACGCGGCCGGAGCGCGCGACAGCGAAAGCCAGGTTCTGCCGGTCGAGCTGATCGTGCGCGACAGCACCGCCGCACCCTCCCTTGCGTGACATTCCTTTTTTCTCCTCCCGGCTGCTGACCCGTTTCAGACGTAGCGGTTGACGATGTTCTCCAGATATTCCTGCCGGCCGGAACGCGGCTGCGGCTCGATTTTTTCGGCAACGACGCGCCCCGCGATTTCCTCCAGCGTGCGTTTTCCCGACAGCATCGCCTTCGCCTCCGCCGAGTTCCAGCCGGCATAGCGCTCAGTCAGCGGCCCGGACAGCGCCTTGTCCTCGACCATTTTTGCCGCCGCCTTGAGACCGCGCGCACAGCAATCCATCGCACCGATATGGCCGATCAGCAGGTCCTGCGGGTCGAGCGACTGGCGGCGCAGCTTGGCGTCGAAATTGGTGCCGCCGGTGGTGAAGCCGCCTGCCTGCAGCACCTGATAATAGGCCAGCGCCATTTCCGGCACGTTGTTGGGGAACTGGTCAGTGTCCCAGCCGGACTGATAGTCGTTACGGTTCATGTCGATGGAGCCGAAAATGCCGAGCGCATCGGCCAGCGCCAGTTCGTGTTCGAAGGAATGGCCGGCGAGGATGGCATGACCCTGCTCGATATTGACTTTCACCTCGTTCTCCAGCCCGAACTCCTTGAGGAAGCCGTAAACGGTGGCGACGTCATAATCGTACTGGTGTTTTGTCGGCTCCTGCGGCTTCGGCTCGATCAGGATCGCGCCCTTGAAACCCATTTTGTGCTTGTAATCGACCACCATGGACAGAAAGCGCCCGGCCTGCGCGCGCTCGCGCTTCAGATCGGTGTTGAGCAGCGTCTCGTAGCCTTCGCGACCGCCCCACAATACGTAGTTCTCACCCTTGAGGCGCTGGGTGACGTCCATGCAGGATTTCACCGTCGCCGCCGAATAGGCGAACACGTCCGGATCCGGGTTGGTGGCCGCGCCTGCCATGAAGCGGCGGTTGGAAAACAAATTCGCCGTGCCCCAGAGCAGCTTGGTGCCTGTGGTTTCCATCTTGCCGCCGATATAGTCGGCGATCTCGTCGAGGCGCGCCGCACTCTCGGAGAAGCTGTCGCCCTCCGGCCGCACGTCGGCATCGTGGAAGCAGAAATAGGGCGCGTCGAGCGCTGCAAACATCTCGAAGGCGATATCGGCTTTCAGCTTGGCCAGTTGCATCGTGTCGGTGCCGCCCGCCTTGGGAAACCAGGGCCGGTCGAAGGTCTGGCCGCCGAACGGATCGCCGCCCGGCCAGGCGAAGGAATGCCAGTAGGAGACGGCGAAACGCAGATGGTCTTCCATGCGCTTGCCGGCGACGACCTCGTCCTTGTTGTAGTGGCGATAGGCGAGGGGATTGGTCGAATCCGGGCCCTCGTAACTGGCGGTCTTGATGTCGCCGAAAAATCCGGTGGTCATTCTGGTGCAGTCCTTAGCAAGCTGGTCGAAAGATCGCCCGTGGCGGGCAAGTCGAGTTGATTTAGATTTACGTACCTCAAAACTAGCACAGCTTCATCGCTCATGGCAGGTTGTCGCGAAGATAAATTTCGATGCGGATGTTTTCCTGCCCTTCGACGATCCTACTTCCGTCGATGGCGGCTTTCAGCAACCGCACCGCGCTGCGGATTTCATGGCCCGCATCCTGGTTGATGACGGCGTCGAACAGGCCGTCACGCAGCGCCTTGCGGGAATGGTCCGTCAGTTCGTGCGCCACGACCACCAGATCGCGATAGGTGGGCTTGCCCTGCAGCACGTCGATGACGCCGCGATTGCCCGCGCCGATGCTGTAGATGCCGACGACGCCCGGCTCGTGTTCCAGACAATCGCCCAGCAGCTTGCGGGTGATGTCGGCGTCGTCGCGCCCCTCCAGCACCGGCAGGCATTCGAGACCGGGAAATTCGGCCCGTATCACCTGATCGAAGCCCATGCGGCGCTCGACATGGTCGCGGACCAGCATCGAGCCAGCGACGAGCGCGATCTTGCCCGTTTTTGGCCCGATAAAACGCCCGATGAGGCTTGCGGCGGAACGACCGGCGGCCACGTTGTCGATGCCTACATAATGGTCGCGCCGCGAGGCGGGCATGTCGGAAACCATGGTCACGACCGGAATGTTCGCCTGCCGCAGCCGCGCCAATGCTTCGCCGGCGGCGGGCGATTCCGTCGCCACCAGCGCGACGCCTGAAACGGTAGCGGTGTCGAACTTTTCGATTGCGCCGGCAAGGGCGGCACCGTCGAAAGCCGGAACCTTGACGATGTCGATGATCGTGCGATCCAGCGCCGAACGCGACGCGATCTGCTCCAGTTCCCGCTCCATCCCGCGCATAAAGCTGTTTGGCCCTTCGGGGATGATGAAGGCGAGATGGTAGATGCGCTGCTTGGCGAGGTTGGCGGCCGAAATGTCGCGCACGAAACCCAGTCTCGCGACGGCGGTCTCGACCCGTGCCACGGTCACCGCCTTGACGCCGGGCCGCTTGTTGAGCACGCGGTCCACCGTCGCCAGGCTGACGCCGGCCTCTTCCGCTACATCGTGAACCGTCGGACGCACCTGAAACCCTCCCACCAGGATGAACCTAGCGGGAATTTTGAGGTACGTAAAGCAGATTTGCTTCGAGAACAAAAACGCCCGGCCGGGTCATTCCGGTCGGGCGTGATGGGGCGGAATGGGCAGCCGGTTATCAGTTGGCGATACGACGCGCGAACTCGGCCAGCGCCTTCTGGTAGATCGTGGCGCGGTTCCAGTCGTTCCAGACGCCGTAATTGGCCTGTCCCGGCCCGTAGCCGCCGCCGGCGCTCCAGCCATGGCCGCGCAGGAAATTGGCCGTCGAAGCCAGCACGTCGGCGCGCGAGTGGATCAGGTCGCGGCGGCCGTCGCCGTCGAAATCGACCGCGAATTGCAGGTATTTGGACGGCAGGAACTGCGTCTGGCCGAGTTCGCCGAAGCCGGCTCCCTTCATCTGGGAGGCGGCGATGTACCCCTTCTGGGCGATCTCGAGGGCCGAATCCAGTTCATTGGTGAAAAAGGCCGAGCGGCGGCAATCATAGGCCAGCGTCGCCAGCGGGCCGAATACGGCCTTGTTGCCGGAATTGGCGCCGAAGCCGGTTTCCATGCCCCAGATGGCCAACAATACTTCGGGTTGAACGCCGTAGCGCTTCTCGATCTTGTTCAGCAGCGGGCCTTGCGATTTCATGTAGCCCTTGGCCTTCTTGACGTAGGAGGCGGGTGCGCGGCGCGCCAGGAACTGCTCTACCGTGCCCTTGAAGGCGGCATGCTGGTTGCGGTCGATCTTGATGACACCGCGGTCATATTTGACGCCGGCCATTGGACCGGTATCGATGCCGCGCGCCTGGGCGTCCGCCTTGTAGGCTTCGACCCATGCGGCAAAGCCACTCGAATCCTTGCCGCATTTGCCGGCAGCTTCAGCCCCTGCCGTCGCCGCGAATACCGCCGCAATCGCAGCCGCAACAATCTTTCCCTTGGCAAGTAATGCCATGTTTTTCTCCTGGTTGCCTGAATCACGTCCCGAAGCGAACTTGCCAGCGAAACGCCGGCTTGTCACCGTCGTTTCGGCAACCCGGCGGTCAATGACGACCGGCGCACTCGCTCACGATCAAGGGATAATTGTGGCGAAGGGGCAAGGTCAGGCGATTTTTCCGGCTCGCATCGGGACGATTACGGCAATAGAGACCCGAAAACCGGTGCCTTTTCTCGAGTCTGCATCACACATGCACTTCGCCGAAATCACCCTCGCCGGCATCGTCGGGCGTGCGCAGCGAGGCAAACAGCAGCCACAGGAAGAAGACCACAACGCCGGCAACCATCAACCAGCCGGGGATGGGTCCGAAGCCGGCATTCGCCAGCACCTCCTGCAGCGAATGGGCCAAACCGGAGCCGGCATTCTCTTCCTGAAGGCGCGGCGTCGAGATCTTCAATATCCACGCCAGCAGCAGGATCAGGAACATCCAGATATAGTTGCGGCGCAGCCGACGCGAAAAAGCGTCGCCATAGGAAATGAAGAATTTGGGCTGGCGCAGGCTCTGGCCGAGGATTTGCGTCCAGTTCGCCGAAAAGTCTTCCGCCGGTGAAAATAGCTGCGCGAAATAATGCCGCTCCATCTGCCGCACCCGGAACCGATAGACGTCGAAGAAACGATAACGCCGCGCCTCGATCATCAAAAGCAGATAGACCAGCAGCATGGCGAACAACAGCACGCCGTGATGGGCCGACGCCGTCGACAGCGAAACCGACAAAAGGGCCGCGACCACGGTGATCGCCCAATTGGTGGTGCGGTCGATGCGGTCGCGCCAGCCGGCCATGCGCGCCAGTTCGGCGCGGTAATAATGGACGGCGGCGGTAACGGTCTCCGAATGGTTTTCGGGCAGCGGCGAAGGCTGGATCTTTTTGCTGGTGTCCGCCATCGCCATGCCTCCCTGACTGCTTTCCGTCTGCTACGATATAGGGCGCTGTCGAACCCCGTCGCTCGTCTTTCTTGACTCTTCGGCGTTTTTCCTGTTTACACCGCGCGAATTCCGCGACGAGTTTTTCTCCGAGCAAGCCGACCGGGACGCCAAAACCTTTCGAGGCTAGGCCGTAAATCGATCCTGGAGGCCAACACCCGGCAGCGCTGTGCGCCCCCGGGTGCTTTTGGCTTTGGGTTTTTTGCCCAAGGGTTTACTTGGAAGCCTGGCGCGGACGCATTACCTCTCCGGCATCATCCGGGTGCCTGGGAAAAGGAAAAAGCATGTTCGAGAGCCTGCAAGAGCGCTCAAGAGGCGTGGAGGCCCGACGGGCCGACAGGGATCAAAAGGGAACCGAGGCGTTCAAGCGCTGCGGCATAGTCGATGTTTGAGTCCCTCCAGGAACGCCTTGGTTCCATCCTGGACGGCCTGACCGGCCGTGGCGCGCTGTCGGAAGCCGACGTCACGGCGGCCCTGCGCGAGGTGCGCCGCGCGCTGCTGGAAGCCGACGTTGCGCTGGAAGTGGTGCGCTCGTTCACCGACAAGGTGCGCGAAAAGGCCGTGGGCGCGGCCGTCGTCAAGTCGATCAAGCCCGGCCAGATGGTCGTCAAGATCGTCCATGACGAGCTGATCGCCATGCTCGGCGACGAAGGCGTCCCGATCGATCTCAACGCGCCCGCCCCGGTCGTCATCATGATGGTCGGCCTGCAGGGCTCCGGCAAGACCACCACCAGCGCCAAGATCGCCAAGCGCCTGACCGAGCGCCAGAACAAGAAGGTTCTGATGGCCTCGCTCGATACGCGCCGTCCGGCCGCGCAGGAGCAGTTGCGTCAGTTGGGCGAGCAGGTGAACGTCGCGACGCTGCCGATCGTCGCCGGCCAGACACCGGTCGATATCGCAAAGCGTGCCGTGCAGGCGGCCAGGCTCGGCGGCCACGACGTCGTCATTCTCGACACTGCCGGCCGCACCCATATCGACGAGCCACTGATGCTCGAAATGGCCGACATCAAGAAGATGGCGGCCCCGCACGAAATCCTGCTGGTCGCGGATTCGCTGACTGGTCAGGACGCCGTCAATCTGGCGAAAAGCTTTGACGAACGCGTCGGCATTACCGGCCTGGTGCTGACCCGCATGGACGGCGACGGCCGCGGCGGTGCCGCCCTGTCGATGCGCGCCGTCACCGGCAAGCCGATCAAGCTGATCGGTACCGGCGAAAAGATGGACGCGCTGGAGGAGTTTTATCCCAAGCGCATCGCTGACCGCATCCTTGGCATGGGCGACATCGTTTCGCTCGTGGAAAAAGCCGCCGAAAACATCGACGCCGAACAAGCGGCCGCGATGGCGAAAAAGATGCAGTCGGGCAAGTTCGACCTCAACGACCTTGCCGGGCAATTGCAGCAGATGTCGAAGATGGGCGGCATGGGCGGCATCATGGGCATGATGCCCGGCATGGGCAAGATGAAGGACCAGATGGCCGCTGCCGGTCTGGACGACAAGATGTTCGGCCGTCAGATCGCC
This sequence comes from Mesorhizobium sp. A556, assembly GCF_054489545.1. NCBI lineage: Bacteria > Pseudomonadati > Pseudomonadota > Alphaproteobacteria > Hyphomicrobiales > Phyllobacteriaceae > Mesorhizobium > Mesorhizobium sp. A556. Next base: position 70,420 of record NZ_JBTMXA010000004.1, read on the forward strand.
ATCATCTCGTCGATGACCAGGGCCGAGCGCGCTAATCCCGACCTTCTCAAGCACAGCCGCAAGAAGCGCATCGCCGCCGGCTCCGGCACGAATGCGGCCGAGATCAACAAGCTTTTGAAAATGCATCGCGGCATGGCCGACATGATGAAGGCCATGGGCGGCAAGGGCAAAGGCGGCGGCATGATGCGGTCCATGATGGGCGGGCTGGCCTCCAAGATGGGCCTTGGCGGGGGTATGGGCGGGATGCCCGGCGGCGGCATGCCGGACCTGTCGAAGATGGACCCGAAGCAGCTTGAGGCGCTGCAGAAGCAGGCCGAAGCGGCAGGCCTCGGCGGCGGACTACCCAAGGGCCTGCCCGGCATGGGCGCCGGCGGCTTGCCGGGCCTTCCCGGCGGCATGAGGCTTCCCGGCTTGGGCGGCGGATTCCCGGGATCGGGCAAGAAGAAGTGAGGGTGCTGTGAACGAAGAAAAAGCCATCGCGGAAGCACGGAAAATCCTCGCGGATTACCGCGCTTCCATCGACAATATCGACGCAGCCCTCATCCACATGCTGGCCGAGCGCTTTCGCTGCACCCAGGCGGTCGGCGTTCTCAAAGCGACGCATGGCTTGCCGCCCGCCGATCCGAGCCGCGAGGCCGATCAGATCGCCCGTCTGCGCCGGCTGGCTGACGACGCGCATCTCGACCCGGATTTTGCGGAAAAATTCCTCAATTTCGTCGTGCGCGAAGTCATCCGCCACCACGAGCAGATCGCCGCTTCGAACAGCGGTGGTGATAAAAATGCCGCCTCAAACGGCGTGTCCGAAACCGGCTGACAACCAGCCGTCATCCAACAAACAGAGCTTTAGGAGAAAAAGAATGTCACTGAAAATCAGGCTGGCCCGTGCGGGTTCGAAGAAGCGCCCTTACTACCACGTCGTCATCGCCGATGCGCGCAGCCCGCGCGACGGCCGTTTCATCGAGCAGATCGGCTCATGGAACCCGCTGCTGCCCAAGGACGGCGACCGCGTCAAGGTTGACGCCGACCGCGTCAAGCATTGGCTCTCGCACGGCGCGCAGCCGACCGACCGCGTGATGCGCTTCCTCGACGAAGCCGGTATCGTCAAGCGCGAAGTCCGCTCCAACCCGACCAAGGGCGAGCCGGGCAAGAAGGCGCAGGAACGCGCCGCCCTGTTGCAGAAGGCGCAGGAAGACGCCGCTGCAGCCGTTGCCGCTGCAACGGCCGCTCCGGCGGAAGCCCCAGCGGAAGCCAGCGCCGAGTAAGCCTTCTTCCATCGCAAAAAATAAAAGCTGCGCGAGCCATCCGGTTCGCGCAGCTTTTTTTGTCAGGCCGAAACGCGGGCTACGCGTTTCGGATCGTCATGGTCCATGACCGATGCGATCAATAGCCGTTGTTGTAGTGCCGGCGCCTGTAATCGCGGCGGTCATAATCCCGGCTCTCGTAGCGATCACCGGACGGGCAGCGATCCACATAGACGCGGCCGCGACGGTCGCGGTAGCGACATTGGCCGCGCTCGCTGGCGTTGCCGATCAGGGCGCCGCCGACAGCACCGATGGCGCCGCCGATGATCGCGCCCTCAACCGGATCGCCGGCTACGGCGCTGCCGATGGCCGCTCCGCCGAGGCCACCAATCGCGGCTCCCCGTTCCGTCTGGGAACAGGCAGCAATCGGCAGCAACAACGCCACCATCACCAGAATCTTTTTCATCGTATCTCTCCGAAAATGTTGTCCCAGCCCTCAATGGCATCAGTAACGCACGAAAACACGATTCGATCCGAACAAGGCGGATAAAGGGCAGGGACGTTCGCCGCCCGCACTTTGTCTAACAGGGTGACTCGGGAGTTTACCACGATTACGGGCGCTCCAGCGTGTCCCGCCGCCCATCTTTCGGTGCTTCAGGAGCAGTCGTCAGGCCGATTGCAGGGCGGATTTCGGCGGATGGCGATTGCCCAACTGTATCCGGAAATTCTCCGCCGGGGTCGGCCAGCCGATATGGTAGCCTTGCGCCTGGTCGATGCCCAGTTCCCGGATCAGGGCCATCTGATCCTCGCGCTCGACGCCTTCAGCCAGGATTCGAGGGCCGCGATTGCGGACCAGGCCGACAATATCCTGAAGCATCGTGCGACCTTTCGCGTCGCTGCTGCCGTTGATAAACGACCGGTCGATCTTCACCACGTCGAAATCGATCAGGCGAAGCCATGACAGGCCGGCGAAACCCGTGCCGAAGTCATCCAGCCATATCCGGATGCCCAGCAGCTTCAGGTCGCCGATGCAGCGAAGGACGTTCGAGCGCATGTCCATCTCGATGCCTTCGGTGATCTCGAAGGCCAGCCTGTTCCCGGACGCGCCCGTTTCGCCGAGGATTGCGGCGACGGAAGACGCGAACCCCGCCGAGGCCAGCTGGATCGGCGAAACATTGACGCTGACGACGCCGATGTCGTTGTCCGCCAGCAGTTCCCGGCACGCCGTTCTAAGCGCCCAGCGGCCCAGTTCCAGGATAGCGCCGGTCCGCTCGGCCACGGGAATGAATTGGCTCGGCGGAACCACCGTCCCGTCGAAGGTCGTCAGGCGCATTAGGGCTTCCGCCGCCTCCACGCGCCCCGAGGCGACGTCCAGGATCGGTTGGTAGACGAGGGAAACAAGGCGCTGGTCGACCGCGATCTTGAGCAAGGCGGCGATGTTTTCGCTTTCATCGCTGCTTTCAGGATCGTCAGGATCGAACAGCCGGGCACAGTTTCTGCCGCTTGCCTTGGCCAGATAGAGCGCGCGGTCGGCCTCGTGAATGATCTTCTCCAGTTTCCCGGCCGCGCCCTGCCGGGTCAGGGACGCGCCGACGCTTACCGTGACGATGGCGGTGCCGTCGCGCCGGTGCTCATGCGTGACAGTCAGTTCCTCTACCGCCCGTCGGATCTCCTCCACCAGTGCGACGACCTCTTTCTTTTTCCGCAGATGGGCCAAAACGATGAACTCTTCGCCGCCGTAGCGGCCGATGGAGCCGTCATATCTGGCTATCGTGGCGCTAAGCGCATTCGCGACGACGACGAGGCAGCGGTCACCTTCCTGATGCCCGTAATAATCGTTGAACCGCTTGAAAAAATCGACGTCGATGAGGACCGCGACGAAGCTTTTGCCGTCATGCTGCCAGTTGCTCCAGTATTCCTGCAGCTTTTCATCGACCGCCCGGCGGTTTTGAAGGTTGGTCAGCGGGTCCGTTCGCGACAGCCGCAGCAGCGCCTTCCCGCGCTCCGTCGCCTCCCTGTGCTGGGCCTTGGCCTCCAGCGCGTTCAGGAACACCTTGTAGCGCTCCTTGTTCAGCTTCCAGTTCACGAAGGACGTGAACATGAAACAGGAAAGATAAAAGGTTCCAAGCGTGACCGTGTACGGCACGCTCGAAGAGAAAAAGGAAAGCGCGACAAAGAATATGACGAAGATGGTGCTGGACGATATGATGGAAATGGCGAAGCGAAAGCTGAAAAACAAATTGGCGCCCATCATGAAGATGGCACCGAAAATCATGTAATAGGATAGGTTTTGCGTGTACGCCGTGGCCAAAGCCGGAATCAGCCAGCCGACATAGCCTGAAATGATCGCGGCAGCGCAGGTTATGTCGAGCCATTCCGTATGGACGGCTGCACGAACCTGCATTTCGATGGCGGCCAGAACAAGCACAGCGACGACAAGGCGTGCCGCGACAGTGACGACGGCGACGTCCGGGATGAGCAGGATATCGGTTCCCGCAAACAGCAGATAGACCGCGACCGCGAGCCACAGTCCCTTCCTGGCGTCGGTTCTTCGAACAGTATCGCCTTCCTGCCGGTAGAGCGCACGAAGCTCCTCTTCGCTCAGCTCCAGCTGCTTGCGAAGACCTCTGTCCACCAGGGCAGTCAATCCTTGGGTCATCGGCCGGTTCGTTCCGTTACGCCCGGCGGAGCGAGGAATTTTTGCGCATCTTTGTGGAAATCGCTGTACTGCTCCGTCATTGCAATCGCCTAATCCCGCAGGCTGATAGTAACGGCTGCCTCTTACGGAATGTTACGCGATATTCCGTCAATTTTTGATAAACTGACGGCGGCCCATTGGCACAAGCCAAATCCGGAGCCGTCATAGATTTACGAAGCGGCTGGTCAAGTCTCTCGTCTCCCGATAAATTAGTTAAAATGCTAATGATTTGGGACTGACCACATGAACGAACTCGTCCTCGACGGTGAAAGTCTTATCACGCCCGAAGCGATCGCCGCCGAGGCGGTTTCCGCGAGAACCGGTTCCAGCCCCAACCTGTTTACGGGGGCAAGAGATCAGCTTGCACTTGTTCTCGGTATCGCGAAGCAGCAGTTCGAACAGGGAAAAGAACCCGCAGCCATCGTCGAGCGGACCGCTGCGGAACTCCACAAGATACGCGCCAGGATTGACCCGGAAACCTGGCGCGAACTGATACCGGTCGCGCAGGACCATCCGGTATCCGATTTCTTTCTCCAGGACCCGTTTACGCGGTGGTCGTTCGAGAAGCCCAGGGGCTATTCCGGCGACGCGCAATTGCTCGACTTCATCTACGGGCATGCGAGCGTCGCAGCCGAGATCGCGAACGCCTCCGCGCTCGGCCAGGCCCTCTACGGCTACACGAAGGATGTCTCGTCATCGGTCGCCGTGCGGGAACGGCGCGATATCCTGACCCGGCATGTCGACGAGATCGCCGCCGCACGTGGCAAGGAAACGGAAATCCTGACCATTGCCGCCGGGCATCTTCGGGAGGCCGACCGGTCGGAGGCCTTGCACCAGGGAAATATCCGGCGCTGGGTAGCACTCGACCAGGATCCGCAGAGCGTCGGTTCCATCATCCGGGACTTTCGCGGAACGGCGGTCGAGGCGATCGACGGTTCGGTACGAGGCCTGCTGACCGACGCCTACGGGCTAAGCCGGTTCGACTTCGTCTACGCGGCGGGCCTCTACGACTATCTTTCCCACAAGGTGGCGGTAAAACTTACCCAGTGCTGCATGCGGATGCTGAAGCCGAACGGGGTCTTCCTCTTCGCTAATTTCGCCCAGGATATCGGCGTCGACGGCTATATGGAAACCTTCATGAACTGGGAGTTGCTGCTGCGCTCCGAAACCGAGATGTGGGACATCGTCAACGCCAGCGTCGACCGCAACGCCGTCGATGCCAAGGTGTTTTTCGGAGAGAACAAAAACATCCTCTACGGCGTCCTGACCAAGCGGGACTGAGCACCGCACCGAAAAATGGAATCGGTTTCGGGAGACATGCGAGAAAACAGAGATCTAAAGCTCGGCAAGCGAATCTGAAAGATCGCGACGTGCTTTAGTCGCGTGAGAGAGACCGGGCTTTCAGGTAAGCGGCTTCGAGCCCGGCCCGCACGGCGGGGCCGAAGCCCAGTTCTCGCATCTTCGAGATCGCGGCAGCCGTCGTGCCACCATAGTCAACGAAGGCCTTGACGGTTTCTGCCGGCGTGGCGTCCTGCGTCTCAAAGATACGTGCGGCCCCGATCAATGTCTGGACGGCTGCCCGGCGCGCCACCTCGGAAGGGATCCCCCGATCGAGCGCGTCGGCAATCATGGCCTCGGCGAGCAGCGCGGGAAAGGCCGGCCCGGAACCCGTCATTCCCGTGAAATAGTCGATCAGGCCTTCGTCGGTTACGAGATCGACGCTGCCGCAGGCTTCAAAGAGAGAACAGACCGTTGCGCTATCGTCGGCCATGTCGGAGTGCATGAAGATCGGCGTATAGGAGGCCCGGACCGTCGCGGCAGCGTTCGGCAGCGCGCGGGCCAGGCGCGTTGCGCCGGTGCGCTGGCGCAGGCTTGCCATCCTGATACCGGCCATGACTGAAATCACCAGCTTTTCGGGGGCCCGGAAGGAAAGCGAGGGCCAGTCGCCCGGCTGGACCGAAACGATGATGATGTCGGACCCGGCGACAAGTTCGACATTGTCCCGTGTCCAGCGCCAGTCGCTCGGCCGGGCTGGCCTGGTTGACCGGTATGAGCAAGTGAGTTTTGCCGGGTCGACGGTCCCTGACGCGACGAGCGATTGAGCAATGGCTGAACCCAGCCACCCGGCTCCACCGATGATTCCGACCCGCTCAACGATCATGATGTCTTGCTCCCGTTTGAACAGCTGGCGCTTTGCCCGGTTTGATACAGACATTTGCATCGCCCGGAATCGCCACGCCGCTAGCGGTCGATTCGTGTCGAGAGAATGATCGAGGAGAGCGTGCGTTCCACTCCCTCCATCGCGCCGATGCGGTCGATCAACGCATCGAGATCGCCGATCGACGGCGACTCCACGATGACGATCATGTCGAAATTGCCGCTCACCGAGTGCAGCGTCTCGACCGACGGCAACGCCCGCAAGCCCGCAACCACCCGGTCGGCGAGCTTTGGCGTCACCGTCAAAAGCACATGCGCCCGCACCAGGCCCTGCTCGTAGTCGCGCGACAGCCGCACGCCGTAGCCGGCAATGACGCCGCGCGCCTCCAGCCGCTCGATGCGGCTTTGCACGGTGGTGCGCGACACGCCAAGCCGGCGCGCCAGTTCGGCCGTCGAGGCGCGCGCGTTTTCGCGCAACAGCGCGAGCAGGGCTTGTTCGGCATTTGTCAGCATTATGACGATCCTTATCGGCGTAATGTCTAAAACAGGGCGTTATATCGACGGATCGCACGCTTCCATTCGTCTGGCAAGCTGCAACGATGGGCGAAACGCACCATTCGGAGGGCACCATGAAGGAAATCGTCATCGTCGGAGCAGGCAAGATCGGCTCCACCATCGCCGCAATGCTGGCGGAAACGGGCGACTACGCCGTCACCATCGTCGATCGCGCCGCCGCCCAGCTCGAGGCGCTCGACCTGCCCAAGGGCGTGACGACGCTGGAATTGGATATCGCCGCCGAAGGCGCGCTCGAAAAAGCGCTGGCTGGCAAGTTCGCCGTCATGAGCGCCGCCCCCTATCACCTGACCACGCGCATCGCCGAAGCGGCCGCAAATGCCGGCGTGCACTATCTCGACCTGACCGAGGACGTCGCCTCGACGCGCCGCGTCAAGGAACTGGCGCGTGACGCCAAGACCGCGTTCATTCCGCAGTGCGGGCTGGCGCCAGGCTTCATCTCCATAGTCGCCAACGATCTCGCCAGCCGCTTCGACACGTTGGAAAGCGTGCGCATGCGCGTCGGCGCGCTACCGCAATATCCGTCGAACGCGCTGAACTACAATCTGACCTGGAGCACGGACGGCGTCATCAACGAATATTGCGAGCCCTGCGAGGCCATCGTCGAGGGCGAACTGGTCGAAGTGCCGCCGCTGGAAGAGCGTGAGGAATTCTCGCTCGACGGCGTCACCTATGAGGCGTTCAACACCTCAGGCGGCCTCGGCACGCTGGCCGAGACGCTGAAAGGCAAGGTGCGCACGCTGAACTACCGCACCATCCGCTATCCCGGCCACGCGGCGATCATGAAGGCGCTCTTGAACGATCTCGGCCTGCGCCACCGCCGCGAGCTGATCAAGGACATCTTTGAAAATGCCTTGCCGGCAACGACGCAGGACGTGGTCATCGTCTTCGTCACCGTTTCGGGCCGCAGACAAGGCCGGCTCATGCAGGAAACCTACGCCAACAAGGTCTATAGCCAGCGCGCTGGCAAGACCGTCCGCAGCGCCATCCAGATCACCACGGCCTCCGGCATCTGCGCCGTGCTCGACATGCTGGCCGACGGCAGCCTACCGGCAACCGGCTTCGTGCGCCAGGAAGACATTTCGCTCGACGCCTTCCTCGCCAACCGGTTCGGGCAGGCCTACGCCCAGCACGAAGCGGTGACACGGCTGGCCAGCTGATTTTTTCTCGACACGCATCGGCGCGGTCAAAAACCGCGCCGTCGCCGACTAGCGGCATAACCATCCCACCTCGTCATTCCGGAAACCAGCGTCAGAGCGTCAGCGACGGCGTGGCTATCCGGGATCCATACCGTGACGATGGCGGTTGGCTGCTGACACGTTCGCGTCTGACCCGGCTGTCGTCACGGCATGGGTCCCGGGTCTCACGGAGCTATGCTCCGATCGCCGGGGATGACGCCGAGACAGTGTTCAGCACCGTTATCTCTGCGGGAGATCGGCTCCTCAAATATGCAGCGCATGCCCCAGCGCCTTTAGCGCCGCTTCCTGAAAGCCTTCGCCCTGCGTCGGGTGCGCGTGGATCGTTCCGGCGATGTCTTCCAGCCGCGCGCCCATTTCCAGCGCCAAGCCGAAGGCGGCCGACAATTCCGAAACACCCTGCCCGACCGCCTGGATGCCCAGCACCAGATGGTTGTCGGCCCGCGCCACGACGCGCACGAACCCGTCCTCGCCCTGTCTGGTCATGGCGCGGCCATTGGCGGCGAACGGAAAGTTTCCAACCTTGACCTCCAGCCCCAGCTTTTTTGCTTCTTCCGGCGACAGGCCGGCGGTGACGAGTTCCGGGTCGGTGAAGCAAACGGCGGGAATCGCCCGCTTGTCCCAGCTTCGCTTGTGGCCGGCGACGATCTCCGCCACCATTTCGCCCTGCGCCATGGCCCGGTGCGCCAGCATCGGCTCCCCGGTGACATCGCCAATGGCAAAGACGCCGCGCATCGAGCTGCGGCACTGGTCGTCGATGCGGATGAATTTTCCGTTCATCGCTAGGTCGATTTCCTCGAGGCCGAAACTGTCCGTTACCGGCCTGCGCCCGACCGTGACGAGCACCTTGTCCGCCCCGATCTTTTGGTCCGTGCCGTCCGCCCCCTCGACCAGCAGCGTATCGCCCTTGGCCGAAAGTCCTTTCGCCTTGGTGCCGGTCAAAACCTTGATGCCGAGTTCTGCAAGCCGCTTTGTCACCGGCCGCGTCAGTTCGGCGTCGTATTGCGCGAGAATGCGCGGCAAAGCTTCGACCACCGTCACCTTGGAGCCGAGTTTGGCCAAGGCGGTGCCGAGTTCAAGCCCGATATAACCGCCGCCAACCACGGCCAGCCTTTTGGGTACTTCCGTCAAGGCCAAAGCGTCCGTGGATGAGATAACCGGCCCGCCGAATGGCAAAAACGGCAATTCGACCGGGGCCGACCCGGTGGCGATCACCACCGTCTCCGCGCGAATTATCTGCATGCCGGTCTCGGTCTCGACCTCGACCGTCTTGCCGTCGCGAAACCTTGCGCGGCCCGGAACCGTCTTGACTCCAGCCTTTTTGAGCAGGCTTGCAACGCCGCCGTTAAGCCGACTAACGATAGAATCTTTCCAGGCGATGGTTTTGGCCAGATCGAGTGTCGGCGCGCTTGTCGAAATCCCAAGCGGGCTGTTTCCCGACGCCAGATGCGAAACCTTGTCGAACTCTTCCGCCGCATGGATCAAGGCCTTTGAAGGGATGCAGCCGACATTGAGGCAGGTGCCGCCCGGCTTGCCCGCCTCGACGATCACCGTATTGATACCAAGCTGGCCGGCACGAATGGCACAGACATAGCCTCCGGGGCCGGCGCCGATGACGAGCAGTTTGCAGGAGATGTCTTTCATCGTGCGTCACTCCCTGGAGCACGAGGCGCTCTACGTTGCCCCCCTCTGGCCTGCCGGCCATCTCCCACTCGAGGGGGGAGATCAGATGGCCGCAATCTTGTCGCCAATTCTGCAATGTCGAGCAGGTACACCGAAGCGCGTGATCTCCCCCCATGCGGGGGAGATGCCCGGCAGGGCAGAGAGGGGCGCGACGGAGTGCGACCGTAGATAGGGTTAAACAACATCCTCACCCCTCCACGAAAATCAGCGCCGGCGTTTCCATCAGCGCCTTGATGCGCTGGATGAACACCGCCGCGTCCCAGCCGTCGATGATCCGGTGATCGAAGCTGGACGACAGGTTCATCATCTTGCGCGGGATGAACTGCGTGCCGTCCCACACCGGGCGAACCATCATCTTGTTGACGCCGATGATCGCCACTTCCGGGTGGTTGATGACCGGCGTCGTCACCACGCCGCCCATCGCGCCAAGCGAAGTAATGGTGATAGTCGAGCCGGAAAGTTCCTCGCGCGTCGCCGTGCCCGATTTCGCGGCCTCGGCAAGCCGGGAAACTTCGGCCCCGCAATCGAAAATGTCGCGCACTTCGGCATGGCGCACCACCGGCACCATCAGGCCGGACGGCGTTTGCGCGGCAATGCCGATATGCACGCCGCCATATTGGCGCACGATGCCGGCCTCGTCGTCGAACAGCGCATTGACCTGCGGCTGCTCGGCAATCGCCCTGACCATCGCCCGCATCAGGAAGGGCAGCAGCGTCAGCTTCACCCGGTCCGCGCGCTTCTCCTTGTTGAGCACTGCGCGCAATTCCTCGAGCGCCGTGACATCGACCTCCTCGACATAAGTGATGTGCGGAATGCGCGACGCCGACAGCGCCATTTTTTCCGCAATTTTTCTTCGCAGGCCGACGATCTTTATCTCTTCGACGGCATCGTTGCGCATGAGCCCCGAGGGTTTGGAGGCTTGAGGTCCGCGCGCCAGAAAAGCCTCGATGTCCTCGTGGCTTATGCGGCCGGCCGGGCCGCCGCCCGGAACTTGACGAAGATCGATGCCGGCTTCCTTGGCACGCAGCCGCACGGCGGGCGACGCAAGCGGTTTTTCGCCTTCGGGGCGAGGTGCGCCTGAGGGGAGAGAGCTTCCCACGGATTTCGCGGCGGGATCGCCATTACCCCCACCCCTAACCCCTCCCCACAAGGAGGAGGGGGATTCTGTTGCGGCCGGTCGCTTTGTTGTCGAAGCAATGTCAAATGGAGTCGCAGCCGGATTGTCTGAGGGGGTGACGTATTCCCCTCCCCCTTGTGGGGGTCCGAAGGATGGGCGAGACCCGTGGCTCGCCCCAGCAGGGATGGGGGTGTCCTGCGCGACCGGAATTGCACTTGCCGCACCCGCCGCGACATTCCCCTCGCCTGCCACCTTCAGCCGAACGATGGGCGAGCCGACCGCGACCGTGTCGCCGATCTCGGCGCCAAGCCAGAGAATCTCGCCTTCGACCGGGGAAGGAATCTCGACGGTCGCCTTATCGGTCATCACGGCGGCCAGCAACGCATCCTCGCGCACCAGGTCGCCTATCTTGACATGCCATTCGACCAGTTCGGCCTCGGCGACGCCTTCACCCACGTCCGGCAGCTTGATGACATGTTCGCCCATCTAAGCCTCCATCGTCTCGACAAGCGCTCGGCCAACGCGGGCCGGCCCCGGAAAATAGTCCCACTCCTGCGCATGCGGATAGGGCGTATCCCAGCCGGCAACCCGCACGACAGGCGCTTCCAGATGGTAGAAACAATGCTCCTGCACCAGCGCGCACAGTTCCGCGCCAAAGCCGGAGGTCAATGTCGCTTCATGCACGACCACGCAGCGCCCGGTCTTTTTCACCGACGTCACGATTGCATCGAGATCGAGCGGCAGCAGCGTGCGCAGGTCGATGATCTCGGCGTCGATGCCGGTTTCCTCGGCCGCCGCCTGCGCCACGTAGACCATGGTTCCATAGGCCAGCACGGTAACGGCGGAGCCGGCCCGGCGGATCGCGGCCTTGCCGAGCGGTACGGTGTAATGCCCGTCCGGCACCTCGCCCAACTCATGCTTGGACCAAGCCGTTACCGGGCGCTCATGATGTCCGTCAAAGGGCCCATTATAGAGCCGTTTAGGTTCCAGGAAGATGACCGGATCCGGGTCTTCGATCGCCGCGATCAGCATGCCCTTGGCGTCATGCGGATTGGACGGCACCACCGTTTTCAGACCGGAGACGTGCGTAAACAAAGCTTCCGGGCTCTGGCTGTGGGTCTGGCCGCCGAAAATGCCGCCGCCGGTCGGCATCCGCACCACGATCGGGCAGGTGAAATCGCCGTTCGAGCGATAGCGCAGCCGAGCCGCTTCCTGGCTAAGCTGGTCGTAGGCAGGAAACATGTAGTCGGCAAACTGGATTTCCACGCAAGGGCGCAGCCCGTAGGCCGCCATGCCGATGGCAGCGCCGACGATACCGGATTCGTTGATCGGCGCATCGAAACAGCGGCTCTTGCCGTATTTCGCCTGCAGCCCCTGCGTACAGCGGAAGACGCCGCCGAAAAAGCCGACATCTTCGCCGAACACAACGACTTTCTCGTCGCGCTCCATGGTCACGTCCATGGCGTCGCGGATGGCCTCGATCATGGTCTTGCGCGGCATGGTCAGACCCCCGCCTGCTGGCGCTGGCGTCGCAGATGCGGCGGCATCTCGGCATAAAGCCCCTCGAACATGTCGCGCGTCGACGGCTTGCCGCCCGAGTGCAGCGTGCCGTGGTTCTCGGCTTCCTTTTGCGCGGCGATCACCGTATCGAGAATTTCCGCCTCGGCTTGGGCATGACGCTCATCGGACCAGACACCGCGCAGAAGCAGATGGTTTTTCAGGCGCATGATCGGATCGCCAAGCGGCCAGGCGTCGGATTCAGTCTTCGGCCGATAGGCGGACGGGTCGTCGGAACTGGAATGCGCGCCGGCACGGTAGGTGACATATTCGATCAGCGTCGGGCCGAAATTGCGGCGCGCCCGCTCAGCGGCCCATTTGGCGACTGCGTGAACCGCGAGATAGTCATTGCCGTCGACGCGCAAGGCGGGAATGCCGAAGCCGAGCCCCCGCGCCGCAAACGTGCCGGCCCCGCCACGCGCGATGCCCTGGAAGGTGGAGATCGCCCACTGGTTATTGACGACGTTCAAGATCACCGGCGCCTTGTAGGTGGACGCGAACACGAGTGCCGAATGGAAGTCAGACTCCGCGGTGGAGCCGTCGCCGATCCAGCCTGCCGCTATCTTCGTGTCGCCGCTGATTGCCGAGGCCATCGCCCAACCGACCGCCTGTATATATTGGGTCGCCAGATTGCCGGAAATCGAAAAGAAACCGTGCTCCTTCGACGAATACATGATCGGAAGCTGGCGGCCCTTCAACGGATCCTTCTCGTTGGAGTAGATCTGGTTCATCATCGTGACCATCGGATAGCCGTCGGCGAGGAGCAGGCCGGCCTGCCGGTAGGTCGGGAAATTCATGTCGCCGGGCGAGAGCGCCTTGCGAAACGCCGTGCTGACCGCCTCCTCGCCCAGATGCTGCATGTAAAACGAGGTCTTGCCCTGGCGCTGCGCCATTTGCATGCGCGTATCGAAGGTCCGCAACGTCATCATGTTGCGCAGGCCTTCGAGCAATTCATCGTCGGTGAGCAGCCCAGCCCACGGCCCGACCGCTTCGCCGGAACGATTGAGCACGCGGATGATGGAAAAGGCGAGGTCGCGGATATCGCGCGGATCGACATCGATCTCCGGACGCGGCACCGATCCGGCTTTGGGGATCGGCACGTTGGAAAAATCCGGCGTACCGCCCGGCCTGACCTCCGGCTCGGGAACATGGAAATGCAGAATTCCAGCGTCGGCCATGGCTGTCACTCCGTTATCACCAGACAGATTGTTGCATATTCGGGCTGCAAGGCCAGCACAAAGCGGAGTCAGTGCCTGTTATGTGTACTGCCTCCCGTCGCGGGCCATTGTGGCAGTAACGGCACGCAATTTCCGGTTTTTCGTAGCAGTCCGCCCGCAACAAACGGCATGCCGGACGCTCCGTTGCGGATCGATTGCTGCGCAAGCGCGCGCTCGCCGGCATGGCAAACCCGTTCACGCTTTCTGCAGAGCGTGATAGGGAGAAAAAATGGCACAGAAGAAAGCGTACGAAGTCGATTCCTGGCTGGCGCGCCCGGACCCGCGCATCTCCATCGTGTTGCTCTACGGTCCAGATCGCGGGCTGGTGGCGGAGCGTGCCCGCATCTTTGCCGGCAAGACCGGCCTGCCGCTCGACGATCCGTTTTCCGTCGTGCGGCTCGACGCCGGCGAAATCGACCGCGACGAAGGCCGCTTGCTGGACGAGGCGCGCACCGTGTCGATGTTTTCGGATCGCCGACTGCTCTGGTTGCGCAATGCGGGTGCCCACAAGCGCCTCGCCGACGATATCAAGCTGCTGGTGGCCGAGCCGCCGCGTGACGCCGTCATTCTGATCGAGGCGGGCGAGCTGAAGAAGGGCGTCGGGTTGCGGGCCGTGGTCGAAGGAGCGGCAAGTGCCATGGCGCTACCGTGCTACGCCGACGAGGACAGGGACATCGATGCGGTTATCGACGACGAGCTGGGCAAGGCCGGCATGACGATAACCATGGAGGCGCGCCAGGCGCTGCGCCGCAATCTCGGCGGCGACCGCCTCGCCTCGCGCGGAGAGATTGAAAAGCTTCTGCTCTATGCCCACGGGGCGCGTGAAATTACGCTGGGCGATGTCAGGGCGATGACCGGGGACATTTCCGGCCAGTCCTTTGACGATGCCGTCGACGCGCTGCTCGAGGGCAGGATAAGCGATTTCGACTCGGCCTTCACCCAGCATTGCCAAAGCGGCAACGGGCAGGCCTTTCTGGTGCTTTCGGCGGCCATGCGCCAGATGCAGGCCATCCAGATTATGCGCGGCGCTGTCGATACCGGCCGGCAGAATGCCGCCGGCGCCGTCGCGGCCCAGAAGCCACCGATTTTCTTTGCCCGGCGCAAGCTGATGGAAAAAGCGGTGGAGCGGTGGAGTGCGGATGCGCTGGCCCGCGCGCTGGCGCGACTTCAGAACGCCGTGCTCCAGACCCGCCAGCGCCAGAACCTGGCCACGGCGCTGGCTCGGCAGGCGCTGCTCGGCATTGCGGTTGAAAGTGCCCGGCTACAACGCCGCTGACGCAGCTTTGATCGGACGGACCGAAGCCCGTCTTCTGCTTGCGGCAAAATAACTAGTCGGCTAAATATATGAAAAATTGGCAGGCAAAACGTGCTCCCAACCGCACCCATCCCGAAATGCGACGGCAGCCCCTATCGTTCCTGCTTCAGCCGGCGGCAGAGATCGTCCAGTTGTTCGAGCGTACGGTAGGTGACGCGGACCTCGCCACCGCCATCCTTGTGCGCTATCGCGACTTTCATGCCGATGGCGTCCGATAAAAGCTTCTCCAGCGCCAGCGTATCGGCATCCTTATGCGTCGGTTCACTTGGCCGCTTCTGCGATGGCGCACCTGCTGGTTGCTGCGCCAATGCCTCGGCCTGCCGCACAGATAGCCCGCCCTCGACGATCCGCCTGGCGAGGCCTGCCGGGTCTTCGGCCGTAACCAGCGTGCGCGCATGCCCGGCCGACAGAGCACCATCGACCACCATGTCACGGATGACATCCGGCAGCTTCAGGAGCCGTAGCGTGTTGGCGACATGGCTGCGGCTCTTGCCGATAACCTGCCCGAGGTCGGCCTGCGTGTAACCGTGGTCGTCGATGAGGTTCTGGTAGCCCAGCGCCTCCTCCACCGCGTTGAGATCCGTGCGCTGGACGTTCTCGATAATCGCCAGTTCCAGCGCCGTGCGATCGTTGACGTCGCGGATAATTACCGGAATGTCAGTCAGGCCGGCCCGCTGCGCCGCCCGCCAGCGGCGCTCGCCGGCAATGATCTCATAGCGGCCCGCCTGCGTCGGCGAGGGCCGGGCTATCACGGGCTGCACAACGCCATGCTCTCGGATGGATTGCGCCAGATCGGTCAGATCGGCATCGCCGAACTGGCGGCGTGGGTTTTTGGGGTTTGGCGACAGGAACTCGATCGGCACGCGCCCGTCTGCCGGCGCCGACTGCCTGTCCGGCTCCGCCGGGCGGTCGATTTCTCCGATCAATGCCGCCAAGCCGCGGCCGAGTCGCTTTCTGGAAGGGTCTTCGTTCATGTCCCGCTCGAATCGTTTCGTAGCCGAATGGATTTCATGCCGCGCGCAGCCTGCGCTCGCGCCGGATCACTTCGGAAGCGAGTTGCAGATAGGCCTGGCTGCCGGTGCATTTGAGGTCATAGAGGATTGCCGGCTTGCCATAGGAAGGGGCCTCGGAAACCCGCACATTGCGCGGGATCACCGTTTCATAGACCTTGTCACCCATATGGGTGCGCACATCCTGCACTACCTGATTGGCAAGATTGTTGCGGCCGTCATACATGGTCAGCACGATGCCCTGGATCGTCAAATCGGGGTTGATGGTGCGCCGAACCTGCTCGACCGTTTCCAGCAACTGGCTCAGCCCCTCCAGCGCGAAGAATTCGCACTGCAGCGGCACCAGCACGGAATCGGCGGCGGCCATCGAATTGAGCGTCAGCAGATTGAGAGACGGCGGGCAGTCGATCAGCACATAAGTGAAATTAGCGGCGCGCTCGAAGGATGCGCGAATGGCGTTGCGCAGGCGCAAGACGCGATCCGGCGCCGTCGACAATTCCATCTCGACCCCGAGCAAATCGAGCGTCGAGGGCACGATCGACAGGCCGGGTACCGCCGTCGGCATCGCCGCTTCCTCGATGCCCAGCGCACCCGTCAGCACATCATAAGACGATACGGAGCGATCGCGGCGTTCGATGCCGAGACCGGTGCTGGCGTTTCCCTGCGGATCGAGGTCGATAATCAACACCTGCTCGCCGATGGCGGCCAGCGCGGTTGCCAGATTGATGGCAGTCGTGGTCTTGCCGACGCCGCCCTTCTGGTTCGCAACTGTGATGATACGGGGTGCGATCATGTTTTTGCCGAAGAATTTGCGTCCATTGCGAGGCTACTGCCCATCATAGCGACCGCAGGTTCCGAATTTCGAGAATGGCGCCTTGCGGGTCGATCATGCTTGCATGTTCTATCAGATCGAAAGACCAGCGTTGAGTGCTTTCTTCCACCTCGCTCCGGTAATCCCGGCCTTTGTGAAAGAGCGCAATTGCCCCACCGGTCAGCCATGGCGCAGCCAGGCCGAGCAGTAACGGCAGCGGCGCGAGCGCTCGAGCGGTGACGATTTGCGGTTCGATAACAAGAGGATAGCTGTGCTCGATACGCCGTGCGTGGACACGCGCCGGCAGATTGAACTGGCCCGTCACCGTCTGCAGGAAGGACGCTTTCTTGCGATTGCTCTCAATCAGGTGAACAACAGCCCCTTGCCGCTCGGCGAGCAGAAAGCCAAGGATCAAGCCCGGAAACCCGCCGCCGGAGCCCAAATCGACCCAGCGATTCGCCGTCGGCGCCAGCCGAAGAAGCTGGGCACTGTCGAGGATATGGCGCTCCCACACGTCCGCCGCCGTAGATCCGGCCACCAGATTGATGCTCCTGTTCCATTTCTGGAACATTTGCTCGAACGTTTGGAGCCGTTCAAATGTTTCACGTGAAACCGGCCCTGCGATGTCGGAAACGGATCGATGAAGCGCGCTCATGCCGCACCCCGGCGCGCCGAGGCTTCCGCGTTGGCCACATGCGCAACGACAAGGGCGAGCGCGGCCGGAGTCATGCCCTCCATACGCTGCGCATCCGCCACAGACCGCGGCAGGCGTTCCATCAGCTTTTGCTTCAGCTCGTTCGATAGGCCGGATATGCCGCCGAAATCGAAATCGGCAGGAATCAAACGGCCTTCCTCGAACCGGATCTGTTCGACACCAGCCTTCTGCCGGTCCAGGTAAACCGCATATTTCGCCTCAGTCTCCAAATGTTCCGCCGTCTTGCTGTCAATCTGCGCGAAGGCCGGATCAAGGCGAGCAAGCCAGGCGACATCGACTCCGGGATAATTCAACAGATCATAGGCGGATCGGCGCACCCCATCCCTGTTGACTTCGAGCCCATGCTTGCCGGCTTCGGTTGGGGTTACGCTGACGGAAACCGCCAATTTACGAGCCATATCCAACCGTTCCCGGCCTTGCTTGAAGCGTTGGCTTCGCTCGTTGGAAACAATGCCCAGGTCTTCAGCCATAGGTGTGAGACGCTCGTCTGCATTGTCGGCCCGTAACGAAAGCCTGAACTCGGCGCGCGACGTGAACATCCGGTAAGGCTCGGCGATGCCGCGGCTGGTCAGATCGTCGATCATCACCCCGATATACGCCTCCGTCCGGCTGAGCATGATAGGCGCGCCATCGGCTGCTAGCCGCGCCGCATTAAGGCCAGCGACCAGCCCTTGGGCCGCGGCCTCTTCATAGCCCGTCGTCCCGTTGATCTGGCCCGCGAGAAACAGTCCGCCCACACGCTTTGCCTCCAACGTCGGTTCCAGTTCGCGCGGGTCGATATGATCGTATTCGATGGCATAACCCGGTTGCAGCATGGCGGCCCGTTCAAGACCGGGGATGGTCTTGAGCAGGTCGAGCTGAACGTCTTCGGGCAGCGACGTGGAAATTCCGTTCGGATAGACGGTGCGATCGTCCAGCCCCTCCGGTTCCAGGAATATCTGATGCCCATCCCGGTCGCCGAACTTGACGATCTTGTCTTCGATCGAAGGACAATACCGTGGCCCGATACCCTGGATCGAGCCGGAATACATGGCCGACCGCCCGAGATTTGCGCGGACAAGGTCATGGGTCGCCGGTGTAGTACGGGTAATTCCGCAATCGATCTGCGGGTTCCGGATCGCATCCGTCATGAGTGAGAAGGGAACTGGATCTTCGTCTGCCGCCTGGCTTGCCAGAGATGCCCAATCGATCGTTCGCCCGTCGAGGCGAGGCGGCGTCCCTGTCTTGAGCCTGCCCAGCGTAAACCCTATCCGCGCCATGGTCGCCGACAGCCCGAGTGAGGCCTGCTCGTTCATGCGCCCAGCCACGATCTTGCGCTCGCCAATATGAATCAGCCCCCGCAAGAACGTCCCGGTGGTCAAGACAACAGCGCCGCACGTAAGACGGCGACCATCACTGAGAATGACCGCCCCGATTCTGCCGTCCACGATCTCGAAATCGAGGACTTCGCCCTCGACAACCTCAAGCCGGGATTGCTCGCGTATCGCTGCCTGCATGGCCAGGCGATACAGTTTTCGGTCCGCCTGCGCCCGTGGGCCGCGAACGGCCGGCCCCTTGCGCCGATTCAGCATACGAAACTGGATGCCGGCCGCGTCGGCAACCCGCGCCATCAACCCGTCCATCGCGTCGACCTCACGCACGAGATGTCCCTTACCGAGGCCACCGATAGCCGGGTTGCAGGACATGACGCCGATCGTGTCAAAGCGCAACGTAACCAACGCCGTATGCGCGCCGGCTCGAGCAGCCGCGCTGGCGGCCTCGCATCCAGCGTGGCCGCCACCGACAACAATGACATCGTAGTTTTCGCGCATGGCGGGCTCCGGGGTTTATCGCGGTGTAATCGGGAACGGCACCGTGTCAAGACGATGGCGGGAAAAGTTTCACGTGAAACACCCACCACGGCATTTCACCCCTGGTTGTTTCACGTGAGTCACGCCAGGTCCTGCTCAATGTCTCACGTGAATCATTTGCCGATGCAAAACTGCGAAAATATGACGTCAAGCAGGTCTTCAACGTCGACCGTACCCACGATCCGGCCCAGTGTATGGCCTGCAAGCCGTAGCGATTCACAACGAAGTTCCGGCGCGAGGTCGGTCGAATGAACCGCTTCCTGCATATAGCACACCGTCTCCCTAAGCAGTTCGACATGGCGCGCGCGTGACGGCAGGACGTCACCGGCGCTTCCTACCGCTTCTGCTGCGCGCGCACCGATCTTCGCAAGAAGCTCACCGAGACCTTGCCCATCTCTTGTCGAGACAGCCAGATCAAACTGCTCTGCTGCCGGTCGTGCTACGAGATCAGATTTGGTACCGATCCTCAACGTCGCAATACCTCCGAAATCCAGGTCAACCGGTACCGGTGCGTTAATGTCCAGCAGGACCAGGACCAGATCGGCCGAATGTGCCCGCTCACGTGCCCGCTCGATGCCGATGGCCTCGACAGAACCGGCACCGGCGCGGATACCTGCCGTGTCCGTCACCCGAACACGCAGCCCGCCTATATCCAGCGCTACCTCGATCAGATCGCGCGTCGTGCCCGCTTCCTCCGTAACGATGGCCGCGTCCCGGCGCGCCAATGCGTTGAGAAGACTGGACTTGCCGGCGTTCGGTGCGCCAACGATTACTACATCATAGCCGTCACGCATGATTTCCGCCGCATGGAAGCCTTCGATATGCGTCTCCATCTCGCTCTGCAGCGCGTCGACGTCCCTCCACACCGAATCCGCAACCGAGCCCGGCACATCTTCCTCATCGGCAAAGTCGATATCGGCTTCCACCATGGCGCGGGCATGAATCAGGCGCTTTCGCCATGCGCCATAGAGTTCGCTTTGGGCGCCGGAAGCATTGAGCATGGCGAAACGCCGCTGTGCTTCCGTTTCAGCGTTGAGCAGGTCGGCCAACGCTTCAGTCTCGGTCAGGTCCAGCTTGCCATTAAGAAATGCGCGCCGCGTGAACTCGCCGGGTTCGGCATGGCGAACCCCCGGAAAGGAAACGAGGCAATCAAGCAGCGCCGCGACGACAGCACGACTTCCATGAACGTGAAATTCCGCACTATCTTCGCCAGTGAAGCTTCCCGGTCCGGGGAAAAAGAGCACAAGGCCACGGTCAAGCACCCCACCGTCACCGTTCCTCAAGGTCCGATAGCTCGCCTGGCGTGGAGGAGGAATCGGGCCGGAAATCGTTTCGGCTACGAATCGGCTTTGTGAGCCGGATATACGGACCACCGCGACACCCGCCGGCAGCCGTCCGCTGGAAAGCGCTACAATCGTATCCGTGAATATCATTGCCGGCCTCACCGAACCCTTCTACGCTTGGTAACAAAAGCCCTATCGCAGATTGAACACGCCGTGCCCATGCCCCCGCAAAACCTGCTCGCCGCCGAAACCAGCCCCTACCTTCGGCAGCATAGCCACAATCCGGTCCATTGGCGCGGGTGGTCGCCGGCCGCACTCGCAGAAGCTCAGGCGCTGGATCGCCCAATCCTGCTTTCCATCGGCTATGCCGCCTGCCATTGGTGCCATGTGATGGCCCATGAAAGCTTCGAGAACGAGGCGGTCGCGGCTGTCATGAACCGGCATTTCATCAATATCAAGGTCGATCGCGAGGAGCGGCCCGACATCGACCAGATCTATATGGCGGCTCTGAGTGCGATGGGAGAGCAGGGCGGTTGGCCGCTGACCATGTTTTTGACGCCGCAAGGCAAGCCTTTCTGGGGTGGGACCTATTTTCCGCCGGAGCCGCGCTACGGGCGGGCGGGTTTCGTGCAGATATTGGAGGCCGTAGCCAAGGCATGGGAGGAAAAGAAGGTTGATCTCGCAGAAAGCGCCGACGGGCTCATCCGGCATGTCGAGGCGCGGCTGGCCGGCACGCACCCAAAAGGCACGCTCGATCCGAGCGCCCTGGCGTCCCTTGCCGAAGGCGTTTACGGCATGATCGACATGCAGGCCGGCGGGTTTCGCGGCGCGCCGAAATTCCCCAACGCCCCGTTCATGCAGACATTGTGGCTTTCCTGGCTCAAGCACGGGAACCCCGCGCATCGCGATGGCGTGCTCGTCAGCCTCGAAAAAATGCTTGGCGGCGGCATCTACGACCACATCGGCGGTGGCCTCAGCCGCTATTCCACCGATGCAGCCTGGCTTATCCCGCATTTCGAGAAGATGCTCTACGACAATGCCCAGCTTCTCCGGCTTTGCAGCTGGGCCTACGCCCAGACCGGCAATGATTTGTTCCGTATCCGAATCGAAGAGACCGTCGATTGGCTGTTTCGAGAAATGCGCGCCGAAGGCGGGGCTTTTGCTTCCAGCCTGGACGCGGACAGCGACGGCGAGGAGGGGCTCTTCTATACCTGGACGCGGAGCGGAATCGACACCGCGCTGGGAGACGATTCCAGCGCGCTGTTCAAATATCTGACGCTTTCCGCGCCGGCCGGATGGGAAGGCGAACCTATCCTCCACCAGACCGACCCGCAACGCAGCGAGAGCACACACGCCCAGGCCGAACTGGCGCCCCTCAAGGCAAGGCTGCTGGCCGTACGCGAGGGCCGGGTAAGGCCGGCGCGAGACGACAAGGTGCTGACGGACTGGAACGGGTTGATGATAGCGGCCCTTGCCGAGACTGGTCGCGCCCTTGGCTGGACCGACTGGATCGCAGCCGCCGAGACAGCCTTCGCCTCCATCGCGGGTGCGAGCGAGGCCGGCAGACTGCCGCACTCCATGCTTAGCGGCCAGAAGCTGTTTCCCGCCCTTTCGAGCGACTACGCCGCCATGATCCGTGCTGCCGTGGCACTCTTCGAGGCAACGACCAACCGGCAGTACATTGCCCATGCTCAGCAATTCCTGAGCCAACTCGACCGCTGGCATGCCGACGCCGAACAGACAGGCTACTATCTGACCGCGTCCGATAGCGCCGATGTTCCGATGCGTATAAGAGGCGATGTGGACGAAGCCATTGCGTCGGCAACAAGCCAGATCATCGAGGCGCTATCGCTTCTATCGTCTCTGACGGGCGATGAGCAACTGGAGAGGCACGCCGGTCTGGTGGCTGAACACGCAGCCGGACGGGCCGCGAAGCAGGCTTACGGGCAGGCCGGCATCGTTAATGCATGTGCGCTGGTGATCGAACCGTTGAAGCTCGTGGTGGTGGAAAACCCCACAGAGCCCCAGCTCGTTACGGTTGCGAATCGGAATCCCGACCCCCGCCGGGTCGATGTGTTCATCCCAATCGGGACGGCTCCGAATCTACCCGTACTGCCGGGCGGCGCTTTGCCACCCACGGACCGCGCCGGTGCGTATTTGTGCTCCGGTCAGATGTGCCTGCCTGCAATAGCGGACCCGGTCGAACTGGAAGCCAAATTGCGCCGCAACTGACGACCACAGCATCGAACCGAAAAACGTCACCGGTTTTTGGCAAAATCCGATGCCCACATAATAGAGCACCAGCCCGGATAAATCCGGGTGCAGTTCATTGACAAAGGCATCTGTTCACACGCCGTCAACAGCGGCACAAGATCGAGGATGACGGCGTGGATTCGCCAACGGTTTGTCAGCAGGCTGAGCCCGGATTACTCCGGGCGTCCCCGCTCCAGTCAGGCGTCCCGATCAGGTATTCATCGAATCGAAGAAATCGGCGTTGGATTTCGTCTGCTTCAGCTTGTCGATCAGGAACTCGATGGCGTCGGTAGTGCCCATCGGGGCGAGGATACGGCGCAGCACGAAGATCTTCTGCAGATCGGATTTCTGGACCAGCAGGTCCTCCTTGCGGGTACCCGACTTGAGGATGTCCATGGCCGGATAAATGCGCTTGTCCGCGACCTTGCGGTCGAGCACGATTTCCGAGTTGCCGGTACCCTTGAACTCTTCGAAGATGACTTCGTCCATGCGGCTGCCGGTGTCGATCAATGCGGTGGCGATGATGGTCAGTGAGCCGCCTTCCTCGATGTTGCGCGCCGCGCCAAAGAAGCGCTTGGGGCGCTGCAGGGCGTTGGCGTCGACGCCGCCGGTCAGTACCTTGCCGGATGACGGCACGACGGTGTTGTAGGCGCGCCCAAGACGCGTGATCGAATCGAGCAGGATGACGACGTCGCGGCCATGCTCGACCAGGCGCTTGGCCTTTTCGATGACCATCTCTGCGACCTGAACGTGGCGCACCGCCGGTTCGTCGAAGGTCGAGGAAACGACCTCGCCCTTCACCGAGCGCTGCATGTCGGTGACTTCTTCCGGCCGCTCGTCGATCAGAAGCACGATCAGATAGCATTCCGGGTGGTTGGTGGTGATCGAATGCGCGATGTTCTGCAACAGAACCGTCTTGCCGGTACGCGGCTGCGCCACGATCAGCGCGCGCTGGCCCTTGCCGAGCGGCGCGACCAGGTCGATGACGCGCGGTGAAATATCCTTGGAGGTCGGAACCTCCAGTTCCATTTTCAGCCGCTGCGTCGGATAAAGCGGCGTCAGATTGTCGAAGTGAATCTTGTGCCGGATCTTCTCCGGGTCGTCGAAATTGATCGTATTGACCTTGAGCAGCGCGAAATAGCGTTCGCCTTCCTTCGGGCTGCGGATCGGACCCTCGACCGTATCGCCCGTTTTCAGCGAAAAGCGCCTTATCTGCGACGGCGAGATATAGATATCGTCCGGACCCGGCAGATAGTTGGCATTGGCCGAGCGCAGGAAGCCGAAACCGTCCTGCAGCACCTCGACGACGCCGTCGCCGATGATCTCGACATCCTGGGCGGCCAGCTTCTTCAGGATCGCGAACATCAGTTCCTGCTTGCGCATGACGCTGGCGTTCTCGACCTCGAGCGATTCGGCGTAAGCGATCAGCTCCGGCGGCTTCTTGTTCTTGAACTCGGTGAGTTTCATTTCCTGCATAGACGGACTCTGAATGAGCGAGGGGAAATTGATCGGCGGAATGCGATGAGTGCCGGCGCGGCCGCAAACAGACAAGGGCGGCGCATGGCGGGAAGGAAGACCCGCCTTTTATCGCCGGATCGGCGAAAGAGCAAGCGGGCTTTTGCGCGTCGAAGAACCTCAGAAAGGCTTCACGATCACCAGGATCACGATGAGGACCATCAGCAATGTAGGGACTTCGTTGACGATGCGCCAGTGCCTGGCCGATTTCGTGTTCCGATCCTGCGCGAATTTCCGCACCGCCCCGGACAGATAGCCATGCACCGCCGACATCGCCACCACCAGCGCGATCTTCGTATGCAGCCAACCGCCCTGGAAGCCGAAGCCCGTCCAGGCCAGCCAGAGGCCGAACGCCCAGGTGGCCAGCATCGCCGGATTGATGATGCCGCGCAACAGGCGCCGCTCCATGACCTTGAACGTCTCGGACTGCACGGAGCCCGTTTCGGCATCGACGTGATAGACGAAAAGCCGGGGCAGATAGAGCATGCCGGCCATCCACGCGATGACGGCGACGACATGAATGGCTTTCGCCCAAGGGTAGAACGACAGCGGCAGCAGCCAGAAAAGCAGGCCGATCAGCACGACGAAAACGACGCCTGAGACGATAACCCGCTTCATCGCGTGCGCACCGTTGGTTTCGGAAGGGTTAACCGTCATCGCGCAGCGCCCCGTACCATTTTCACCATCTGCTCGACATGAGCGACGGGCGTTTGCGGCGTAATGCCGTGCCCCAGATTGAAGATCAACGGTCCACCGCCCAGCGCCTTCAAGATGGCGCTGACGCCGTCGGTCAGCGCCGCACCTCCAGCCGTCAGGCGCAGCGGGTCGAGATTGCCTTGTACCGCGCCCTGCTTCTGAAGCTCACGCGCTGCCGACAGGGGCATCGTCCAGTCGATGCCAAGCCCCGTAACGCCCGTCTTCTGGCGATAGGTCGCATAATGCGCGCCAGCCCCCTTCGGAAAGCCAATGATCGGCACGTCCGGATAGACGGCGCGCACCTGCCGCACGATCTCGGCAACGGGCCCCACGCAAAAGGCTTCGAAGGAGGGCTCGTCCAGTATGCCGGACCACGAATCGAAGATTTGGATGGCGTCAGCACCCGCCTCTATCTGGCGAATGAGATAGGCTGCCGAGTAGTCGGCAAGAATGGAAATCAGGCGGGCAAACGCCGCCGGTTCGCGGTAAGCGAACAACCGCGTCGGCGCCTGGTCGGGCGTTCCATGCCCGGCGACCATATAGGTCGCGACGGTCCATGGTGCGCCGCAAAAGCCGATCAGCGTGGTCTTGTCCGGCAGTTTCCGGCGCAAGCGGCGCACCGTTTCGTAAACCGGTTCGAGATTCACGTGAAACTTTTCGCCATCCAGCACCGCGATTTCAGCGGCCGTGATCGGCGTCATCATCGGCCCGCGTCCTTCCTCGAAACGCAGATCACGGCCCAGTGCATGCGGCACGACCAGAATATCGGAAAACAGGATCGATGCGTCGAAGTCGAAGCGCTCGATCGGCTGCAGGGTCACCTCGACGGCGAAATCGGGATTGTAGCAGAGGTCGAGAAAGGAACCCGCGCGTTTGCGCGCTTCCCTGTATTCCGGCAGATAGCGCCCGGCCTGGCGCATCATCCAGAGCGGCGGCGGAAACACCGTCTCGCCCTTCAGCACGTCCAGAACGATCCGGTTTGCAGGCATCGAGCCTCCTATTCCCTAATCTATCTATAATTAAAGATTCTATCGAAAAGAGTCTTCTGATTCTAAGAGTCTGTTGGTTGTGGTGGTTGGCTCTTGTCCAGAAAAGGCGGCAAAAAGGCCAGACAGCATATTGTCGCGTGTTGTTTTTCGGGGGCTTGAGAACAACGGGGAAAACATGGAATTATCCTTTTTAATCAGGGTTGTAAAAGATCAGTCCGGCCAGACCGATGGGGATAAGGCAGAGCCAGTCCTGTCGATCCCCACAACTGTCCCCAGCCGCCGAAGAATCTCTCGCCGCATCGAATTGTGGACAAGTGGGCATCTGATACAGTCCGGTCTTTCCTAACCGTCCCGGGTACCGACCTTGTCCACATCAACCCACAACCCATCCAGAGACCCTGTGAACAAACCGCACAGCTTCTTTCACCTGCACCTGATTTCCGACGCCACCGGCGAAACGCTGCTGGCGGCAGGCCGTGCCGCCTCGGCGCAATACAAGGACGCGCGCGCCATCGAGCACATCTATCCGCTCATCCGCACGGAAAAGCAGGTGATGAAGGTGTTCGACGATATCGAGGAAGAACCCGGCATCATTCTCTATACGCTGGTCGACCAGAATCTGGCGCGCGTCATTGACGAACGCTGTGCGGCCATGGGTCTTCCATGCGTCTCGGTGCTGGAGCCGGTGCTGAGCGTGTTCCAGTCCTATCTCGGTGCACCGGCGGGTCGGCGCGTCGGCGCGCAGCATGTGCTCGACGCGGAATATTTCCGGCGCATCGATGCACTCAACTTCACCCTGGAACATGATGACGGCCAATTGCCGCTCAACATGGAAGATGCCGACATCGTGCTGATCGGCATTTCGCGCACCTCGAAAACGCCAACCAGCATCTATCTCGCCAACCGTGGCATCAAGACCGCCAATATTCCGATCGTGCTGGGCGTGCCGGTGCCCGAAAGCCTGATCGAGGCGAAAACGCCGCTGGTCGTCGGGCTGATCGCGACGGCGGAGCGCATCTCTCATGTCCGCCAGAGCCGCACGCTTGGCACGACCGCGGGCTATGAGCCGAACGAATATGTCGACCGGGCGACAATCACCGAGGAACTCGCTTACGCCCGCAAAATTTGCACCCGCCACGGCTGGCCGATGATCGATGTCAGCCGCCGTTCCATCGAGGAAACCGCGGCCGCGATCATGGGCTTGCGCGGCAAGCGATAGCCGCATCGAGCCGAGACGATAACCGGGAAAGAACATGACCGAAACAATCATCCTCGCTTCTTCAAGCCCGTTTCGCAGGGCGCTGCTGGTCAATGCCGGCATCGCGGTGGAAGCGATTGCCGCCAGCGTCGACGAGCGCGCGCTCGAAGCGCCGTTGCACGATAGCGGGGTTTCGCCCGAGGATGTCGCGCTGGTCCTGGCCGAAGCCAAGGCCGTCGATGTCAGCGAAAAGAAAACCGGCGGCCTGGTGCTCGGCTGCGACCAGACGCTGTCGCTGGGCGACGAAATGTTCCACAAGCCGGCCGACATGGAAGGCGCGCGCCGACATCTTCTGGCGCTGTCGGGGAAGACGCATCAGTTGAACAGCGCGGCCGTTCTGGTGCGCGACGGCGCAGTGCTGTGGCGGTATGTCGGCATTGCCAGTCTCACCATGCGCAAGCTCGACCCGGCCTTCATCGGCCGCCATCTGGCGCGCGTCGGCGAAAAGGCGCTGGGCAGCGTCGGCGCCTACCAGATCGAGGGCGAAGGCATTCAACTGTTCGAGAAGATCGAGGGCGATTATTTCACCATTGTTGGCCTGCCCTTGCTCGCCGTATTGGCTGAATTGCGCAAGCTGGGAGCCATCGATGGCTGAACGCCTGAAGAAGGCATTTGTGACGGGCCACCCCATCGCCCATTCCCGCTCACCGAAAATCCACGGGTTCTGGCTCAAGCAATACGGCATCGACGGCAGCTACGAGGCCATCGACGTGGCTCCCGAAAGTTTCACCGGATTCCTGTCCGGCCTTCAGGAGCAGGGCTTTCGCGGCGGCAACGTCACCATCCCGCACAAGCAAGCGGCTTTCGCCTCGGTTGAGCGTCGAGACGAGGCGGCGGAAGAAATCGGCGCGGTCAACACGCTGTGGTTTGAAGACGGTATCTTGTGCGGCGGCAATACCGACGCGCATGGCTTTGCCGCCAACCTCGATGAATATGCTCCCGGCTGGGCGCAGAACGGCCCTGCAGTGGTGCTGGGTGCCGGCGGGGCTGCTCGCGCCGTGATCCATGCGCTGAAAAAGCGCGGCGTGAAAGACATCCGCATCGTCAATCGCACGCTTTCGCGGGCGCAGGAACTGGCGCATCGCTTTGGCGTCGGCGTTTCTGCGCATGAGATGGCAGCGACCGACGAGCTGCTGGCGGATGCCGGTCTGCTCATCAACACGACGGCGCTGGGCATGCATGGCAATGAGGGGCTTGCGGCCGATCCGGCGCGGCTGCCCGGCCACGCCATCGTTACCGACATCGTCTATGTGCCGCTGGAAACGCCCATGCTCGCCGCTGCGCGGCAGCGCGGATTGAAAACGGTCGATGGGCTGGGCATGCTGCTGCATCAGGCCGTGCCCGGTTTCGAGCACTGGTTCGGCGTCCGCCCTGAGGTGACTTCGGAACTGCGCGGGCTGATCGTCGCCGATCTTGGAGGCGAGAAGATATGATCGTGCTGGGCCTCACCGGCTCGATCGGCATGGGCAAGTCGACCGCCGCGAAAATGTTCGCTGAAGCCGGCGTGCCGGTGCACGATTCCGACGAGGCGGTGCATCGTCTCTACGCCGGCCGCGCCGCGCCGCTGGTCGAGGCGGCTTTTCCGGGAACAGTTGTCGACGGTGTGGTTGACCGCTCAAGGCTGGCCGGGCGCGTCCTCGGCGACAAGGCGGCGCTGAAAAGGCTGGAAGCCATCGTCCACCCGCTGGTGCGCGCCGATGCCGATGCCTTTGTCGCGCGCCACCGCGCCGCCAATGTCCCGCTGGTCGTTCTCGACATTCCGCTGCTGTTCGAGACGGGCGGGCGCGACCGTGTCGACAAGGTCGTGGTCGTCAGCGCTGCGGCAGACACCCAGCGCGAGCGCGTGCTGGCACGGCCGGGCATGAGCGAGGAAAAGCTGGCGTCGATCCTGGCGCGGCAGGTGCCCGATGCCGAAAAGCGCCGGCAGGCGGATTTCATCATCGATACGGGCGGAAGTTTCGATACCACCCGCGCGGCGGTGCAAAGGATTGTCGTCGAACTCGCGGGGGATAAGGCCGCGCCGCCCGCCTCGTGATCTTGCCCCGCATGGCGCGAATCGCCATTTTGGGGCAAAACCCTCGCTTGGCGGAGTTTGCTGATTTGCGTGAAATCATTTTCGACACGGAAACCACCGGCCTCGATTCGCGGGAAGACCGCGTCATCGAACTGGGCGGGATCGAACTGGTCAACCGGTTCCCGACCGGCCGCGTCTTCCATAAATTCATCAATCCGCAGGGCCGCGCCATTCACCCGGACGCGCAGGCCGTGCATGGCATCAGCGCCGCCGACCTGGCCAACGAGCCTGGCTTTCACAAAATCGCGGAAGAGTTTCTCAGCTTCATCGACGGGGCCAAGCTGGTCGCGCACAATGCCGGCTTCGATATCGGCTTTCTCAATGTCGAGTTCGGGCGGCTTGGCCACCCGGTGATCGATCCGCTTCGGGTCATCGATACGCTGGCGCTGGCGCGCCGGAAGCATCCGATGGGACCGAATTCGCTCGACGCGCTGTGCCGCCGCTACGGCATCGACAACACGCATCGCACCAAGCATGGCGCGCTGCTCGATTCGGAACTGCTGGCCGAGGTCTATATCGAGCTGATCGGCGGCAAGCAGGCAGCCCTTGGCCTCGACAGCATGGCCCCGGCCGCCGACCGCCGGGAGATAGGCCAAATTACCGTCGCCATTCGCGCGCGGCCAGTGCCGTTGCCACCACGGCTGACGGAGGAAGACCGTGCGGCCCATGCCGGCATGGTCGAGACGCTGGGCGAAAAGGCGCTCTGGCTCAAAGTCGCCAGTCGTTAAAAGAAAACCCGGCGCCAGGCCGGGTTTTTCGCATGAAGGGCAGGGGTCTGGTTGGTCTTAGCTGACCTGGACCTTGGAAGCGGCCTGATCCTCGGCCATCTTCTGCTGGAACATCTGCGCGAAGTCGATCGGGTCGAGCATCAGCGGCGGGAAGCCGCCATTGCGCGTTGCTTCAGCGACGATCTGCCGGGCAAACGGGAACAACAGGCGCGGGCATTCGATGAACAGGATCGGCAGCATGTGTT
This sequence comes from Mesorhizobium sp. A556, assembly GCF_054489545.1. Classification (NCBI taxonomy): domain Bacteria; kingdom Pseudomonadati; phylum Pseudomonadota; class Alphaproteobacteria; order Hyphomicrobiales; family Phyllobacteriaceae; genus Mesorhizobium; species Mesorhizobium sp. A556. The sequence goes on from NZ_JBTMXA010000004.1 coordinate 100,601, forward strand.
CCTGCGGAAAGCCGCTGACTGAGAAGACGCCGCCATAGACCAGTTCCACGTTGAACAGCACTTCCTTGTCGAAGGAGGCCTTGGCGTTCAGCGTCAGATTGACGTCGAACTGGTTGTCCGACAGCGGGTTGGCGTTGACGTTGACGTTGATGGCGATGCCGGGAGCCTTGTCGCGGCCGCGCAGCGAATTCGGCGCGCCGGGGCTTTCGAACGACAGATCCTTCACATACTGGGCAAGCACGTTGAGCGAAGGCTGCGCGCCGGTTCCGTTGGTTGCAGCGCCGGCCGGCGCGTCGTTGTTCTCGGCCATATGCCCTATCCTCTTGCCTGGGCCGTCTGGGCCCGAATTAAAATCGGGCGTTGGCTACCATGGGCGGCATGACAAGACAAGGTTTTCCACTGTTCCGGGCTTGCCGCGACCGGGGGCTCACTCGTCCTTGAGCCGGCGCCATGGCGAGTTGGGGTCGGGCTTTGCGCCATCGCGGGAAAAGTCGTCATTGTCGAGATCGATGGTCTTGTTTTCGTCACGGCGGCGAAAACCGCCCCCGAATCCGGGCATGCCGAAATTGCCGGCAACGACGACACGGCTTTTCAGCGCGCGCCAGGCAAAATCGCGCACCGGCGGCAAAAGCAGCAGCAGCGCAAACAGATCGGTGATGAAGCCGGGAACGATCAGCAGCACGGACGCCAGCACCATGATGGCGCCGTGAACAAGCTGGCGGCTGGGGTCGCGCTTGGCCTCCACTTCGGCGCGCACGCGGCGCATGACGCCAAAACCCTGTTGGCGCAGCAGCATCGATCCCGCCACGGTGGAGGCGAGAACCAGCCCGACCGTCGCCAGCGCGCCGATTTGACGGCCGACGACGACAAATCCGGCTATTTCCAGGAAAGGAAGCGCTAAAAATAGCAAAGGAAGGGTCGAGATACGCAATTCTTGCCCGATCGGTTCGTGTTGGGCCATGCGCACGCAATCGCCGCTGGCACTCCCGACCCTAGATAGGTATGCCTGCCTTTGATTTGAATGATGGCAAGGCACGTTCTATATGCTTTGATGATCGAACGCCATGCGCTGGCATGGATGGCCGTTACCGGCCGCAACAGGGATTGATGGCGCAAGACATGGGATTCTTCGACTTCGGCACGATTTTCTTTCTGGTCGCGGCAGTGGTGATCTTCTTCCAGCTGCGCAACGTGCTCGGCCGGCGCACCGGTAGCGAGCGGCCGCCCTTCGATCCCTATACCGCGAGCCGGACGACGGCCAAGGATGCAACCAGCGCGGCGGAGAACGTCATTTCGCTGCCGCGCAAGCGCGCGCCCGGCGAGCCGCCCGTGGATGCCTATGCGTCCATCGACGCATTCGCCAAGCCCGATACCGATCTCAACAAGGGCTTGCGCACCATCAAGGACAACGACCCGACGTTTGAACCCAAGACCTTCGTCGACGGCGCCAAGATGGCCTACGAGATGATCGTCATGGCCTATGCCGATGGCGACCGGAAGACGCTGAAGAACCTTTTGTCGCGCGAAGTCTATGACGGCTTCGTCGCCGCGATCGGCGAACGCGAAGCGAAGTCGGAAAAAATCCAGTCGTCCTTCGTCGGCATCGACAAGGCCGACATCGTCTCGGCCGAGATGAAGGGCGGCGAGGCGCACATCACGCTGCGCATCGTCAGCGAGCTTATTTCCGCCACCCTCGACCAGGCGGGCACGGTTGTCGACGGCGATCCGGAAACCGTCGCCGAGGTCAAGGATGTCTGGACATTCGCCCGCGATAGCCGCTCGCGCGATCCGAACTGGAAGCTGGTCGCGACCGAAGAAGAAGATTGATTTTTCGGGCGGCAGCGAGGCCTCCATGTCGCTCTCTGCGCTTTTCCGTCCCACGCCGTTCGAGGCATTGCCCGGCTGGGTGCGGGACGATCATTTGCCCGCCTTCGAGGCATTCCGCCGCTCTGCCATCCATGTCCTGACCAAGCCCTACCGCTCGGGCTCGCTTGGCGTGGATTTTGGCGCTTTCGCTGACAGCTATGAAGCGGCACGAAACGTTTCGCTGGCGAATCGAGATGAGGCCAGGGCCTTTTTCGAACGGTTTTTCGCACCGGCCCTGATCGTGCCGGAAGCGGGCGAGGCGGGTCTCGTCACCGGCTTTTACGAGCCAGAAGTCGCCGCATCCCCGGTCCGCACCGACGCTTTCTCCGTCCCGTTGCTGGCACGACCCGTCGATCTGGTCGATGTCGACGATGCCAACCGCCCCGACGGAATGGACCCCTATCTCGCTTTTGCCCGCGAAACGCCCGCTGGGTCGGTAGAATATTTCGGACGCGAATCGATCGAACGCGGCGCGCTGGCCGGCAAGGGGCTGGAAATCGCCTGGCTGGCCGACAAGGTCGACGCCTTCTTCATCCATGTGCAAGGCGCCGCCCGGCTTGTCATGCCTGATGGCCGCATAACCTGCGTCACCTATGCCGCAAAATCCGGCCAGCGTTTCTCGGGTCCGGGCAAAATCCTCGCGGAAATGGGCGAAATTCCGCTCGTAAAAGTGACGATGCAGTCGATTCGCGCCTGGTTCAAGGCCAATCCCGGCCGAATCGACGAGATTCTCTGGCAAAATCATTCCTATATTTTCTTCCGCGAGGCGGCGGTGGACGATCCAGCGCTTGGTCCCATTGCTGCAGCAAAGGTGCGGCTGACGCCGGGCCGTTCGGTTGCCGTCGACCGCCTGCTGCACACCTTCGGCACGCCGTTCTACATTGACGCGCCGACGCTGACGGCGTTCGGCGGCGAAAAGTTCCGCCGCCTGATGATCGCGCAGGACACCGGCTCGGCCATTACCGGCCCGACGCGCGGCGACCTGTTTGCCGGGTCAGGCGATGCGGCGGGCGAGATCGCCGGTGTCGTGCGCAATCCGGCGGATTTCTACGCGCTGATTCCCCGCAGCCTCGTTTCGGGACCGAATCGATGAAGCGGCTTCCCGAAAGCGGGCTGAAAGAGGAAGACCGGGTCTTGTGGAGCCTGGTGGCGCGAACGGCCAAGCCCCTGAAGGGGACGATTGCGGTCGCCGTTCCCGTCCCGAGCCTCGAAGGGAAGGTGACATCGGTGGAGCCGGCCAAGATCATTCCTCCCCCTGCCGCCGCGCCCAAGGCCAAGACCATGCGGGTTTCGCATGTCCTCGACGAACCGACGCTGGACAAGCTGTCCAAGGGAAGGCTGCCGATCGAGGGCCGGGTCGATCTGCACGGCCTGACGCAGGACGAAGCCTATATGCTGTTGTTTTCCTTTCTGCAGCGCGCGCATGCCGGCGGTATCCGCTATGTACTCGTCATCACCGGCAAGGGTTCTTCTTCCGGCGGCGACGGGGTGCTGCGTCGTTCGGTGCCGGCATGGCTTTCCACGCCGGCTTTCCGCATGCTGGTTTCCAGCCACGACCACGCGGCGCGCCAGCACGGCGGCGCGGGCGCGCTTTACGTGCGGCTGCGGCGGACCAGACCATGACCCCGCTCGGCGAGAAGATGCGCGCCTTGCGGCACGAGCGCGGCGTCAGCCAGAAGGCGATGGCGGCCGCCATCGGCGTCAGCCCGGCCTATCTTTCGGCGCTGGAGCATGGTCGCCGCAGCGCGCCGAGCTGGACGCTGATCCAGAAGATCATCGGCTATTTCAACGTCATCTGGGATGACGCGGAAGAACTGGCGCGGCTGGCCGAGCTGTCGCAACCGCGCGTAATCCTCGACACGTCGGGGTTGACGCCGGCGGCCACCGAGCTTGCCAATCTGCTGGCCGAAGGGATCGGGCGGCTGGATGAAGCCGATTTGCGCGCGCTTGCCGTATCGGTTCGCGAAGCGCTTGCGCGGCAAAAATAACCGGCGCAGCGGCCGTCCTGTTTGCTGCCCTTCGAACCGGAATTTGACTTTAGGCCGGAACAGGCCTACCTATGCCTTGTCGATATTTGCTTGAACGACTTTTGTTATGCGCGCGTACAGCGCGCTCCTGACGAACTTCCCATCAAAAATCGGGACGAAAAACCGCAACGCATCCGCGCGGCGGTGAACGAGTATTGCCATGGAAAGGGTTCGTTATGGCCACAGGCACAGTTAAATGGTTCAACGCCACCAAGGGTTTCGGTTTCATCCAGCCTGACGACGGTTCGGCCGACGTCTTCGTCCACATCTCCGCTGTCGAGCGCGCCGGAATGCGCGATCTCGCCGAAGGCCAGAAGCTTGGCTACGAGATGGTCCGCGACAACAAGTCCGGCAAGATGTCCGCCGACCAGTTGAAGGCGGGCTGACACGAATTCAACGCGCCGGCGACCACGGATGTACTGGCGCCGGCGGCGTGGAATTTACGGGAGGTCAGGCGAAGGCCTGGCCTCTTTCAGTTTTCGCCCCGCGTGAGGGGCGCCCCGAAGCGACCGGGTCGATTTCTGGTACTGCAATGGTTTTTGCTCTATCAGGGGCACTCTAGGTCAGGAGCAAGAATGTGAGCGAACCGTCCAAGCGATCCCGCGACCAGGCCGAATCCATGTTCAGCAAGACGCAAACCCAGGCCATGTCGCTTAATCGGATCGTTTCGGAGCAGGAAGCGGCCAGCCATGCGCGGGAAGTGAAGACCGCTCGGTTGCGGGAGTTGCGGCTGGAAAAGGAAGCGGAAGAACTGGCGGCGGCCACCAAGGCTGCGCCGAAACGGACGGGACGACGCTAATGGCTAAACGTGCGGTACAGGACGGCATCGCCGCCGATTCGACCATTGCAGATGTCGTCGAACGGCTGACCAAGCCGGTCGAATATGTTCGACGCGTCCTTGAAAAGCTGGAGCATTGCCGGCGCGTTCATGGCGACGCACAGGTGCGGCTGGGCGTGCTCAGCCGCTCGGAATGCCCGAACTACCTGATCGAATATGCGCTCGAGGACAAGAAGACCCACCAGGTGACCGTGCATGCGGAGGCCGCCTATAGCGGCAGCACGCATCGCGAGCTTGCCCCACGTCATATCGAGGACGCGAAAAACTGGTCGCCCGAGGAAATGAACATCACCGCCGTCGCGGCGCTGATCGGCCGGCTGCGCAACCCACGCGCGGTGTCGTCCCGCTTTTCGGATGAGGATTGATCCATGGCGATAAAGTTTTCGACCAAGGATCAGTCAAAGACGCCGCCGGCAAAGGCCGGCAAGCCCGCTCCGGCCATCGATGAAAAGACATCGACAGCGGATGCAGCGGGCAGCGACGCCGATCTGTTCGAGGCGGAAACCGTAAAGCCGGCCGCCAGGGGCCGAAAGAAAAAGTAACGCCTTGGCGACTGCTTTGCCGCTTATCCCGGAATTCGACTGCCAAAGCTGCGGCGCGTGCTGCTCTTACTCATCCGAGTGGCCCCGTTTCTCTATGGAAGATGACGCGCAGCTTGAGCGGATTCCAGCCAAGCTCGTGGCTGTCAACGAAACCGGCATGCGATGCGCAGGTACACGCTGTTCCGCGCTGGCCGGCAAGGTCGGCCAGGCCACTTCCTGCACGATTTACGAAATCCGTCCCGACGTCTGCCGCGCCTGCATGCCGGGTGACGGCGACTGCCTGATCGCCCGAAAGGCTTTTGGTCTGCCGGTGTGATCGGGCTCTAAGCGTCGCGCACCTGATAGTCTTTTACGTCCGCAAAGCGGATGGCCTTCCAGCGCTCGGCTTCGTAGTTGAGCGAAAAGGCGTGCTGCGCCAGAAACACCGGGTCCTCGTCGAGATCGCGGGCGATATCGCCGCGATGCGCCTCGATGAAGCGGTCGACTTCAGCCTTGTCGTCGGCCGAAATCCAGCGGCAGACGGAAAAGCGCGCAATCTCGAAATCCACCGGCAGCATGTATTCGACGCTGAGCCGCTCCTTCAGCACGTCGAGCTGCAGCGCGCCGACGACGCCGACGATGGCCGGCGAGCCGTCCTCCGGCGAAAATAACTGCACCACGCCTTCCTCGGCCATCTGGTGCAACGCTTCCTTCAGTTTCTTGGCCTTCATGGCGTCGCCAAGGCGCACGCGGCGCAGGATTTCCGGCGCGAAGTTGGGCACGCCTCGGAACAGCAGTTCCTCGCCCTCGGTCAGCGTATCGCCGATGCGCAACGTGCCGTGGTTGGGAATGCCGACCACGTCGCCGGCATAGGCTTCGTCGGCAGTGACGCGGGTGCGGGCGAAAAAGAACTGCGGCGCCGACAGGCTCATCGGCTTGCCGGTGCGCACCAGCTTGGCCTTCATGCCGCGCTCCAGCCGGCCCGAGCAGACGCGCACGAAGGCGATGCGGTCGCGGTGGTTCGGGTCCATATTGGCCTGGATCTTGAACACGAAGGAGGTCATCTTCTCCTCCGTCGCCTCGACCGTGCGGATGTCGGCTTCCTGCGCGCGCGGCGGCGGCCCGTAGGCGCCCAGCGCCTCGATCAGGTCGCGCACGCCGAAATTGCGCAGCGCCGAGCCGAAATAGACCGGCGTCAGGTGCCCCTCGCGGAACGCTTCGAGGTCGAAGGGGCGGCATGCAACGCGCGCCAGCTCCAGTTCCTCGATGAAGGCCTCGCGCTGGTTTTCCGGCAAAAGGCCGGCGACGCGGTTGGAATCCGGGCCGCTGACCGGCGTGCGCTCTTTTTCGGCATCGCCCCGGCGCACGGCATTATCGGCCAGATGGTAGGTGCCGGAAAAAGTCTTGCCCTGCCCGATCGGCCATGTGATCGGCGCGGTATCCAGCGCCAGCTTCTGTTCGATCTCGTCGAGGATTTCGAATGTGTCGCGAGCCTCGCGGTCCATCTTGTTGACGAAGGTGATGATTGGAATATTGCGCAGCCGGCACACCTCGAACAGCTTTAGCGTGCGTGGCTCGATGCCTCGCGCGGCGTCGATGACCATCACCGCGCTGTCGACCGCCGATAGGGTGCGGTAGGTATCGTCGGCAAAATCCTCGTGGCCCGGCGTATCGAGCAGGTTGAAGACGTTGTCGCCATATTCGAAGGTCATCACCGAGGTGACGACCGAGATGCCGCGCTCGCGTTCGATCTTCATCCAGTCGGAACGCGTCTGGATGCGGTCCTTCTTGGCCTTGACCTCACCGGCAAGCTGGATCGCGCCGCCGAACAGCAAAAGCTTTTCGGTCAGCGTCGTCTTGCCGGCGTCGGGGTGGGCGATGATCGCGAAGGTCCGGCGGCGCGGCACGGCGTCTTTAATCGTCTCGGTCATTTCGGGAATCCGTTGATGCGCCGGCTTTTACCAGCCTGCCGCCGCCATGTCGAACGGAAACGAAAGCGCCCGAACTGGCTCAGCCGGCAAGCGACAATTGGGCGGCTTCGGCCGGCGCGAAGGGCCGCACCGTGATGCCGGAGCGGGTCATGGTGACGAAGCTCGACGGCGGGATCGCCTGCCACTGTTCGCCCTCGCGGTCCAGGGGTTCGGAGACCAGCGCCCGCCCGATGCCGTCGCGGAACGGGCCGGTATAAAGCGTCGGCGCCTCGCCGTAGCTGGCATAGCGCACGGCATGCAGCGCTTCGCCGTCGGAAAAGGCGGCGGTCAGCTTCAGCGCCGGTTCGATGCCGGCGTTGCGTGCAGCCTGGAAGACGCGCGCCGTGGCGCGCGCCGCCGCGTTCTGCGCATCGACGGCCAGCCCCTCGTCGATCATCAGGAGAAAAAAGAGTTCGGAATCGGTGCCGCCTTCGAGCTGGTCGTAGAGCGCTTCCGGCAGGCTCGCCTCCAGCGCCCGCCTTATCCTGTCGAAGCCGAGGATCTGGCCGTTGTGCATGAACGACCAGCGCCCGCTGACGAAAGGATGGCAATTGGCGCGGTTGGTGGCGCCGCCGGTAGAGGCGCGGACATGGGCGAGGAACAGGCCCGATTTGATCTGCCCGCACAGGCTTTTCAGATTGGCGTCGGCCCAGGCCGGCAGGATGTCGCGGTAGAGACCCGGCTGCGGCCGCTCCCCGTACCAGGCGAGGCCGAAGCCGTCGGCATTGGTCGATGTCTTGGCCTGCTCGGCGCAATGGCTCTGCGCCACCAGCGAATGGCATGGCGCCGACACGATATCTTCCAGAAACACCGGTTCGCCGAGATAGGCCGCCCATCGGCACATTGTCGTGATCTTTCTGGCAGGCTGCGATGCCGCCACAATCGCTCATCATGGGTAACAAACAGTAAATGCCACGGCCCGGCCCCCCCCCTCGAAACGGGTAAGAAATCCGTTGATAGAGGTGTCCGGCAATTGACGGTGCCGATCCACCGCACGATAGGTTCGCCATGTCCGCATCATCTCCGAGATCATTCGTCGTCGGCCCCGCCGTCGGTTTCGTTCGCCTGCCGCATGGCGCGGGCCTGCCATTGCCCGACTATGAAAGTGCTGGTGCTGCCGGCATGGATTTGCGCGCCGCCGTCGACGACGACAGGCCGCTTCTGATCCTGCCGGGAAAACGCGCATTGGTGCCGACCGGTTTTACCATGGAGATCCCGCTGGGCATGGAAGGCCAGATCCGGCCGCGTTCGGGCCTTGCCTTCAAGCACGGCATCACCTGCCTGAACACGCCCGGCACCATCGACAGCGATTACCGCGGCGAGGTCAAGGTGCTGCTGATCAATCTCGGCGACGAGGATTTCGTGGTGACGCGCGGCATGCGCATCGCGCAGATCGTCTTCGCGCAGGTCACGCAAGCGACCGTCGAGGAACGCGATGCTGCCGGCCAGACGGTGCGCGGTGCGGGCGGTTTCGGCTCAACGGGAACCGCCTGAATGGCCGCGCCGAAACTGGTCATCTTCGATTGCGACGGCGTGCTGGTCGACACCGAAACGCTTGCCAACCGGCGGCTCGCGCAATGGATCACCGAGGCCGGCTATCCCGTCACCTATGAGCAATCGCGAAAAGAGTTTTGCGGCCGCAGCCTGTCTTCGGTCCATGCCGAGTTGAAGGCTGCCGGCACCGATCTCGGCGATGATTTCGTCGAGCGCTGGTATCGTGGGCTGCCCGAACTGTTCGGCGCGGGCGTTGAGGCGATCCCCCATGTGGAAACCTTCATTGCAGCGGTGCAGTCCGCCGGCATCGCCCATTGCGTCGCCTCCTCGGCCCGTGTCGACAAGATGCTGCTGACGCTCGGCCAGACCGGGTTGCTGCCGCATTTTTCCGACGTGCTGTTCAGCGCCACCATGGTCGCGCACGGCAAGCCAGCACCTGATCTGTTCCTTCATGCCGCGAAGACGATGGGGTTCGCACCGGCCGACTGCATCGTCATCGAGGACAGCGTGGCCGGAACGCAAGCCGGCATCGCGGCGGGCATGCGTGTTTTCTCCTACCATGGCGACCCGCATTCCGACCGTGAAGGACTGGCCGGCGCCGGCGGCATCCTGTTCGACGACATGCGCGAACTGGCGGCGCTCGTGCCCCTCGCATAAGCTGCCGGCAGCGCTTTCTGAGCCAATCACATCTGTTTGCCCACCACGCAGCGAGGGGGTAGGCTCAGTTCCTGTTTCCGCTCGGACAAGGGTGATGCTTCCATGGACAAGGGCACGATTTTTCGCGATCTTCATGCTTCGACCTTCATTATTCCCAACCCGTGGGACATCGGCACGGCAAAGCTTCTGGCTTCCTTCGGCTTCAAGGCGCTCGCCACCACCAGCGCGGGTTTTGCCTTTTCGCGCGGCCTGCCCGACGGCGGCATAAGCTTCGAGGCGATGATCGCGCATTGCAAGGAACTGGTCAGCGCCACTCATCTGCCGGTTTCCGCCGATCTCGAACGCGGCAAGGGCGACAGCGCCGAACGCGCCGCCGAAACCATCTTCGCCGCCGAGGCCGCCGGGCTAGCCGGCTGCTCGCTGGAGGATTTCTCCGGCGACGACGGCAAGCCGATCTACGATTTTTCGCATGCGGTCGAGCGTGTCGCCGCCGCCGTCGAGGCCGCGCGGGCGCTGAAACGCGATTTCGTCTTTACCGCGCGGGCGGAGAATTTCCTTCATGGCCGCCCCGATCTCGACGATACGATCAAGCGCCTGCAGGCTTTCGAAAAAGCCGGCGCCGACGTTTTGTATGCGCCGGGCATCACCGACGTTGAGACCGTGCGCGCCATCTGTTCGGCGGTCTCGAAACCGGTCAATGTGCTGGCGGTGCCGGGTTTCACGATGGCCGAACTGGAGCAAGCCGGGGCAAAGCGAATTTCGCTCGGTTCGAAGCTGACCAATTTCACCTTCGGCATGCTGGAGCGCGCTTCCAAGGAAATGCTGGAGAAAGGCACCTTCGCCTTCAGCAACGACGCCATGGCGTTCGCGCGGCTGCAGAAGATGTTTTCGACGGACGGCGCATGACGTCTGTCCTGACCGTGACCGACATGCACACCGGCGGCGAGCCGGTGCGCATCGTCACCAGCGGATATCCGGCGATCCCCGCCGGCACCATCCTCGAAAAGCGCGCCTATGTGCGTGACAGTCTCGACCATCTGCGCAAAATGCTGATGTTCGAGCCCCGCGGCCATTACGATATGTATGGCGTGCTGCCGGTCGAGCCCGATCTGCCGGGTTCCGACCTTGCCGTGCTGTTCATGCACAATGAAGGCTATTCCACCATGTGCGGCCATGCCGTCATCGCGCTCGGGCGCTACGCGGTCGATCAGGGCATCGTCCCGAAAAAAGAGCCGGTGACGGTCGTCAACATCGAGGCGCCGTGCGGGCTGGTCGTCGCCTCGGTCGAGATCGTCGACGGCAAGGCCGGCGCGGTGTCGTTCGAAAGCGTGCCGGCCTTTCTGTTTACCCGCGACCGGGAAATCGGCCTGCCCGGCATCGGCACGGTCCGCTTCGACATCGCCTATGGCGGCGCTTTCTACGCGCTGGCCGATTGCGGGCAGTTCGGGCTGGAATTCGGCAAAAGCCGCGCCCGCGATTTCGTCGATGCCGCGACCGCGCTGACGCAGGCGCTGCAGGCCGGCTTTCCGCTCGCGCATCCCGACCTCGGCTTTCTCTACGGCACCATCCTGACCGACGGAAACGACGCGTTCTCCGACGAGCCGACCAAGAATGTCTGCGTCTTCGCAGATGCCGAGGTCGACCGCTCGCCGACCGGCTCGGGCGTCACCGCGCGCCTTGCCGCCATGCACGCCAAAGGCCAGATCGGCATCGGCCAGACGCGGGAGTTCGAGAGCATCGTCGGTTCGCGCTTTTCCGGCTCTGTCGCGAGGACGACCGTGGCCGGTCCGCACGAAGCCATCGTTGCGTGCGTCGGCGGCCGCGCCTTCTACAGCGGCAAGGCGGAGTTCGCGCTGGAACCGGACGATGAGCTGGGGCGCGGCTTTCTGCTGCGCTGAGGGTCTTGCAGAAAACAATCGGCTGGACAGGCGTGCCCCTCGCATGGCAAGCCGCCTGCGGATTTCAGGGTTTTGGCGGAGACATGAATGCCCGACTATGACGTGCTTTGCATCGGCAATGCCATCGTGGACATCATCGCACAGTGCGACGACGCCTTCCTCGAAACCAACGGCATCGTCAAGGGCGCGATGAACCTGATCGATGCGCGCCGCGCCGAACTTCTCTACAGCCGCATGGGGCCGGCGATCGAGGCGTCGGGCGGAAGCGCGGGCAACACCGCCGCCGGCATCGCCTCCTTCGGCGGCCGCGCAGCCTATTTCGGCAAGGTCGCCAGGGATCACCTGGGCGGTATCTTCACCCACGACATCCGCGCCCATGGCGTTGCCTTCGACACGAAGCCGCTCGAAAACGACCCGCCCACCGCGCGCTCGATGATCTTCGTGACGCCGGATGGCGAGCGTTCGATGAACACCTATCTCGGCGCCTGCGTCGAGCTTGGCCCCAACGACGTCGAGGGCGACAAGGCGAGCAACGCCAAGGTCACCTATTTCGAGGGCTATCTGTGGGACCCGCCGCTGGCCAAGGAGGCGATCCGCCAGACGGCCAAACTCGCACATGCCTCGAGCCGCGAAGTGGCGATGACGCTGTCGGACTCGTTTTGCGTCGACCGCTACCGCGACGAGTTCCTGGACCTCATGCGCTCGGGCACCGTCGACATCGTCTTCGCTAACAGCAATGAGATAAAATCGCTCTACCAGACGGAGTCCTTCGACGCCGCCGTGGCGCTGATCAGAAAAGACTGCAAGCTCGCCGCCGTCACCCGCTCCGAGCACGGCTCGGTCATCGTGCGCGGCAACGAGACGGTAATGGTCGAGGCGGCCCGCATCGGCGAACTGGTCGACACCACCGGGGCCGGCGATCTCTACGCCGCCGGCTTCCTGCACGGCTACACCCAAGGCCGCGACCTGAAGGCCTGCGGCGATCTCGGCTCGCTGGCCGCCGGCCTGGTGATCCAGCAGATCGGCCCGCGCCCGCGCCAGAACCTTCGCGACGAAGCCCGCAAAGCGGGGCTGGTTTAGGAAAGCGGCCCGGTTTCCGCCCGGAATTGCCAAAACCCCGGATTTCTAAAAACCAAAGAGTTGGAGCGCCGCCCCGGCTTCATCGCGTTTTCGCCTGCCTGTCCCTCCTTGAAGCACATCGGTTGATCCGAAAACCGGTTTCGGCTTTTCGGGTCGATGCCGCTGGCGTGAATTCGCATCAAGTCAGGTTCAGGTCAGGTTGAATTCAGGAAGCGATCAGCTTTGTGCCGTTTACTCCGTCATCTGGACCGGGTGGGAGGAGCTGATCCGGATGGTTTGACTGTAGGTGGTGCGCTGTGCGTGCCGGCCTGCGGTCATCAGGATATTCCTCCCCGCGAAGGAACTGGCGCCTGCACGACGTGCAGGGCGAAAATTCTAGGGAGGAAACCAAATGTCTGATAATATTAAACGCCCCGCTGTCTGGACACGCCGCCAGACGCTGCTGACCGGCATGGGTCTTGCCGGCGGTGCCATGCTGCCCATGGGCTTGACGCGCGCCGCTTTCGGCCAGGACAAGCCCGCCATCGGGACCTGGCCTGCCGGCTCGGAAGGGGATTCGGTTTTCGTCGGCGCTTCCGTGCCGCGCACCGGCACCTATGCCGTGCAGGGTGAAGACGAACTCAAGGGCTACCAGCTCGCCGTCGAGCACATGAATTCCGGCCACGAGCTGATGAAGGCGATCTCGCCCAAGACCACCAAGGGCGTGCTCGGCAAGGAAGTGAAACTCGGCGTCGCCGATTCTGGCGCGAAGCCCAACGAGGCCGTGCAGGCGCAGCAGCGTTTCATCAGTGAGAACAAGGCGGTGATGATCACTGGCGGCACGTCGAGCGCCGTCGCGGTCGCGCTGAACAAGCTGGCGCAGCGCGAAAAGGTTCTTTTCGTGTGCGGCATCTCCGGTTCGAACGACACCACCGGCAAGGACTGCGTGCGCTACGGCTTCCGCCAGAACTTCTTTGGCCAGACGGCCGCCGCCGCGATCGCGCCGGTTATCACCAAGGAGTTCGGCAAGGACCTCAAGGTCGCCTACATGACGCCGGACTATACCTATGGCCATACCGTCACCAAATCGATGCAGGACATGACGGCGGAAGCCGGCTGGACGACCGTTACCAACCAGGTGTCGCCGCTCGGCGCGCCGGACTTCTCGTCCTATCTGCTCAACATCGTCAACTCCGGCGCCGACGTCCTCGTCAACGTCAATTGGGGTCACGACGCGGTGCTGTCGATCCAGCAGGCCAAGCAGTTCGGCGTGCTCGACAAGATGAAGCTCGTCGTGCCTTACCAGATACCGTTCCTGGCGCGCGAAACCGGTGGTCTCATGCAGGGCGTCTATGCGGCCACCGAATACTGGTGGACGATGGAGAACGAGTATCCGCTCGCCAAGATGTTCAACGACACGTTCGAGGCGAAGTACGGCTACAAGCCGGAATGGGGCGCTGAAAACGCCTATATCAGCTTCGCCCACTGGGCGCGGATGGTAGAGGAAGCCGGCAGCTTCTATCCGCCGGACGTCATCAAGTCGTACGAAAAGGGCGAGACCATCCCCTCGCTTACCGGCGACGTGCACTATCGTCCCGAAGACCATCAGTGCGTCCGCTCCGTCACCATCGTGAAGGGCAAGATGGAAGCCGACATGAAGAACAAGGAAGACTATTACGACATCATCGAAACGGTGCCCGGTGAAGGGATCATGCAGGCGACCGACGCCTTCGGCTGCAAGCTCGGCGACTACACCTGACACGACGGGTTCGACGTGGCGCGGACGGCACAAGCCGCCCGCGCCACACACCCGCCGCATCGATATGGCGGCGGGTTTCTCAGAGGAAGGGGATGCGGTAATCCGCCATGGTCAATTGGGCTAATTTTGTCTCGCAACTGTTCAACGGGCTGGCGCTCGGCGCGCTTCTGGCGCTGATCTCGTCGGGCCTGACGATCATTTACGGCACGCTGGGCGTGCTCAACCTGGCGCATGGCGCCATGTTCATGCTCGGCGGCTATGCCGGCTATGTCGCTTTCACCTATACCGATTCCTTTGTCGTCGCGGTGATTGCCGGATCGCTGTTCGTGATGATCGTCGGCATCCTGATGGAACGCATCGTCATCCGTCATTTCTACGACCGCCCGCACGAGGACCAGCTTCTGGTCACGTTCGGCATCGGCATTGTTTTTGTTGAGCTCGTGCGCTTGTTCTTTTCGAGCGACTCCAAGCTGGTGCCGCCGCCGCCGGCGCTGCAGGGCATCACCCCGCTTGGCTTCATGTTCTATCCGACCTATCGGCTGGCGGTTGTCGGCATCGTCGCAGTGGCGCTGCTCGCGCTGTTCTTCGTGCTGTATCGCAGCCGCCTCGGCATGATCGTGCGCGCCGGCATCGAGGATTCGGTGATGGTTTCCTCGCTCGGCATCAACGTCCATCGCGTGTTCATGATCGTGTTCGGCATCGGCGCCATGGCGGCGGGGTTTGCCGGCATCGTCAATGCACCGATCGTCTCGCTGACGCCGGGCATCGGCGACGATATATTGGTCGAAACTTTCGTGGTGGTGGTGATCGGCGGTGTCGGGTCGTTCCCCGGTGCCGTGCTGGGCGGGTTGATCGCCGGCGAAATCATCAGCATCACCTCCATGTTCAACCCGGGTTACGCCTATGTCATGCTGTTCGCGGTGATGACGCTGGTGCTTGTGCTGCGCCCTCACGGGTTGCTTGGCGCCCAAGGCAGAGAGTGAGCGCGGTAGCCCAATGTTGAAAGCACGTCCCTATCTTATCGAGGCGCTCACCGCGATCGGCCTGATCGCCGCGCCGTTCATCCTGCCTTATCTCGGCTTTGCGCCGAATACGGTCAACCGCATCGTCGTATGGGGTCTGTTCGGCATCGGCTTCGACATATTGTTCGGCTTCACCGGCCTGTTGTCGTTCGGCCAGTCGGCCTTCTACGGCACCGGCGGTTTCTTTGCCGCCTATCTCCTGACCCGCGCCGGCTTCCCCTATGTGATACCGGCGCTGGTCCTCGGCATGATCGTGGCGGCGGCGGTAGGCTACCTCGTCGGCCTGATTGCGCTCAGGCGCACCGGCATCTATTTCGCCATGATCACCGTGGCGATCGCGGAGGTGTTCTACTTCGTTGAGTTCAATCCGCTGGCCCATTGGACCGGCGGCGAAAACGGCCTGCCCGGCGTGCCGACGCCAAGCCTCTATCTCGGCTTCACGACGCTGCATTTCACCACCGGCTGGTCGCTCTACCAGTTCCTGGCGGTGTGCTACTTCATCGGCATCGTTCTGGCCTTGCGCATCGTGCGTTCGCCGGTCGGCGCCATCTTCCGCGCCATCCGCGAAAACCCGCTGCGCGCCACCGCCATCGGCCACAACATCCACAGCTACAAGCTGACGGCTTTCGTCATCGCCGCCGCCTATGCCGGTTTCGCCGGCGGCTGCCTTGGCGTGATGCAGGCGTTCATGCCGCCGGACGCCTTCATGTTCGAAACGTCGGGCCAGCTCATCATGCAGTCCGCCATCGGTGGCATCGGCACGCTGTTCGGTCCGCTTCTCGGCGCCGCCGTCTGGCTGTTCCTGCAGGACTTCTTGCAGTCTGCCCTTGGCCTCGGCGCTGCGTGGAAGCTCGTGCTCGGCCTCGTCTTCGTGCTTCTGGTGTGCTTCCTGCGCCGTGGGCTGATCGGCGGTATCGCCGACCTCTACGCCTATGCTACCGGCCAGCGGACGAAAGCGGAGCCGCAGGCGGAAATGCCTGAACTGGTCGCCGGCCCGGCGGCGGAAGCGAAGGCGGCGCGCGTACCGGCAACCGCGGCGGCACCGACCCGTCATCGTGCCGGCGCGGTTTCCTCGGGGCCGATCCTGCAGGCAACCGGCCTGACCCGGCGCTTCGGCGGCCTCGTCGCCAACAACAATATCGACTTCACCGTCGATCACGGTGCGCTGCAAGGCATCATCGGCCCCAACGGCGCCGGCAAGTCGACCTTCTTCAAGATGCTGACCTGCGAGCTTGCGCCTTCTTCCGGCAAGATCGTCTTCGAGGGCCGCGACATTACCGGCATGTCGGTCACAGACGTGTGCCAGCTCGGCCTGACCAAGAGCTATCAGGTCAACCAGTTGTTCAACCGGCTGACGGTGCGCGAAAACGTCACCGTTGCGGCGCTGGCCGAATTGCGCGGCCCCTTCAAGCTCGATCTGTTCCGCAACATGAACAACATGCCGGAGCTTGACGAGCAGGTCGAACACACGCTGGAACTGATCAACCTGACCGGCCGCGTCGATACGCCGGTGTCGGACCTGGCCTATGGCGAAAAGCGTCGGCTGGAAATCGGCCTGGCGCTGGCGTCCTCGCCGAGCCTGCTTTTGCTGGACGAGCCGCTTGCCGGCATGAGCCCGCGCGAGCGCGTCGAGACGGTGGCGCTGTTGAAGGCGATCAGCGCGGGACGTACCATGGTCGTCATCGACCATGACATGGATTCGCTGTTCGAACTGGTCGACAAGGTCACCGTGCTTCAGGAAGGCGAGGTGCTGGTGGAAGGCACGCCGGACGAAATCAAGAGCAATGAAAAGGTGCAGGAAGCCTATCTCGGCGGCATGCGCGGGGTGTTCGAATGAGTCTTCTAGAGGTCGCAGGGCTCAACAGCTATTACGGCGACAGCCATATCCTGTTCGACGTGTCGATGCATGTCGAGCGCAATGAGGTGGTGGCGCTGCTGGGGCGCAACGGCGCCGGCAAAAGCACCACGCTGAAAAGCCTGATGGGCGTGCTGACGCCGAAATCCGGCTCGGTGAAATTCGACGGCGCGGAGATTGCCGGCAAGAAAAGCCATGTCATCGCGCTGGCGGGCATGCAGCTTGTGCATGAGGACCGCCGCATCTTCGGCAGCCTCAATGTCGAGGACAACCTGACGCTGGCCGGGTTGACCGCCAAGACCAGATGGCCGCTGGAGCGCATCTACGAAATGCTCCCGCGCCTCAAGGAGCGCCGCACCAGCCGCGGCACCGACCTTTCCGGCGGCGAGCAGCAGATGCTGGCCATCGCCCGCGCCTTGATCCGCGACCCGAAGGTAATTCTCCTCGACGAGCCGTTCGAAGGGCTGGCGCCGATCATCGTTCGCGACCTTCTGGCCGTTTGCAAGAAGCTGGCGGAGGAGGGGCAGACGATCGTCATCGTCGAGCAGAACATCGCGGCAGCACTCTCCATCGCCAACCGCGCCTACATCCTCAACAACGGCCACATCGTCTTCGACGGCACCCCGCAGGACCTCAAAGCGACGCCGGCCATCCTCAGCCGCTATCTCGGCGTGTGAGCGCCCCGGCTCCGCCCGGTCGCAGCCACCGCTTCGGCAACCGAACCGCGAGCGCCTAAAGCATGTCTCCCGAAAGTGGGAACCGGTTTCGGGGCAAAGACATGCGAGAAAACAACGATCTAAAGCACAGCGAATCTGAAAGATCGCGACGCGCTTTAGGGATTGGCCAAACCCGCGTCCAGTTCGCGCAGGAGCGATCCGATTGCGCGGGCGATGGCGGCGCGCCGGTGCGCCGGCTTCCTGCCGGGTGGCGGGTCGACGATCGTGTCTTCTAGCGCGAGCGCCGCACCGCCGATCGCGCCAAAACCGAAGGTGCCCGCCGCGCCGCCGAGCCGGTGGGCAAGCGTGGCGATCTGCTTCAGCCGCGTTTCTAGCGCTTCAGCCTCCAGATCCCACAGGTCGCGCGCATGGTTGAAAAGCGTCGCCCGGTCGCCTTCCAGCCGGGCGGGGAAGGTTCCGTCCGGGTCCAGCGCCGCGAGGTCGATGCGCGCGGCATCCGCCGGGTGCGCCATCAGGCCGTGTCCGGCTTCGTTTCCACCAGCCGGTAGCCGATCCCCCGGCGCGTCTCGATGGTCGCTTCAGCACCTGCCGCGCGAAGCGCCTGCCGCAGCTTGTAGACCTGCGCCTCGATCGTGTTGGTCGAAACCTCGTCGTTGAAGCCGTACAGCGTTTCCTCGATCATCCGCTTCGGGGTGACATGGTTCTTGCGGCGCACCAGAAGCTCCAGCAACTGGAATTGCTTGAGCGCCAGCGGCAGGCTGTCGCCGTCGATGACGGCTTCCAGCGAATCGCGGTCCACGACGATATTGGCGACCGACAAATGGTTTCCCTTCATCCGCGAGGGGCGGCGCAAAAGGGCCGTGACCCTGGCCCGCAACTCCGGCACGGCGAAGGGTTTGACCAGATAGTCGTCGGCGCCGCGCGACAGGCCGCTGACCCGGTCCTCGACGCGGTTGCGGGCGGTCAGCACCAGGATCGGCGTCTCGATCAGGCGGCTGCGCAGATCGCGCACCAGTTCCAGCCCGTCGCGGTCCGGCAGGCCCAGGTCCACGATCATCAGCGCATAGGCGGTGTTGCGGGCGGCAAGCAGCGCGTCGCCCGCAAGTTCCACCACATCGACCGTAAAGCCGAGCGCGACCAATTCGCGCCGCACAAGGCCGGTCAGGTCGCGATCGTCGTCGACAACGAGTATCCGCGCCTGCGACAGGCCGGACAGATCATTGTTCTCGTCAGGCGTCGCGCCGTTGGTCAGCTTGCCGGCCCCATTCATCATGTCGCTGCGCCCCGGATGCAGTGGTCGACATTTGTGCTAGTCTTGCCGGCCAAACACAAGAGGGCTACTAACTTTGCAGTCTATTCGGGAGGACAGCAACGCATGTCGGCCTCGGTCCTGATCGCCGACGACGACCCCAACATCCTGCTTGCCTTGAGTTATCTCATGCGGCGGGAAGGCCATGACGTACGCACGGCAACCGATGGCCAGGAGACGCTGGACGCCATCGCGCTGGCGGTCCCCGATCTCTTGTTGCTCGACCTGATGATGCCCAAGGCCAATGGCTACGATGTCTGCCGCACGCTGCGGGCAAGCCGCGCCTATGACGGCGTGCGCATCATCATGCTGACGGCCAAGGGGCGCGAAGCCGACCAGATCGCCGGTCTGGCGCTGGGGGCGGACGCCTATATCAGCAAGCCTTTCGCGATCGGCGACGTGGTTGCCTGCGTGGCGGACGTGCTTTGCGCCAGTCCGCGGCGGGTAGCCGCCGCCACTCCTTCCGAAGCATAGGGCGCGCGAAAATGCTTCGCCGGACAGCAAAGCGCGACCGGCTGGTCGGCCTGTTCATCGTCGCCTTCGTGCTGTTCAACCCGCCCATCCTCAATCTGGTCGGCGGAACGCTGTTCGGCTGGCCTGCGCTCTATCTCTATCTCTTCGGCGTCTGGGCCGCGCTGATCGCGTTGACCGCCCTGGTCGTCGAGCGCGGCGGCGGATCGCCGCCGGGACGCGACAGGGACGGCGGCCGGCCATGAGCCAGCAATTCATCATCGCGGCCGCCGTCGTCTATCTGATGCTGCTGTTCGCGGTCGCCTATCTGGTCGAGCACAGCACCGGCCGCGTGTCGCGGCTGACCGGTTCCAGCCTCGTCTACACGCTTTCGCTGGCGGTCTATTGCAGCTCCTGGACCTTCAACGGCGGCGTCGGCCGCGCCTCGCAGTCGGGCCTCGACTTCCTGCCGATCTATCTCGGGCCGACGCTGGCCTTCCTGCTAGGCCCGGTGCTGATCCGGAAGATCCTGCGGGTCAGCCAGGCCAACCGCATCACCTCGATCGCCGATCTCATCGGCGCGCGCTTCAACAGCGGTGGGCTGGCGGCCCTTGTCACCATCATCGCCGTGATCGGGCTGGTGCCCTATATCGCGCTGCAGCTCAAATCCATATCGAGCGGCTTTGCGGCACTCAGCCAGAGCGGCGAGGCGGCGCACCCGATGATGCAGCCGCTTTTGGCCGACGGCGCACTGTGGGCGGCCATCGTGCTGACTGTCTTCGCCATGCTGTTCGGCAGCCGCAGCATCCATCCGGGCGAACACCATCCCGGCATGATGGTCGCCATCGCGCTCGAATCCATCCTGAAGTTCGTCTGCCTGACCGCCATCGGCCTGTTCGTCGGCTATGGCCTGTTCAACGGTTTCGGCGATCTCTTTGATCAGGCGCTGGCGCGGCCGGAGATCAGCGCCATCTTCGAATACACGCCCGACCGCTATGGCTACAACTGGATCGCCATGACGCTGCTGGCGATGCTGGCGGTGTTCTGCCTGCCGCGCCAGTTTCAGGTGATGGTGGTCGAGAATGTGGATGAGCGCCACCTCAACCGCGCACTCTGGCTATTCCCGCTCTATCTGCTGGCCATCAACCTGTTCGTGCTGCCCATCGCCATTGCCGGGCGCATGCTTTTGCCCATCGATACCGATCCGGACAATCTGGTGCTGGCGCTGCCGCTGGCGACGGGCCAGCCTTTCCTGGCGCTGATTGCGTTTCTCGGCGGGCTTTCAGCCTCGGCCAGCATGGTGGTGGTTGAAACCACGGCGCTCAGCCTGATGGTGTGCAACGACGTGGTGATGCCGGCGCTGCTGCGCGTCAAGGCGCTCGGCCTGGCGCAGAAAGCCGATCTGACGCGCCTGCTGTTATGGGTGCGCCGCATCGTCATGATCGCGGTGATGGCGCTCGGCTATTTCTACATGCGCCACGACAGCGCCCAGTTCGCGCTGGTTTCCATCGGCCTGATGTCGTTCGTGGCGGTGGCGCAGTTCGCGCCCGCCATCGTCGGCGGCCTGTTCTGGCGAGGGGCCAGCAAGGCCGGCGCGTTCGCCGGCATTTCGGCCGGTGTGCTGGTCTGGTTCTATACGCTGCTGTTGCCGTCCTTTGCCCGCTCCGGCGCGCTCGAAATCAATTTCATCGCCGACGGTCCGTTCGGCGCGGTGTTGCTGAAGCCCTATGCGTTGTTCGGCCTCGCCGGGCTGGATCCCGTCACGCACAGCGCGTTCTGGTCGCTGCTGGCCAATATCGGCGCCTTCCTAGTCGTTTCCGTGATGGGCCGCCAGAGCCCGATGGAGCAGGCGCGCGCCGCCCTGTTCGTGGATACGGAGCATGTCGAAGGGGTGGCGCAAATCTGGCGGCGCACGGCGCGCGTTCCCGACCTGATGTCGCTGGTATCGCGCTTCCTCGGCCGCGAGAAGGCGGCGGCGGCCTTTGCCAGCTGGGCGCATGCGCGTGGCCTCGATCCGGCCACCGCCGTGCTGGCCGACGCCGAAACCGTGCTGTTTTACGAAAGACTGCTGGCCGGCGTCATCGGCGCGGCTTCGGCGCGCGTCCTGGTCAGCGCCATCGTCGAGGAAGAGCAACTCGGCGTCGACGAGATGATGCGCATCCTGGACGAGACGTCGCGCATCATCGAGGCCAACAGGCAGTTGGAGGACAAGTCCCGCGCGCTGGAGGCAGCCACCGACGAACTGACGGAGGCCAATGCCCAGCTTCAGGTTCTGGATCGGCTGAAGGACGATTTCGTCGCCACCGTGAACCATGAACTGCGCACGCCGCTCGCCTCGATCCGCGCCTTTTCCGAAATCTTGCGCGACCATCCCGGCCTGCCGGACGAGGAGCGGAACGAATTCCTGCGCATCGTCGTCACCGAATCCGAGCGCCTGTCCCGGCTCATCAACCAGTTGCTCGACCTGTCCAAGATCGAAGCGACGGGGGCCATTCCAGCGCAAAGAACGGTCGTCGACCTAGCCGGCGTCATCCGCGAATCGACGGCCGCCATGTATCAGGTATTCGCGACGAGCAATGTCGAACTGGCGCTGCGCATCGAGGCCGATCCGGCGCTGGTTATGGGTGACCGCGACCGGCTCGTTCAGGTGGTCATCAACCTGCTCGGCAATGCGGCGAAGTTTTCGCCGGCCGACGGCGGGCTGGCGACGCTGCGGCTTCACCGCGCCGGCCGGGAATTCGAAATCTCGGTCAGCGACAACGGCCCCGGCATCCGCGCCGCCGATCGCGAGATCGTTTTCGAACGCTTCCGCCAGCTCGGCGACACGATGAGCGAAAAGCCGCATGGCGCCGGCCTCGGGCTGGCCATCTCGCAACGCATCATTACCCAGCATGGCGGGCGCATCTGGGTCGAGGACGCCAAGGGCGGCGGTGCTGCCTTCCGCGTGCGGCTGCCGGCGGCGCCGGCAGCCGCCACAGCCGAGGAAAAGCTGGAAAGCGCCTCCTGAACCTGGCAGCCGCTTCGGCGCAAATGCGCCAGCCGGCTTGCAGGACAGGGCCGCATGAACGAGAACCGTCGCGTTTCCGTTTCAGAGATCGAAGGGCAAGCGATGGCGTTGACGGCATTCTTCTCCAGACCGGCGCTGGCCGTTGCAAAGGAACTGATCGGCGCGATGCTGCTCATCGACGGCGTCGGCGGCGCTATCGTCGAAACGGAGGCCTATGAGCCCGACGATCCGGCCTCGCATGCCTTTCGCGGGCCGACGAAGCGAAACCGGGCGATGTTCGGGCCGCCGGCTCACGCCTATGTCTACCGCTCTTACGGCATCCATTGGTGCCTGAACTTCGTCTGCCTGCCCGGCCATGCCGTTCTCATTCGCGCGGTTGAGCCGACCGCCGACCTCGACGCCATGGCCTCGCGCCGCAACACCGATAGGCCGCGCCTGTTATGCTCAGGGCCGGGGCGGTTGTGCCAGGCGCTCGATGTCGACGCCTCGATGGACGGGCTTCCGTTGGACCAGCCGCCCTTCATGCTGAAACTAGCGACGGAGCCGGCAAGCGTCGCTGTCGGCCCGCGCATCGGCATCACCCGCGCCGCTGAAATGCCATGGCGCTTCGGGCTGGCCGGCTCGCCCTTCGTCAGCCGGCGGTTTTGAGCAGCCATGCTTGCAGCCCGGTTGTGCATCGCCCGTCGCCCCTGATATGCGCAAGCGTATGATTTTAAGCGCTGCTCAACCATGCGAGGCAAGGTGACGTCCCGGAATTTGCCCGTCCTGCCGGTATCGGCCGCGCTGCCGGCGCTGGGCGAGGCGCTTGCGGCCGGCAACGCCGCCGTGCTGGTCGCGCCGCCCGGTGCAGGCAAGACCACGCTGGTGCCGCTGGCGCTGCTCGACGCCCCGTGGCGTGGCGACGGCAAGATAATCCTGCTCGAACCCCGCCGCCTTGCCGCGCGTGCAGCCGCGCGGCGCATGGCGTCGCTGCTCGGCGAGGAGCCCGGCGAAACGGTCGGCTACGCCATGCGCATGGAAAACCGCACTTCGGCGCGCACGAAAATCCTCGTCGTCACGGAAGGCGTGTTTTCGCGCATGATCCTCGACGATCCCGAATTGCCGGGCATCGCCGCCGTGCTGTTCGACGAATTCCACGAACGCTCGCTGGACGGCGATTTCGGGCTGGCGCTGGCGCTCGACGTGCAGGGCGCGCTGCGGCCGGATTTGCGCCTGCTGGTAATGTCGGCGACGCTAGACGGCGCGCGCGTGGCGAGGCTGCTTTCGGATGCGCCGGTGATCAAAAGCCAGGGCCGCGCCTTTCCGGTCGACATCCGCTACCAGGAGCGCCCGGCGGGCATGCCGGTCGAGGACGCCATGGCGAGGGCGATCCGGGCCGCTCTGGCCGATGAAACCGGCAGCATTCTCGCTTTCCTGCCCGGCCAGCGCGAAATTTTGCGCACGGCCGAGCGGCTGGAAGGAAGGCTCGCAGCCGATACCGTCATTGTGCCGCTCTACGGCCTGCTCGACGGCAAGGCGCAGGACGCCGCCATCAAGCCGTCGCCGGCCGGCCAGCGCAAGGTGGTGCTGGCGACCTCGATTGCCGAAACCTCCATCACCATCGACGGCGTGCGCGTCGTCATCGACAGCGGCCTGTCGCGGCTGCCGCGCTTCGAGCCGGCAAGCGGCTTGACCCGGCTGGAAACGGTGCGCGCAAGCCGGGCTTCCGCCGACCAGCGCGCCGGCCGCGCGGGGCGCACGCAGGCGGGCGTGGCGATCCGCCTGTGGCGGGCCGAGCAGACGGCGGCACTGCCGGCTTTCACGCCGCCCGAAATCCTGGAAGCCGACCTTTCCGGGCTGGTGCTGGACTGTGCCGCCTTCGGCGTAGCCGATCCGGCCACGCTTTCCTTCCTCGATCCGCCGCCCGCGCCGGCACTTGCCGAGGCAAGAACGCTGCTGCGGGCGCTGCATGCTATCGACGATGCCGGACGGCTGACCGAACAGGGCAGGAGCATGCGCCGCCTGGCGCTGCCGGTGCGGCTGGCGCATATGGTGGCCGAAGCAGCCAAGACCGGACACGCACGGGATGCCGCTCAACTTGCCGTGCTTTTGACCGAGCGCGGTCTTGGTGGCGACGGCGTCGATCTCGAACGGCGGCTGATGCGGTTTCGCAACGAGAAGTCGCCCCGCGCCAATGCGGCAAGGCAGTTGGCCGAAAAGCTGGCGCGCAGCATTTCGCCCCGCGTCGATCCTCACCGCACGGGAGAGAAAAACAGCGGCGCGCTGCTTCTGCATGCGTGGCCGGACCGCATCGCCAAGGCGCGGGGGACGCGCGGGCGCTTCGTGCTGGCCAACGGCTCGGGTGCGGCGCTCGACCCGGCCGATCCGCTGGCGGGCGAGGCGTTTCTGGTGGTGGCGGACCTGACCGGCAAGGCGCAGAACGCCCGTATCACGGCGGCGGCCGCCATCGACGAAGCCGATATCCGTGCCGCCGTGGGCGACAGGATCGAAACGCGCCGCGAAACGCTATTCGATCCCGACCGTCGCGCCGTGCGCGTGCGCGAAACCGTCCGGCTGGGTGCGATCACGCTTTCCGAACGCATGCTGCCGGCCCCTTCCGGCGCGGATGCGGACCGCGCCATCATCGATGCGCTGCGCGAACACGGGCTTGCCCTGCTGCCGTGGAGTAGGCAAGCGGAGATTTTGCGGCGGCGGCTTTCCTGGCTCCATCGCGGGCTTGGCACGCCGTGGCCCGAGGTTTCGGACGCAGCGCTGCTCGAAAACCTCGAAGAATGGCTCGAACCGTTCCTGACCGGTGCCGCCGCCTTTGCCACCATCGACGCGAGCACGATTTCCGCAGGGCTTGTCTCGCTGGTACCGCACGATCTGCAACGCAAGATCGAGGCGCTCGCGCCGACCCATTTCGACGCTCCCTCGGGTAGCCGCGTCCCCATCCGCTACGACGAGGAAGGCCCGGTGCTGGCGATCCGGGTGCAGGAACTGTTCGGGCTGGACCGCCACCCTTCGATTGCCGGCGGCACCGTGCCGCTGACGGTGGAACTCTTGTCCCCGGCGCATCGGCCGATCCAGACGACGCGCGACCTGCCCGGCTTCTGGCGCGGCTCGTGGGCGGATGTGCGCGCCGACATGCGCGGCCGTTATCCCAGGCATGTCTGGCCGGAAAACCCGCTGCTTGCACCGCCGACCAGCCGCGCCAAGCCGCGTGGTAGCTAGAATTTTTCGCCGCGCGGCTGTAAAGGCAGCAAATGAACGCTTTCCAGCACGCGCCCGATTTCCGGCAGAGCCAGCGGCTGCGCCTAAACACGCTGATCCGGCTGCGCTGGCTTGCCATTGTCGGCCAGAGCGTCACCGTCATCATCGTCGCCTATGGCTTGCAGTTTCCGCTGCCGGTCGGCCTGTGCTTCGCCTTCATCGCCTCGTCGGCCTGGCTCAACGTCATCCTCGCGCTGCGCTTTCCGGCCGCCCACCGGCTGAAGCCGCTGGCCGCCCTGGCGATCCTGGTTTTCGACAGTCTGCAGCTCGCCGGCCTGCTATACATGACCGGCGGCCTCACCAACCCGTTCTCGCTGCTGATGACGGTACCTGTGGTCATTTCGGCGGCCTCCCTGCCGCTGCGCCTCACCGCGCTGCTTTGCGTGCTGGCGATGGGGACGGCGACGCTGCTGGTGTTCTTTCATCAGCCGCTGCCCTGGACCTCGGGCGCGCAGCTTGCCCTGCCGTTCGTCTATGTCGCGGGCATGTGGATGGCGCTGTTCTCGTCGATCTCGTTCACTGCCATCTACGCTTTTCGCGTTGCCGAGGAAGCCCGCCTGCTCGCCAATGCGCTGGCGGCCACCGAACTGGTGCTGCAGCGCGAACAGCATCTGTCGGCGCTCGACGGGCTGGCGGCGGCGGCGGCGCATGAACTGGGCACGCCGCTCGCCACCATCGCGCTCGTCGCCAAGGAGATGGAAAAGGCGCTCGGCACGGACTCGAAATACCGCGAGGACGTCACCTTGCTGCGTTCGCAAAGCGAGCGCTGCCGCGAGATCCTCAAGCGGTTGACCAGCCTGTCGTCAGAAGGCGAGCCGCAGCTTTCGAAACTGCCGCTGACCTCTCTGGTCGAGGAGGTGATCGCGCCGCATCGCGACTTCGGCATCTCGATCACCCTGCTGCCGGGCGAACGGATCGGGCCGGAGCCGGTCGGGCGACGCAACCCCGGCGTGCTCTACGGCCTCGGCAATCTGGTCGAGAACGCGGTGGATTTCGCCAGCACGAAGGTCACCATCCGCTGGAACTGGAACGACACAAGCGTCAACTTCTCCATCACCGACGACGGACCGGGCATTCCCGCCGAAATCATCGACCGCATCGGCGAGCCCTATATGTCGACGCGGCAGGGCGCGGAGCCCGGCGGCGGCCTCGGCCTTGGCCTGTTCATCGCCAAGACCCTGCTAGAACGCTCGGGCGCGACCTTGACATTCAACAATTCGAACGGGCCGGGCGAAGGCGCGGTCGTCTCCGTCGGCTGGCCGCGCGCCAGTTTCCTGCATTCGCCATCCGCCGAAACCGGCATGTTCGACACCGCGTGACGGCGGCGGCAGGACACTGGAATTGGACAAGCGCATGCAACAACGGTATTTGCTGAAGAGCGAGTAAAAAGGACGAACGACAATGAACGGCGAAGATGCCGCTGACGGCATGGTAACGGGCGACGATACCTCCCTTCTGATCGTCGAGGACGACAAGCCTTTCCTGACCCGGCTGGCGCGCGCCATGGAAACAAGGGGTTTCGTGGTCGACACCGCCGAAAGCGTCGAGGAAGCGGTCGGCAAGGCGCGCGCCAATCCGCCCGCCTACGCCGTGGTCGACATGCGGCTCGGCGACGGCAACGGACTGGACGTGGTGGAAGCCATCCGCGAGAAGCGCGCGGACGCGCGCACCGTTATCCTCACCGGCTATGGCAATATCGCCACCGCGGTGACAGCGGTGAAGCTCGGCGCGGTCGACTATCTGTCGAAGCCAGCCGACGCCGACGACGTGTTTGCAGCCCTTACACGCACGGCCGGCGAGCGCGCGGCACCGCCGGAAAACCCGATGTCGGCCGACCGGGTGCGCTGGGAGCACATCCAGCGCGTCTATGAAATGTGCGAGCGCAACGTCTCCGAAACCGCCCGCCGCCTCAACATGCACCGCCGCACGCTGCAGCGCATCCTGGCCAAGCGCGCGCCGAGGTAGGAAAAGAGGGAATAGGGAATAGGGTATTTTCTACTCCCTACTATTCACTCTCTCCCTCCACTGCCGGGATCGAGACGCCGGCCAGTTCGGCCGCCAGCAGGCGGGCCGCGCCGGCGCGGGCGATCCGTAGCATCAGCGCCTTGCGCGTCGCTGCAGCCATCCGATGTTCCGGCGCGTCGCGCATGATTTCCGCGCCATAGCCGTCCGAGAGAATAAATCCGCATTCGGGCGGGAAGATTTCCGCCGGCACGCCCGGATGGGTGGCAAAGAAGAACCGATCCGAATGCAGCCGGTAATCCGGCCATTTGCGGTCGACCCGAAAATCCTCGACCGAGGACTTTATCTCGATGATCCAGATCTCGCCCGACCGCGTCAGCGCGACGAGGTCGGCGCGCCGCCCCGTGGCCAGCGACAGTTCGGGCAGCACATGCGCGCCCATCTGCACAAGCAGGCGCTGCACCCCGCGCCGCACCAGCATGGCGCGCTCCGACTGGCGGCCGTCGATGAGGGGATTGGATAGAATCGGGGATACGATGGGCATGGGCCGATCATGCCTGATTCTGTTCACGGTTTGAACCCGTGCAACGCGGGTGCTGACGCTTTTCCGATTCCGCTCGCCGATCTCGGCGTGGCATTGGCCTTCACGTCGTAGAAGCCGCGCCAGCCATTTCTTCCAAAATCGGGCAGTCGGGGCGGGCGTCGCCATGGCAGGCGTGGATGAGCGTCTGCAGCGTGGCGCGCATCGACTGAAGCTCGCGCACCTTTTCCTCGATCGCCGCGACATGGGCGGAAGCGATCCGGCGGACGTCGGCACTGGCGCGCTCGCGATCGTGGTAGAGCGCCATCAACTGCCGGCAATCCTCTATCGAAAAGCCGAGCGTGCGGGCGCGCTTCAGGAAGGCGAGCCGATGGACGTCGCTGCCCGAATAGGCGCGATAGCCGTTGTCGGCGCGCTCGGGCAAGATGAGGCCGATCTCCTCGTAATAGCGGATGGTCTTGGCTGGAAGCCCGGCACGCCGGGCGGCTTCACCGACATTCATGAATCTTGTCCTCGTCTAGATTTAGAGCGCCGTGCGGGGCGCACAAAGGCCGCTCTGCCACTTCGATTGAGCATCGGAATAATCCGAAAGCCGGTAGCCACTTTTCGGTCCGATGCTCCAGTCGCAGTCACGCCGTTGAATCTGCTTCACATTCCCGTGACAACTGTTGTTAAAATACCACAGCGCAGCGCTTTATGGCCGCGCCCCATAGCGCATATAGGCACCGCCTGCTTGGCAGGCAAAGCAAATGCCCGCATGAATGAAGGCGGAACCATGGCGCGAATCGGGTCATGCTTGGTTGGGCGGGGCATCGTTTTCATGCGCATCAAATCTCTTTTCATCGCTGCATCGCTGGCTGTCGCCCTATCGGGTTGCAGCACGGTTGGCCCGATGCAGGTGTTCACCAACGATTACGGCGCCGTCACCGACGCGGGCTACCGCCTGCCGCGCATCCCCATCGAAAAGGTGCCGATGAAATATCGGCGCCAGATCGTGCGCTACGATACGGCCGAAAAGCCCGGCACCATCATCGTCGATACCGGCAACAAGTTTCTCTATTTCGTCATGGGTGACGGCAAGGCGATGCGCTACGGCATCGGCGTCGGCCGCGAGGGCATGGAGTGGCACGGCACCGCCCGCGTCGCGCTGAAGCGCGAATGGCCGACCTGGACGCCGCCCGCCGCCATGATCGGGCGCCAGCCGGAACTGAGGAAATGGGCGGGTGGCATGCCGCCCGGCCTGACCAACCCGCTCGGCGCGCGCGCTCTTTATCTGTTCAACAAGGGCGGCGATTCGGGCTATCGCCTGCACGGCAGCCCGGAATGGAACTCGATCGGACACGCCATGTCGTCGGGCTGCATCCGGCTGATGAACCAGGACATCATCGACCTCTACAGCCGCGCCGATGTCGGCGCCAAGGTCATCGTGATGTAACGAAGAAAATAGGCGGACCGTCCAGGCAACAACGGACGTCCCAGGGCATCGGACCGAAAAGCGGTTACCCGTTTTCGGAAAATCCGATGCTCACTTAAACCGTCGAAGCGTCCAGCCGGACGCCCGGCGCTCCAATGAAAACCGGGCTGTTCTGGCCCGGTTTTTTGTTTTCTGGACGCCGGCAAAGTCAGGCTCTATGCCAAGCTGGCGCCACGCGCGATGAATGTCGATTGGTCCTGGGGCCCCGGTTGCTCCAGTCTTGCCAGCAATTCCGCCTTGCGTTGCTCGAAGCGCTGGGCGGCGGCCTGTTTGATATGACCGTAGCCGCGAATTTCTTCCGGCAGGCCGGCAAGCTCGGTTGCAGCCGCCAGGTTTTCCCGGTCCAGCCGCGCCGTCAGATCCTCGACGAGCGCGAAATATTCCTCGATCAGCCGGCGCTCCATCCGGCGCTCAGTGGTTCGGCCGAACGGGTCGAAACGCGTGCCGCGCAGTCCCTTGGCGCGATCCAGAAGCCAGAATAGGGGCTCGATCCAGCGGCCGACCTCGATCTTTGCTGGATGGCCGGTGCGCGGATCGATACGTGTCAGCATCGGTGGCGCGAGATTGTAGCGGATTTTATAGCTGCCCTCGAACTGCTCGGTGAGCTTGCGCCGGAATGCCGGGTCGCGATGCAGCCGCGCCACCTCGTATTCGTCCTTGTAAGCCATCAGCTTGAACGCCGCTTTGGCGACTGCCGTCGCGAAGGGCGCAGCACCGGCCCCGAGGCGTTCTTCCGCCTGCCGGGCCTTGTCGACCAGGCTGCGATAGCGCTCCGCATAGGCGGCGTTCTGGTAGCCGGTGAGGAAGGTGACACGGCGCGCGACCAATTCATCCAGCGTCTGCGCCGGTGGTGTGGGGGCGGCCGCCAGCCCGGCCTGTGCGGTGACGAAGGCGATATCCTGCGCCGAACGGCGACCCCAGGCAAAGGCGGCGCGGTTCATCGCCACGCCCGCGCCGTTGAGGTCGATGGCGTTCTCGATTGCTGCCCGGCTGATCGGCACGAAGCCTTTTTGCCAGGCATGGCCGAGCAGGAACATGTTGGCGGCGATCGCATCGCCAAACAGGGCTGTCGCGAGCTTCATGGCGGGCAAGGTGACAAGGGCGTCCTCGCCGGCGGCATTGCGCAGGCGGCGTAGCGTCGCGGCCTCCCGGAAGTCGATGGTGGTGTCCTTCACGAAGGCGGCGGTCGGCGCGAAATGGTCATCGACAACCGCTTGGGTCCTGCCCTTGCCGAAGGTGGCGATGACATTTTGCGAAGCGGTTGCGACGAGGTCGAAGCCAAGCACGAGATCGGCCTCGGTCTGGCCGATGCGCGCGGCGTTGAGGAAGTGCGGCTCTCTGGCCAGCCGGATATGCGAAACGACCGTGCCGTTTTTCTGCGCCAGGCCGGTTTGATCGAGCGTCACCAGAGATAGCCCATCGAGATGGGCGGCCTGCGACAGGATCGCACTGACGGTAACGACGCCGGTGCCGCCGATGCCGGCCAGCAGCATGCTGTAGGGCTGGCTGTGGAGAACGGGCAGGCTTGGCTCGGGCAGGTTTGCATCCGCCTCGCCGGCCGCCTTGGCGCGCGGCTTGCGGATGCGCGCGTTTTCGACGCTGACGAAGCTTGGGCAGAACCCTTTGACGCAGGTGAGATCGGTGTTGCAACTCGACTGGTTGATGGCGCGCTTGCGGCCGAATTCGGTTTCGCGCGGCTCGACCGAAATGCAGTTGGATACCGCCGAGCAATCACCGCAGCCCTCGCAGACCAGTTCGTTGATGAAGGCGCGCTTGGGCGAGACGGGATAGGTGCCGCGCTTGCGCCGCCGGCGCTTTTCCGCCGCGCAAACCTGGTCGTAGACCAGCACGGTGACGCCCTCGATCTCGCGCAGTTCGCGCTGCACGCCGTCAAGTTCGTCGCGGTGGTGGACAGTGACCGCGCGCGGCAACTGGCCGGCCAGAAGCTGTGGCCGTTCGGAAACGACGACGACCCGCTTGGCGCCTTCGGCGAGAACCTGCCCGACAATCAGCGGCACCGACAATTCGCCGTCATGGCGCTGGCCGCCGGTCATGGCGACCGCATCGTTGTAGAGGATCTTGTAGGTTGCGTTGACCTTGGCGGCGATGCCCGCGCGGATGGCAAGCAGGCCCGAATGGAAATAGGTGCCGTCGCCCATATTGACGAAGATGTGCTTCTCGTCGGTGAAGGGCGACAAGCCGATCCACGCGCCGCCTTCGCCGCCCATCTGGGTGAAAGTCGAGGTGTCGCGCTCCATGCCGATCACCATCATATGGCAGCCGATGCCGGTGGAGGCGCGGCTGCCCTGAGGCACGACGGTCGAGGTCGAGTGCGGGCAGCCCGAGCAGAAATAGGGATCGCGGCTAAGCAGGCCGGGCTCGGCCGGAACAGGGTTGCCGATGCTGGCCAACCGCTCGGTCCCATCGGTGAGGCCGAGCCAGGCGACGATCGCCCTTGC
Organism: Mesorhizobium sp. A556; assembly: GCF_054489545.1. Classification (NCBI taxonomy): domain Bacteria; kingdom Pseudomonadati; phylum Pseudomonadota; class Alphaproteobacteria; order Hyphomicrobiales; family Phyllobacteriaceae; genus Mesorhizobium; species Mesorhizobium sp. A556. Next base: position 132,698 of record NZ_JBTMXA010000004.1, read on the forward strand.
AACGGAAAGCGTGCCGATTTCGCCGGTGAAAGGCAACAGGCGGCCCTTGTCCGGGCCGCTCTTGCCGAACACAAGGGGGCGGCTTTCGGCCGGCAGGTTGAACAATTGCGCCTTGATCTGTTCTTCGATGACGGGGCGCTTTTCCTCGACGACGAGGATCTGTTCCAGCCCCTCGGTGAATTCGCGCAGGCCTTGCGGCTCCAGCGGCCAGACCATGCCGACCTTGTAGAGACGGATGCCGAGTTCGGCCGCGCGTGCCTCGTCGATGCCAAGCAGGGCCAGCGCGCCCTTGAGGTCGAGCCATGACTTGCCGGTCGATACGATGCCAAGCCGCGCCCTGGGCGCTGGCCATATCTGCCTGTCGAGCCGGTTGGCGCGGGCGAAAGCCAAAATGGCGGCGAGCTTGGCTTCCTGCCGCACTTCCATGGCCTGCTGCCCGTCGGGCCAGCGTATGGACAGCCCATCTGCCGGCAGCGGCATATCGGGAAGGATGATGGCGGGGCGTGCTGGGTCCAGGTCGACCGTCGCGGAGCATTCGACGATCTCGGTTTGGCACTTGAAGCCGACCCAGGCGCCGCAATAGCGGCTCATCGCAAAGCCGAGCAGGCCGTATTCGATATACTCGCTCACGCCTGCTGGCGACAGCAGCGGCACCATGGCCGAAATCAGATTGTGCTCGCTTTGGTGCGGAAGCGTGGAAGACACCGCGCCATGATCGTCGCCGACGAGAAGCAGGACGCCACCATGCCTGCTGGTGCCGGCGGCGTTGGCGTGGCGGATGACGTCCATGCTGCGGTCGACGCCGGGGCCTTTGCCGTACCACATCGAAAACACGCCGTCGTAGCGGGCGCCCGAAAACATGCCGGTCTGCTGGGTGCCCCAGACGGCGGTCGCCGCCATGTCCTCGTTCAGGCCGGGCTGGAAGACGATATGGCATTCTTTCAGGTATTTTGCGGCGTTGCCCATTTCGCGATCGAACCCGGCCAGCGGCGAGCCGCGATAGCCGGACACGTAGCCTGCCGTATTCAATCCGGCGGCGAGATCGCGCTGACGCTGGATCATGGGAAGACGGATCAGCGCCTGCGTGCCCGAAACCAGGATACGGCCGCGTTCGAGCGTGTAGCGCTCGTCGAGCGGGGACGGCATGCCGGCCGGTTGCGCGCCGTTGTTGGAAGTCCTGGCCGCGTTCATGGCTGCTCTCGCGTGTCGGTTCGGGCATGTGGCATGTCGAAGATGCGGCCCGGATTGAGGATGTTGTTGGAATCGAACGTCGATTTCAGGCGGCGCATCGCCGCGATTTCGGCTGGACTGCGCGTCAGGTGCAAAAAAGCCTTCTTGTCGAGGCCGATGCCATGTTCGGCGGAAATCGACCCGCCTGCCTGCGCGACGCAGTCGAAAACGGCGGCCGCGAGATCGTTTGCGCGTTCGGTGCGCGCGACATAGTGCAAATTGCCGTCGCCGAGATGGCCGAAAATATAGACCCGCGCCGCCGGATCGACCCGGCTTTGGGCGACAGCGGCCAGATCGAGGAATTCAGCCATGCGGGGCAGCGGCAGGCTGACGTCGAGGCTCAGCATCGCCCCTTCGGCGAACAGGAAGCGGTTGCAATCGTCGCGCAGCGCCCACAAGGCATGAAACTCGCGCTCCGACTGCGACAGCACGACATCGTCGACCAGACCGTCCTCGATCGCCTGCGCCAGCGCGTCGGCCAGGGCTTCCCGACCCATGCCGGGTGCCATGGATTGAACGTCGGTCAGGACATAAACCGGCGAGGAAAGCGCCACTGGTGCGGTCACGCCCAGCGCCGACACCATATCCGCCATCAGCGGCGCGAGGATCACTTCGAAAGCGCCAAGCGCGCCGCCGAGGCGTCCGCGCAGGAATTTCAGCAGGCCAAGTGCTGTATCGAGCGAAGGCAGCGAGCAGAACGCGGCGGCTTGTTCGAGCGGCTTGGGCTGCAATCTCAGGCAGGCGCGCGTAACGACGCCGAGCGTGCCTTCGCTGCCGATGAAAAGCTGGCTGAGATCGTAGCCGGAATTGTCCTTGGCCAGCCCCTTGAGCGAGGAAAGGATGCTGCCGTCGGCCAGCACGGCCAGCACGGCCTCCAGCCCCAGGACCTGCGCGCGGAAATTCCCGTAGGCAAGGACGCGGATGCCGCCGGCATTGGTGGCGATATTGCCGCCGATGGTGGCGGTGCCGCGCGCGCCGATATCGACGCCGAACAGCATGCCCGCCGCGTCCGCCTTTTCCTGCACCGCCTGAAGGGCTGCACCCGCAGCGGCGACGACGGTGCCGGCCATCGGCTCGACCGCTTCGATCGCGGTCATGCGTTCCAGCGACAAGACCGCCTCGCCGGGCAGGACACGAGCGCCGCCCGAAAGCCCGGTGCGGCCACCCTGGACGACGAGAGGCAGGCGCGCCGCGTTGCATGCCGTGAGCATCGCGGCCACGTCGCCAGTGCCGCGCGGCCGCATGACCAGTTCGGGCCGCGCGCCCGGCTCGCCGGAAAGATCGTCGCTATAGCGTGGCTCGATGGCGTCGCCGACGAGGATCGCGGCCCGGTCAAGCCGCGCTTCAAGGAGGGAGAGAACCTGTTCTGTGGGTTGCGTCATGATGCCTGGAAAGTCCGGGGTAGCCATATCGAGCGACCGTCGGAAGCAGCTTATTTTGCTTGCAATATTTGTCAAACCTATATTGTTTAGTTTTTTGGCCTGCGGAAGACCGGGCTATGGAGGTCGAATGCCGATCGAATATCAGGAAGTGGTGCGCATCGGCGTGGCCCGGCAGGTCTCCGAAAAGATTCGCGAGGCGATCCTCTCCGGCCGGCTCCAGATCGACGAGCGGCTTCCCACCGAAGAAGATCTGGCGAAAAGCTTCGGCGTATCCCGCCCGACCGTGCGCGAGGCGTTGAAGCGGTTGGCCGCCCAAAACCTCATCCGTTCGCAACGCGGCCCGTCGGGCGGCACGTTTGTCAGCCGTCCAGATCCCAAAGGACTGTCGGCCGCCATCACCGGGGCCGCGACGCTTCTGGTCGGGGTCGGGGCCTTCGATATCGACGAGATTATCGGCGCGCGGCTGGAAACGGAAGCAATCTGCAGCCGGCTCGCCTGCGAGCGGCGCAGCGCGGCGGATCTCGAGGCGATGCGCGCGGAAATCGAAATGCAGCGCCGTCCTTCGCTGAGCGACGAGGAATTCTGCGCTTCCGACGTGCGCTTCCACCGTTCGGTGGTCGAGGCCGCCGGCAACGGCCCGCTCAGCCTGATGATGTACACCGTCGTCGAGGCCTTCATGCCGATCACCAACATGATCGTTTCGCATGTGCGCGAGCGCAGCGCCGTTGCCGCCTTTCACGAAAGGCTGGCCGATACCATCGAGGCGCGCGACCCGAAGGCGGCGGGCGCCGTGCTCGGCGAACTTCTCGCCTATCTTCGCCAAAGCTATGCCACCAGCCTGGCCCGGCGCGCCGAACGGCAGCCGGCCCGCGCGGGCGCACCAACGCATTCTGCATAACCTATACCGGAGAATTTTATGAGCGAGACGTTTACCGCATTGATGATCGAGGATGTCGACGGCAAGCCGCGCGCCGCCTTCCGTGAAATCACCAGGGCCGATCTGCCGGATAACGACGTTCTGGTCGAGGTCAGCTATTCGAGCCTCAACTACAAGGACGGTCTTGCCGTTTCGGGCAAAGGGCGCATCGCGCGCCGCCTGCCGATGATCGCCGGCATCGACATGGCCGGCACGGTGGTCGAATCGCGCTCGCCGCAATGGAAGGCGGGCGACAAGGTGATCGCCAATGGCTGGGGCATGTCGGAAACGGAATCGGGTGCTTATACGCGCTTCCAGCGGATGAAGCCGGAATGGCTGATGCCCCTGCCGCAAGCCTTCACCATGCAGGAGGCGATGGCGATCGGGACTGCCGGCTATACGGCGGCGCTGTGCGTGGACGCGCTCGAAAGATGGGGCGTTATCCAGAAGGGCAGCGGCGAAGTGCTGGTAACGGGGGCTGCCGGCGGCGTCGGCTCGACCGCCGTCAGCCTGTTGTCGTCGAAAGGCTATAGCGTCGTTGCCTCGACCGGCCGCGCGGCCGCGCACGACTATCTGCGCTCGCTTGGCGCTTCGTCCTTCATCGACCGCGCGGAACTGTCGGTCGCGCCGAAGCCCCTGCAAAAGGAGCGCTGGAGCGGCGCGGTGGATTCGGTCGGCTCCACGACGCTTGCCAACGTTTTGGCGCAGACCGTCTATGGCGGCGCGGTTGCCGCCTGCGGCCTTGCCGGCGGCCACGATTTGCCCGGCACGGTCATGCCGCACATCCTGCGCAGCGTGGCGCTGATCGGCGTCGATTCCGTCTATGCGCCGATGGCCCGTCGCGAGCAGGCATGGCAGACGCTGGCCGACCATCTCGACCGCGACAAGCTTGCCGCGATGACGCAGACGCGGAAGATGGCCGAACTGCCCGAACTCGCCAACCAGATCCTGGCCGGATCGGTGCGCGGCCGTGTCGTCATCGAAATTGCATAACGCCAGGAGAGCGCCATGAGCAGCGATGTCGTAATTTGGGAAAAGGACCCCGAGGACGCATTTGTCACCCTCACCCTCAATCGTCCCGACAAGATGAACGCCATGAACCAGGAACTCGGCGATGCGCTGGAGGCGGCGATTGCCCGCGCGATCAAGGACCCGGACGTGCGCGCATTGATCGTCACCGGCGCGGGCAGGGCGTTCACCGCCGGCTTCGATCTCGGCGGCGAAGATTTCGAAATGGGCACGGAGGCCTGGCGCGAGGACATCGGCGCGAACATGCGGCGCATGCAGTTCATCCGCGAAGCACCGATCCCGATCATCGCCGCCGTCAACGGCTATGCGCTGGCGGGCGGGCTGGAATTGATGATGTGCTGCGACATGACGATTGCGGCCGAGGATGCGATGCTGGGCGAGCCGGAGGTTCGCCACGTCTCCGCGCCGCCGACCCTGATGCTGCCATGGACCGTGCCGATGATCCATGCGCGCCATCTGATGTACACCGGCGATCTGATCGACGGGCGCGAAGCGGAGCGCATCCACCTCGTCAACAAGGCCGTGCCGCGTGACCAGCTCAAGGCCGAGAGCGAGAAGCTGGCGCGCAAATGCGCCCGTATGCCGGGTGCGGCGATCAAGTTTGCCAAGGCTGCGCTGAACCACCAGCAGGAAACCTCCGGGCTTTCCAGTTCCTGGGCCTACAACCGCGAAACGACGGCGATCCTGCATGGCTCGGAAGAAGGGCGGCAATGGATGCGGCTGCTCAAGGACCATTCGCTGAAGGAATTTCTCGACATCCGCGAAAAACCGTTTCGCGAACTCGACTGACCGGCAAACGGGTCAGGCGCCCGAGGGTGCCTGGCCCGCGCCCGCCCGCAGCGCGGCGAACAGTTCCGCATGATTGCGCAAATAGCGCGCCTGCACGATCTGTCCCTTGTCCGACAGTTCACCCTTGTCGCGCTGGGCCTGCGTCGTTGCCAGGCAGAAGCGGACGATCGCCGTCGAGCTTCCGGGATTGGCAAGGTTCCACCCATGGATGCGCGCGGCGAGCTTTTCCGCGAGATCGGGATCGGCCTTGTGCGAGGGGTCGGGAAACACCAGCGCCACCAGCGTATCGCAGCCCTCGCCGGCGATGACGATGTCGGCGGCCAGCGGCGCGCATTGCGCCATCAGCCCGGCGCGCAAGGCACCCGTCCGCACCTTGACCCCGCTCGACAACTTGAAGTCTTCGGCAAGCCTTCCGTCGAAGCGAAACACCGCAATTCCGTCCGAGCGCTTCTCCAGCACGGCCGCGTCGCCCGTCCGGTAAAAGCCGGCTTCGTCCATCGGAAGATCTATCCGGCGGTCGCCGATGAGGTAACACGGCGCGATGTTGGGGCCGGCGACGCGCAACTCGCTGCGCCCCTCGACATCGACCAGCGCGATCCGGTGGCCGGGCAGCGGCTGGCCGAGTTCGCCGGGCTTTTCCAGCGGCGCCGGCGACAGCGTGATGGTCGAGGCCGCCTCGGTGGCGCCATAGCCGGACAGTATCTGAAAATCGCCATGGCCGTCGCGAAAGGCGGCAAGCCTGCGCCACAGTCCGGCATCGATGCCGGCTCCCGCAAAGAAGATCGCCTTCAGGTTGCGGGTGAAGGCGAGGGCTGCCGGCATGTCGGTTTCCAGCCGGTCGAGCAAAAGCCGCAGGCCCAGCGGAACGGCGACGTGTAGCGTCGGGCCAACCCGCGTCAGGGTGCGGATGCTGGCGTCGATGGTTGTCGGGCCAGGTGCTGCATCGACATGCATGCAGCCGCCATTCCAGATGACCTTGAAGATATTGTCCAGCCCGCCGAAGACATGGTGCCAGGGCAGCCAGTCGACCAGCACCGGCGGCGTCTCGGCCAGAAACGGCCACATGGCGGCAACCGCGCCCTGGTTGGAGGAAATCATACCGCGCGTGATCGGCACGCCCTTCGGCGCACCGGTACTGCCGGAGGTGAAGAAGATCGCGGCCCAGTCGTCGGGCGTCGCTTCAGCGTCGACCCCACCGGGCGGTTCATCGATGCTTTGGCGCACCAGCTCGCCAAGCGACAGCGCGCCCATGCCCTCGATGGCGCGATGCCCGGGCGGCGCGACGATCAGCTTCGGCCGGGCGGCGTCGAGGAATGGTTTTGTGTCGGCGTTTCTGACGCCGCTGCCGAAGGAAAAGGGAGGCAGGCTCGTGTGGACTAAGCCCCCGCACAAGCAGGCAAGTTTGAGCGTCAGCGCATCGATGCCGGCCGGCGCAAGCGACGCCACGCCATCGCCCTTGCGCAGCCCGAAGCGGTTGGCAAGCACCTGCTTCAGCGCGCGAGCGCGCAAAAGCATTTCGCCATAGCCGACCGAGCGCCGCTCGCCCGCGTCGGGTTCTGAAAGAACGGTTGCGTCCGGCTGGATCGCCGCCCAGTGGGCGAAGCGTGCGAATATGTCGGGCAGGCCGGCAGGAAGGGGGGTGGAACTGCGATAGACACGACGGCCCGCCGAAGCCGGCTCTTCGATCAGCGTCTGAGCCACCAGCATGTCATCGCGCTTCCCGTTCGGCGCCGGCGGCGACCTGCCGGGCGCTGAGAGCCTTTTCATAGACGCTCGACTGGTAGGCGATCAGTTCCTCGAAAGCGGCGGTCGCGGCCCCGGCATCGCGGATGCGCAATGCTTTGAGAATATCGGCATGCAGGGAAACGACCCGGCCGCGCTCGCGAAAACGGAAGGAGATCATGTTGGTCGCCGGGATCAGCGAATCGTTGACCACCAGCATGATGAAGCGAAGCTCGTTGTTGCCCGTCGCCTGGGCGATGGCGTGGTGGAACGCGACGTCAAGCCGGCAGAACTCCTCGTCGGAAATGTCGTCGCGCTCGAAGGCCGTGAACGTGGCGGCGATCGAGTCGATGTCCTCGCTGGTGGCGCGCTCGGCGGCAAGCTGCACGCAGGTACGGCCAAGAAACAGCCGCGCCTCGACGATTTCGGCAAGCCCGAACACGCCAAGGCCGACGAACCAGGTCGTCATTTCCTGCAGCATCTGGCTCGCCGCGGTAAGCGACGGCGCGTTGACGAAAACGCCGCCATTGGGGCCGCGCTTGGAGCGGACCAGCTTCTTGGCGGCAAGGATCTTCAGGGACTCGCGCACGGTCGGCTGGGAAACACCGAAACGCTGCGCGATCTCCGCTTCGGAAGGCAATCGCTCCGAAACGCTGAGCGTTCCCTGCACGATTTCCTGCTGGAGTGTCGTTGCGATCTGATGCGCCAGGCTCTTGGTCGCCTGGATCGCCGGCTTGGCGTCCTCCATGCAGTGCGCCCCTTTTCGGTAATTACCGCTATTTCAATATTACAATGCCGAAATTGTTGACCACATGAAAAAAGAATGCAAGCTTTCGATTCAAGAGGGCTGCGAATTCGATCCTGCGGCGTGGCCACCATAAGGACTCAAAAGCAGGCAATGGGAGACAGTCCGATGAAACTGACTAGGCGTGAATTTGCCGTTGGCGCAGCGGCTGCGATTGCTTCGATGGCCCTGCCAAGGCTCGCGTCGGCGCAGTCGACACTGGTCGTTCCAACCTATGGCGGGTTGTGGGCGAAGTTCTGGGAAGACAAGCTCATGCCGGGCTTCAGCTCGGCGACCGGGATCACCCCGCAGCTCGACGTTGGCCTGGGCAAGGACTTCATCGCGAAGATCAGGGCCGGTGGCGGCCAATCGCCTTACAGCATCTTCATGGGCAACGAGAATATCGCCGCGATGCTCCGCGCCGAGGGCTTCTTCGAGCCTTTCGACCTTGCCAAGCTACCGAACGCCAAGGACACCTTTCCGCAGTTCGTCAACAAGAACGCCAACGGCATCCGCGCCATCGTTTCGCCGATTGGCCTTGCCTACCGCACCGACATGGTCAAGACGCCGCCGGCATCCTGGCATGATTTGTGGGAAAATCCCGAATTCAAGGGCAAGACCGGCCTCTACCAGATCGGCAATACCGGCGCTGTCGTGTTCCTGCGCCTGGTCGGCGAACTGTTTGGCAAAGGGCCGGACGATTTCGATACGGCCTTCGCCAAGATCAAGGAGCTTCTGCCCTTCGTCCAAGCTTCGTGGAGCGGCGAGTTGTCGACGTCGCTGATCCGCGGCGATGTCATCGTCGCGCCGGTCGACTGGACCGAGGCGATGACGCTGCAGGACAAGGGCGCGCCCATCGCCATCGTCGCTCCGAAAGAGGGGCTGCTTTCCTTCGAACAGTCGTTCAACCTCGTCAAGACCGGCGCGGAAAAGGATGCCGCCCATGCCTATCTGAACTACGTGCTCGACGCGCAGGTTCAGCACGACATGGCAAAGGCCTTCTACACCTCGCCGTCCAACAAGAATTCCGTCGTCGATGCCGAGATGCAGAAGCGCACGCCCATCGTCGGCGCGCGCATGGCTGAAATCAGGAGCTACGACTGGGACAGCTATGTCGACAAGGCAGCCGACATCGCCGACCGCTGGAACCGGGAGATGGCCTGAGGGCCGGAGTTCTGCCGCAAGCGGGGCGGTTCATCCCGATTGGTTTTTCGTGAGGATATCGGATGACGGCACTGACCATCGATCGTATCAACAAGCGGTATGGTGCCCTGCACATCCTCAAGGATATCTCGATCCCCATCGAGCAGGGGGAGTTCGTCTCCCTGCTCGGACCTAGCGGCTGCGGCAAGACCACGACGCTGCGCTGCATCGCCGGTTTTGAGCGCCCCGACAGCGGCCGTATCCTGTTTGGCGAGCGGGACATGACGCATACCCTGCCTGAACGGCGCGACATCGGCATGGTGTTCCAGTCCTACGCGCTGTTTCCGCATATGACGGTGGCCGAGAATCTGAGCTTCGGCCTGGAAGTGCGCAAGGTTTCCGAACCGGAGCGGCGGCGGCGCATCGCCGAAGTGCTCGCCCTGGTGCGGCTGGAAGGCTACGACAAGCGTTTTCCGCGCGAACTTTCCGGCGGCCAGCAACAACGGGTGGCGCTGGCCCGCGCCCTGGTTATCGAGCCTTCCGTCCTGCTGCTTGACGAACCTCTGGCCAATCTGGACGCGACCCTGCGCGACGAGATGCGCTTCTTCATCCGCGATCTGCAAAAGCGCGTCGGCATCACGGCAATCTACGTCACGCACGACCAGGCCGAGGCCATGGTCATGTCCGACAAGATCGTGGTGATGAAAGAGGGCGAGATTTCCCAGCTGGGCGCACCGCGCGACATCTACGAGCGGCCGGTGTCGCATTCGGTGGCCGGCTTCATCGGCCGCTCGAACACGATCGGCGGCAAGATTGTCGAAGCGTCGGGCGCAGGCGGCTACAAGGTCGAGGCGCCTTGCGGCGTGATCGGCGCGGACGGCCCGTCGCACCTTGCCGTTGGTTCGGGCGTGCGTATCATGATCCGGCCGGAAAACATCGCGATCGGCAGGGTGGAAGCCGGCGCGCGCGAAGTGCCGGCCCCCGATACGCTGGCCAATGGCAACGCGCTCGACGCAACCGTCGTAAAATCGATCTACCAGGGAAATGCCAACCAGCTCAGCGTCAGCCTCGCCGACGGCGAAGCGATGATCGTCGACGTCAGCGGACGCACCCCGTTCGCAGCCGGTGAAAAGGTCATGCTGCGTTTCGCCGCCTCCGACGCCTGGCTGCTTCCCGCATGAGCGCCGCCGCCGCCGCGCCCCGCATCCAGACCTCGCCCGGCCGAGGCGCGATATGGATGATCGCACCCGCCCTTGTGCTCCTCGTCGTGTTCTTCGCGCTTCCCTATCTGAGCATCATCACCATGAGCTTGCGCGAAGCCTCGACCAGGGCCGTCTATGGCGACGGTTTCACGCTTGCTCACTATACCGGCGCGCTTGGCGATCCCTTTATCTGGCGCATCATGGGCCGGACGGTGGCGATCGGCGCGATCGTGACCGTGCTTTCGCTGCTGCTCGGCTATCCCGTCGCCTATCATCTGGCCAATACACGCTCGCGCTGGTCCAGCCTGCTCTATATTTTCGTGTTGTCGCCGCTGCTGGTCGGGCTTGTCGTGCGCACCTTCGCCTGGATGATCATCCTGTCCAACAACGGCGTCGCCAACAAGGCGTTTATGGCGGTTAGCCTCATCGACTTCCCGCTCCAACTCATGAACAATTCGCTCGGCGTGACGATCGCGCTGACGCATGTGTTCTTGCCCTTCATCATCTTGCCGCTGCTCGGCAATCTGCAGGCGATCAGCCCCGATCTGGCGATGGCGTCACGCTCGCTCGGCGCATCGCGCATGCGCACTTTCTGGAAGGTGACGCTGCCGCTCAGCCTGCCTGGCATCCAGGCAGGCACCATCCTCGTCTTCGTCCTGTCGATCAGCGCCTATGTCACGCCCGCGATGCTGGGCGGCAGCGGCGGGCGCACTATGTCGGTGTTGGTGGTCCAGTATCTTGTCGATAATTTCCGCTGGCCGGCGGGGGCGGCGCTCGCCATCATTCTCGCCAGCGTCGCGGTCATCATCGTTGGCCTGTATCTCCGGCTGACGGCGCGCGCCATGCGGAGGCTGCCATGAGAAGCGCCGGCGGGGTGGAAAAGACCGTCTGGGACTGGTTGTTCCTCGGGCTCGTTGCCGCGATCTATATCTTCTTGATGTTCCCGATCGTGCTGGTCGTTCTGCTCTCGTTCAATTCCGGCGAGTTCCTTGCCTTCCCGCTGGAAGGGTTTTCGCTGCGCTGGTTCGAGGCGCTGTTTTCCAACAAGCGGTTCCTCGACGCAACGCTCTATTCGGTGGTGCTGGCGGCGGTCGCCATGATCGTCAACGGCGTCATCGGCACGCTTGCCGCCATTTACGTGGCGCGCTACGCGGGTGGGTACCGCGACCGCATACGGCTCGTCATGACCAGCCCCCTGCTGGTTCCCGAAATCCTGACGGCAATCGCGCTCCTGTTCTATTTCTACGAAACCGGGATCGGCACGGACTACTCGATCGGCATTCAGGTCGGCCACATCGTCGTGACCTTTCCCTATGTGTTCCTCAACGTGTCGTCGGCCCTTTTCAATTTCGACAGTTCGCAAGAAGAGGCCGCCCGCAGCCTCGGCGCCGGCAGTTGGATGCGGTTCCGGCGGGTAACGCTGCCGGCCATCAAGCCGGGTATCATTACCGGCTGCCTGTTCGCCTTCGTCATTTCCTTCGATATATTCAACATCTCGCTGCTGCTGAAATCGCTCGGGAATAACACGCTGCCGCTGGAACTGTTCGATTATCTGCGCTTTAATTTCGACCCGACCGCAGCCGCCATCGCTTCGTTGAGCATCTTCCTCACCTTCGCGGCGATCCTCGTCATCGATCGCACGGTGGGATTGCGGTCGCTGCGCTTCTAGTTCCTGACCTTAGCCGTTGCCACCGCGGTCACATGCCGCTCGAAGTCGGCCGTTTCCATCAGCGCCTTGCAGCGCGCGAAACGCCCATCGGCATAGGCGCGGAAATCGTCGACGGGGTTGTTGTTGGCGAGTTGGATCAGCCCCCACAGGGTCCACAAAAGGTCGCACATCGCCTTGTAGATGACGATGCGGCCGCGCTCGCCCAGTGTCGGCTCGCCACCGAAATAGGCGCGGATCATCTCCTCGTCTTGCGCGGCGTCGAACTTGCCTTCGACGCTGAGATCGCCGAGATCCCACATCGGGTCGTTCATGCCGGCATATTCCCAGTCAACGATCCACATGCGTTCGCCGGTATCGAGAAAGTTCTCGCAGAGCGGGTCGCAATGGCAGGCGGTCAGCGGCAAGGGATGCGCGGCAAGCGCCGCCCGCACGATTTCCGCCTCGCGCACCACCTCGTGATAGCCGGCGGGCAGCGCGACGTCCTTGGTGGACAGGATTTTCAGATAGTCGTCGATCATCGCGAACAGTTCGAAGCGGAACGGAAATTTCGCGCCGCTGTCGTGCAACCGCCGAAAGGCTTGCCCTGCTCGCGCCGGACTGCCGGGTCGCCGCCTGAATTCTTCCGGCGACATGGTCTGGGTGCCGGCGATGAAGCGTGTCACCATCACGCCGCTCTGGTCGTCGAAATGCAGCACTTCTGGACTGACGCCGGCGGTTGCTGCTTCGCGCGCCGCAACCGCTTCATGGGCGCGGTTGATATATTCCTCGGTGCCCTTGCCCGGAATGCGAAGGCAAAAGTTGCCCACGGCAAAGACCAGGTTGGTGAGCCCGCCAAGCCGCTCGATGCCTCCGTGATAATCCTTGAGCGCGGGAATGGTTTTCAGCGCATCGCGGGCAAGCGAAATAGGATCGGGGGAAACGGGATCGGCGTCGCTCATGCCTTCAGCCTTTCCATCTTCGCGTCGTACAGCGTGCGCGGGCCGCGGGTCGCGTCATAGGCTTTGCCGAAGGCTTCGATCTCGAAGTCCTGTTCGCCGGCAAACTCCACCGGCAGATAGCCGAAGGCAATCGTCTTGCCGAGCGTATAGCTATAGCCGGTCGAGGTGGTCGACCCGACCAGCTTGCCCTCATGCAAGATCGCCTCGCCGCCATGGAATGGCGCAAACCCGTCGACGGTGAAGGAGCACAGCTTGCGCTTCACGCCGTCAGCATTGATCTTGGCAAGTGCGGCACGGCCGAGAAAATCCCCCTTGTCGAGCGCCACGGCAAAGCCGAGGCCGGCCTCGTAGGGGTTGTAGTCCGGCGAAATGTCGCCCGACCAATACAGATAACCCTTCTCCATGCGGCAGGCGTCGACGGCGCGGTAGCCGGCATCCGCGATGCCATGCGGTGCGCCCGCTTCACGCAGCTTTTCGTAAACATGGCCGGCGAATTCCTGCGGGATGTAGAGTTCAAAGCCAAGTTCGCCGACATAGCCGACGCGCACGGCCAGCGCCGTTGCGTTGCCGATCTCGATGGTCCTGGCCGCCAGGAATGGAAAGGCCGTGTTGGAAACATCGTCGTCGCTAACCGATTGCAAGATGGTGCGAGAAAGCGGCCCGCACAGGTTCAGCGTCGCATACTGGTTGGTGACGTCGCGCATCGCGACGCCGGCGGGCAGGTGTCTCGAAATCCAGTGGCTGTCATGGATGCCGAAGCCCGAACCGGTGACGAGCAGGAAACGGTCCTCGCCGACATGGACGATGGTGACGTCCGCCTCGATGCCGCCCTTTTCGTTGCACAATTGGGTATAGACGGCCTTGCCGGGCGGCCCTGACAGGTCGTTGGCGGTGATCGCCTGCAAGGCGTCGAAAGCGCCCGCGTCGGAAATCTCGAATTTTGAGAACGACGTCTGGTCGATGAGCACGGCGCGCTCGCGGATGGCGCGCACTTCCTCGCCGACCGCCTCGAACCAGCCCGGCCTGTCCTCGAAGCTGCCGCGATCCACCGATGTGCCGCCTTCGAGCGCAAACCAGTTCGGGCGTTCCCATCCGGATTTCGAGCCGAACACAGCACCCTTGGCCAGCAGCGCGGCATAGAGCGGCGAGCGGCGCAGGCCACGCCCGGCATGTGTTTCCTCGCCGGGCAGATGCACCTTGTAGTAGGCGCCGTAAGCCTCGATGGTGCGCTCTTCCAGATAGCGGCCTTGCGCCTGCACGGCACCGAAACGGCGTACGTCGAAAGGCCACAGATCCATGCCGGCATCGCCATGCAGGATCATGTTGGAGAGCGCCAGCCCGCCGCCGCCCGATCCGGCAATGCCGGCGGTGAAGCCGCAGGCGACGTAGAAATTGTCGAGTTCGGGAGCCAGGCCGAGGATCGGTTCGCCGTCCAGCGAGACGGGGATCGGCCCGTTGATGACGGTCTGGATGCCGATTTCATTGAGCACCGGCAGGCGTTCGGCCGCCGGCAGCGCGAACAGTTCCAGCCGGTCCATGTTGGGCGCAAACAATTCGCGGCCGAAATCGAGCGGCGGTTGGCCGCGCCAGCAGCTTTTCGAACCATCTTCCCAGCCGCCGATGGCAAAGCTGCCGGTGTCGGGCTTCAGGTAGAAATTGTGATCCGGATCGCGCAGCGTGGTCAGGTCAGGGTCGAGCTTCAGCGTCTTTTCGGTCAGAAAATACTGGTGCTCGACCACGCCCGTCGCCAGCGGCACGCCGGCCATGTTGCCGACGCGCTTGGCCCACAGCCCGGCGCAGTTGACGAGGATATCGCAGGAGATGGAGCCGCCATTGGTGACGACGCCGACCGCGCGGCGCTTGTCCACCACGATCTCCTCGACGCAGACGCCTTCCTCGATGCGCACGCCGTTCTGGCGCGCCCTTGGCATAGGCCATGGTCAGCGAATAGGGGTCGATATAGCCGTCGCCGGGAATGAAAGCCGCGCCCTCGATGCCATCCTTGACGATGAAGGGAAAGCGCTGGGCGGCTTCCTCGGCGGAAAGCGAGTGGCATTCGACGCCAAAGCTTTTCGCCTGTCCCATCGAGCGGCGGATTTCGCTCCAGCGTTCGCGGCTGCCGGCAAGCCGCAGCGAGCCGACCTTCTTCCACGAAATCGCCTGGCCGGTTTCCTTTTCCAGCCGGTCGAAGACCGCGACCGAATTTTGCATCAGCCGCGTCAGGTTCCGCTTGCCGCGCAACTGGCCGACCAGTCCCGCCGCATGCCAGGTACAGCCATGGGTGAGCTGCGATTTCTCGACCAGCAGCACGTCTTTCGCGCCGTCGCGCCCCAGGTGATATGCGACCGAGGTGCCGATGGCGCCGCCGCCGATGATGAGAATATGAACGTGGCGATCCGCGCGAAAGCTCATGATTTCACCTTGCTCCCGGACGGGTCATAAAGCGGCTGGAGATGGATTTTCGCGGGCGTCGCCTTCATGGCCACGACGAGTTCGTAGTCGCCGGAGGAGAGAAAATCGTCGGAGACGCCATCGGCGTCGCGCACATAGCCGTAGCCGAAATTCTGGCCGACCGTGTAGCCATAGCCGCCACTGGTCAGATAGCCGACCGTCTCGCCATTGCGCAGGATCGTCTCGCGGCCCAAAAGCACGATGTCGGGATCATCGACGGTAAAGCCGGCAAAGCGCTTGGTGAGGGCTGCGCCATTGACCTTCTCAAGCGCAAGGCGGCCAAGGAAATCGGTGTTCTTGCGCAGTTTCACCGCCCAGCCGAGGCCGGCCTCCATCGGCGTGTCGTTGGGGGTGATGTCGGAGCCCCAGGCGCGATACCCTTTTTCCAACCGCAGCGATTCCAGCGCGCGGTAACCGATGGGACGGATGCCGTGCGGCCTGCCCGCCGCCATCAGAACATCAAAAATTTCGCCGGTTGCCGCGATCGGCACATGCAGTTCCCAGCCGAGTTCGCCGACATAGGTGATGCGCAGCGCCCGCACCGTATGCCCGGCGATTGCGATTTCGCGGACATGGCCGAACGGGAAGCCGGCGTTGGAAACATCGGCGTCGGTCGCGGCCGCCAGCACGTCGCGGGCGCGCGGGCCCATCAGCGACAGCGTGCCGAATTCTTCCGTCACATCGGTCAGCTGCGCGTCAAGCCCGGCTGGAATGTGATCGGCGATCCACGACTGGTCGTGCGTGCGAAAACCGGTGCCGGTGACGATGTAGAATTTTTCCTCCGCCAGCCGCGCCACGGTGAGATCGGATTCGATGCCGCCGCGCGTGTTGAGAAATTGCGTATAGGTCAGGCGGCCAACCGGCTTGCTGACATCGTTGGCGCAGATCCAGTCAAGCGCTTTCAGCGCGTCCGGCCCGGTCAGTTCGTATTTGGCGAAAGACGACTGGTCGAAAATGCCGACCGCCTCGCGCACATGCCGGTGTTCGTCGCCGACCGGCCCGAACCAGTTCTGCCGGCCCATCGAATAGACGTCCTGCGGCTCCATGCCTTCGGGCGCGAACCAGTTCGGCCGTTCCCAGCCCAGCTTCGAGCCGAATACGCCGCGATGCTTTTTCAGCCGCTCATACAAAGGCGAGACGATGCGCGGCCGGCCCGAGACATATTCTTCGTGCGGGAAGCTGACCGTATAATGCTTGCCATAGGCTTCCAGAGTGCGCTCGCGCACCCATGTCCGGTCGCGGTGCATCTGGGAAAAGCGGCGGATGTCGACCACCCAGAGATCTAGCGGGGCTTCGCCGTCGACCACCCATTTGGCCAGCACCCAGCCGGCGCCGCCGCCGGACGCGATGCCGAAGGCGTTGAAGCCCGCGCCGACGAACATGTTGGCGCATTCGGGTGCGACGCCGAGGATGAAATTGCCGTCCGGCGTAAAGCTTTCCGGCCCGTTGATCATCTGCTTGACGCCGACGGTTTCCAATGCGGGAACTCGCGCGATCGCCTGCGTCATGTGCTGCTCGAAATGATCGTAATCGTCGTCGAACAGGCGGAACTCCCATTCGTCGGGCACATCGCCGCCCGGCAGTCCCGTTTCCCAGGCCTGCGGGTTGGGTTCGTAGCCGCCCATCACCAGCCCGCCGACCTCTTCCTTGAAATAGGTGCGCCGGTCGGGGTCGCGGATGGTCGGCGCGTCGGTGGCGAGCCCGTCGATCTTTTCGGTGACGATGTATTGATGCTTGACCGGCTGCAGCGGCACGTCGATGCCGGCCATCGCGCCGACCTGCCGCGCCCATTGCCCGGCGCAGTTCACGACCTTCTCGCAGGCGATGGTGCCCTGGTTGGTGCGCACCGCAACGATGCGACCTTCTTTCATGTCGAAGCCGGTGACGCGCACTTTCTCGAACAGTTTCGCGCCATGCATGCGCGCGCCCTTGGCCAGCGACTGCGTGATGTCGGAGGGGCTTGCCTGGCCGTCGGTCGGCAACCATGACGCGCCGACGAGGTCGCTGGTGTCCATCAGCGGCCACATCTTCTTCACCTCGGCCGGCGACAGCAGCGCCATGTCCATGCCGAAGCTTTTGGCGGTCGTTGCCAGCCGCTTGAACTCGGTCCAACGGTCTTCATTGGTGGCAAGACGCAGGCAGCCGGTCATTTTCCAGCCGGTGGCAAGGCCGGTCTCGGCCTCCAAACCCTTGTAAAGATCGACCGAATATTTGAGCACGCGGGTGATCGACGCGGACGACCGCAACTGCCCGACCAGCCCGGCGGCATGCCAGGTCGAGCCGGAGGTGAGGCTGCCCTGCTCCAGCAGCACGACATCGGCCTTGTGGTCGCGCGCCAGATGATAGGCGGTGGAACAGCCGATGATGCCGCCGCCGATGACGACGATGGCGGCGTGTGTGGGCAAGCTCATGGTTGGCGCATCCCATATTGCGTTCTGTAGCTGTCCAGCGCGGCTTCGAGCCGCGCCAGATTGTCGTGCGTGTAGGCAACGTAATCGACGCCCGGCGCGTCGAGATGAAGCTCGGAGATCATGCTCCACATGGCTTCGCGCAGCAGCGAGGCGCACTGCATGGCCGCATGCGACTGGCTGATTTCATCGCTCGTTTCGTTCCCGAAATAGACGGCAAGCAGGTGCGCGGCCTGTTCTTCGGCCATGCCCGAATTGGAGGAAAGCCCGGCCAGATCGAACATGGCGGTGTTGAAGCCGGCATATTCGAAATCGATCAGCCACAGCCGGCCGCCGTCGTCGAGGATATTGGCGGGGAGAAGATCGTTGTGGCCGAAGACGATCGGCAGCGGCGTCTGCGCGGCCTCCAGTTCGTCCGCCAGCGCGAGGTAGCGCGGCAGTTCAGCCACCATGCGGCTGCCGCCCGCCGCCAGCGAGCGCGCATAATCGCGGATCACGTGAAATACCCAGAACATGAAGCCGGCGCCGGAGACCTGGTGCGGCATCTCGCGGTGAAACGCGCGCACCAGCGCCGCGATGCGGTCGGCATTGGCGCGCACGTCTTCCGCGGCAAACGTGCGGCCGTCGATGTAGCGGCTGACCATGACGCCATGCGCTGCATATTCCACGGCGGGCGCAAAGCCGCAGGCGTGGGCAGCCTGCGCGCTCATCAGTTCGCGCTGACGCGAGACGTGGTGGAAATCATAATCGCGCCCGAGCCGCACCACATGCTTGCCGCTGGCGTCGCGCACCAGAAAGTTTGCGTTGCTGAGGCCGCCGCCCAGCGGTCCGATTTCGATGCTGCCGTTCCAGCAGGGCAGGGCGGCAACAAGGGCCTCGCCTGTGACCTGGGCCATCATGCTATATCCAGCCGCGTCTTGGCGCGCTGCGCTCCTGCCGCGATCAAGCGGTCGGCGATGATGGCGATGAAGGCAACGGCGAGGCCTGCGACGAGCCCGCGCCCGGTGTCCGCCTTGGTCAGCGCGATATAGACCTCCTGGCCAAGATCGCGGGTGCCGACCAGCGCCGTGATGACCAGCATCGACAGGGCGAACATGATGGTCTGGTTGAGGCCCAGCATGATCTCCGGCAGCGCCAGTTTCAGCTTGATCTTGGTAAGAAGCTGCCAGCGCGTGCAGCCCATGGCCTGGCCGGCCTCGATCAGCTTCGGGTCGACCTTTTGCAGGCCGAGCGCGGTATAACGGATCGCGGGCGCCACCGCATAGGCGACGATGGCGATGAGCGCGGTGAAGTCGCCGACGCGAAACAGCATCACCACCGGCATCAGGTAGACGAAGGAAGGCAACGTCTGCAGCGTGTCGATCACGACCTGCACCCAGCGCCACAGTTTTTCGCGCTCCGACGCTATGATGCCGATCGGGATGCCGATCAGCGAGGCGATGACGACCGAAATGCCGCACAGGTAAACGGTGATGGTGGCCTTTTCCCATTGCCCGGTGGCGGCGATCAGGAAGGCGAGAGCGGCGACGGTGGCGGCGAGCCTCATACCGCCCAGCCGCCATCCGGCAAACGCCAGAAGGGCGGTGACGCCCAGCCATGGAAAGCCGCCCAAAAGCCGCTTGAACGGGATCAGCACGTTGAGAAGGACCGCGTCCTTGGAACCTTCGAGCACGTCGAAGAAATTGACGTTGATCCACTTGACGACATCGGAAAAGAAGCCGCCGGTCGAGACCTGCAGCGCCTCCGGGTAGCGCTGCAGAGCGGGCAGGGCGAGCCCCGCGACGCCGGTGACCAGCACGACCGCAAGCGCTGCCAGCGTATAGGGATGCCGCCGCGCAAAACCGCCGGCATGGCGCGCCGTGGTCGCGGAGCCCGCCTTGATCGCATAAGCCTGGGAAAGCCGGTCGAGGGCTACCGCGAGCGCCACAATGGCGATGCCCGATTCCAGCCCGGCGCCGATGTCGAGACGGCGCAGCGCCGCCAGCACGTCGAAGCCGAGGCCGCCCGCGCCGATCATCGAGGCGATGATGACCATGTTGAGCGACAGCATGATGACCTGGTTGACGCCCACCATCAGGCTGTCCTTGGCCGATGGCACCAGCACCCGCCAGGTCATCTGGCGGCGCGTGCAGCCGATCATCTTGCCGAGATCGAGCACTTCCGACGGCACCGAGCGCAGCGCCAGCGCGGTGATGCGCGTCATCGGCGGCATGGCGTAGATCAGCGTCGCCACCACCGCCGCCGTCGGCCCGAACCCGAACAGGAACAGGATTGGCACCAGATAGGCGAACACCGGAATGGTCTGCATCAGGTCGAGCAGCGGCGTCAGCATCTGCTCGAAACGCCGCGACCGGTAGGCCGCGATGCCCAGCAGCACGCCGCCGGCGACGCCGAGCGGGGCGGCGACGAGAATGGAAGCCAGCGTCACCATGGAACTGCTCCATTGGCCGAAGACGGCGAGGAAGCCGAAGCAGACGGTAACGATGACGGCAAGCTTGCGGCCGCCGGCGTGGTAGCCCATCAGGGCCACGATGACGACCACCGCTATCCACGACAGCGGCGGCAGGATTTCCACCGCGCTCGAACCCTGCCCGGACAGGAAGCCGGTCGACAGCAGCGACAGCGCCAGTTCGTATGGCTGGCTGATGAGCCAGGCGATGAACCGCGTCATGTCGGTGAAGCTGAACAGCCCGAAATTGGCGCTGTCGACCAGCCATTTCATGGCGCTTCCGATCCAGCGCTGGGCTGGAATCTGCCATGCTTTCGGATAGTCGAAAGCCCATTTGGCATGCGCGCCGAACTGCCACAACAGGATGAACGCACCGATCGCCGCGAGCCAGAGCGCTGCGCCGCCGCTGCCGCCCGCCCTCCGGCGCTCGGTGCGCCGCGCCGGGGCTTGCGTCTCGACCGGTTGCGCGGGGCTGCTCATGTCAGCCCCGCATCATCAGTTCGACCACGTCGGCGCGCTCAAGCGTGCCGACCGTCTCGCCGTGCTCATCGACGACGCGCAGCCTCTCGATACCGTCCGCGAACAGGGCCGCCGAACCCGCAACCGTTGTGCGCGCCATCACGGCAACGCCGCCCTCGACGGGCGACGCGCCGCCATCCACCGGCCGCATGACCGACGCCACCCGCATCACCTTCGCCTTCGAGACGTTGCGAGTAAATTCGGTCACATAGGCGGTCGCCGGATTAAGCACGATGTCTTCGGGCGTTCCCGCCTGGACGATCTCGCCGTCCTTCATGATGGCGATCCGGTCGGCCAGGCGGATCGCCTCGTCGAAATCATGCGTGATGAAGACGATCGTCTTCTGGAGAACCGATTGCAGGCGCATGAACTCGTCCTGCATCTCGCGCCGGATCAGCGGATCGAGCGCCGAAAACGGCTCGTCCAGGAACCACAGTTCGGGCTCGCCGGCGAGCGACCGCGCGATGCCGACGCGCTGCTGCTGGCCTCCGGACAATTCGCGCGGGAAAAAATTCGCCTTGTCGGAAAGCCCGACCAGTTCGAGCATCTTGCGAGCCCTTGCCTCGCGCGTGGGCTTGTCGATGCCCTGCACTTCGAGCGGGAAGGCCACATTGGCCAGCGCGCTGAGATGCGGCAACAGCGCGAAGTGCTGGAACACCATGCCCATCCGATGTCGGCGCAGTTCGATCATGCGCGCGTCGTTGGCTTCGAGCAGGTTTTCGCCGTTGAACAGGATTTCGCCGCTGGTCGGCTCGACCAGCCGCGACAGGCAGCGCACCAGCGTCGACTTTCCGGAGCCGGAAAGCCCCATGATGACGAAAATCTCGCCCGTGTGAACTTCCAAATCCACGGCGCGAACCGCGCCGACCAATCCGTTTCGGGAAAGCTCTTCGGTGCTTACCGCCGCCCCGGCCTTGTCGAGGAACTCCCGCGCTCCCGAGCCGAACACTTTCCAGACATTGCGGCAGACGAGTTTTGGTTGTGGTTCAGCCATGGATTAATCACATATGGGGTCGTTTGCATGCAAACCGCCGGACCCCGCCCGCCCGGAAAGTCGCTCGCCCGGAAAGCTGGCCGCCCGGAAAGCTGGCCGCCCGGAAAACCGGCCGTCGGCAAAGGTCGAAGTAGGACGAACCCGCGGCACCTGGCGCCGCAGGTTCTGGATGGCTGCTACTTCTTGATCCAGCCGGACCAGCGCGCTTCATTGGCGCCCATCCATTCGGCCACCACGTCGTCGACCTTCTGGCCGTCGAGATCGACCTTGGTGATCATCTGGCCCATTTCGTCATTGTCGATGGTGAAGGCCTTGATGGCCTTGTAGGCGTCCGGCCACTTGTCCTTCACGCCGACCCAGCCGACTTTCCAGATTTCGCCGTGCGGCTTGCCGCAATCATAGGCCATGTCGGGGTTGCTGCCCCATTTCGGGTCTTCGTAGCATTCCTTGGTGTATTCGGGGAACTCGACCCATTCGCCCTTGTATTTGGCGGTCGACCAATGCGGCGCGTAGATCCACAAAAGAATCGGCGCCTTGCGCTGGTAGGCGCTTTCCAGTTCGGCAAAAAGCGCCGCGTCGGTGCCGGCATGGATAACCTCGAACGGCAGGTCGAGTGCTTCCACGCGCTCGTCGTCAAAGCCGCCCCATGTCACCGGGCCGCCGAGATAACGGCCCTTGGGCGCGGTTTCGGCGGTCGAGAAGGCTTCGGCGCATTTCGGATCCTTGAGGGCTTTCCAGTCGGGCAGGCCGGGGCACACCTCCTTCATGTATTCGGGGAACCACCACTCTTCCTTGGCCTTCATGCCGGTCGCGCCGAAATTCTCGACCTTGCCGGTCGCGGTCGCGGCATCCATGGCGTCGCGGCCCGTCGTCTCCCACATTTCCATCGCCACATCGAGGTCGCCGGTTTCGAGGCCCGCGAACTGCGCCAGATAGTCGGCCTGCACATAGTCGATGTTGTTGCCGGCCTTCTTCAGTACCTCGCCCATGATGCGGGTGGTGATGAGCTGTCCGGTCCAGTCGTGCAAGGTAAGCTTGATCGGGTCGGAAGAGTCCTGCGCCCAGGCCGGCGACAGCGAAAGGGCCGTACAAAGGGCAAGCGCGCCCAGTGCGGCCTTGGTGATGCGATTGCGCGGAACCATCGAGAGCCTCCCTGCTCATTCGTTGATGTCTATTGAAGCCGTGCCGTCTTTCGCGGCATTCCGGCCATACCATCGTGCGATAGTGTCACGCTCGTTTTAGTGCCTGTCAACGGAGTCCTGTGGTTTTTTTTGGGAATTTGACCATATGGCGTGGCCCACGTTGCAATGATGGGTAAAATTGCCATAGAAGCGGTCATGTCGAACACTTTACCGACGGCGGCGATCCGATGATCCACTCGAAGAGGCATGGCGAAATCCTGCGGCTTCTGGGCGAGCACGGCACCGTTACCATTGCCGATCTGGCCGAGAGGCTGGGCGTTTCGCTGGAAACGGTGCGCCGCGACGTCAAGCCGCTTACCGACGACGGCGTCGTGGTGAAGATGCATGGCGCCATCGGCTTGCCGTCGATGACCGGCGAAGCCCCTTTCGAGCGGCGCATGCGCGACAATGCCGAGGCGAAGAAGACGATTGCCCGCATGGTCGCCGCGACCATCCGCGACGGCGAATCCGTCATGCTCGATACCGGCACGACCACCAGTTTCCTCGCCCGCGAGCTGCTTGGCCACCGGCGGCTCACCGTGGTCACCAACTCGTCCGACATTGCCCGCACGCTGGCGACCGTCAACGGCAACAAGGTCTATATGGCGGGTGGCGAACTGCGCAGCGATTCAGGCGCTGCCTTCGGCGTTTCCGCCATCGATTTCGTCAGCCGGTTCAGCGTCACGCACGCCATCATTTCAGCCGGCGCGATCGAAGCCGCCAACGGCGTCATGGATCACGACCTGGCGGAAGCCGAATTCGCCCGCATGGTACTGTCGCGCGGCCAGCGCTCGGTGGTCGTCACCGATCACACCAAATTCGGCCGTCAGGGCCTGGTGCGCGTGTGCGGCTTTAGCGGGCTCTCGGAACTGGCGACCGACTTGCCGCCCGCAGCCGATGTCGCCGAGGCGCTTGCCGCGGCCGGGACGCGACTGGTCGTCGCTGGCTGATCGGCGCCAATCCGCGCCAAGTAACCGTATCCCCAAAACGCCCACCGCTTTTCGATTGTGCTTCATAAGGACGGCAAGCGCACACGCGCGTGATCCAGCCCAGGCATGATCCTGCTGCCTGAAACCAGGGCTTCTTCCATCGTGAAATGGAACCGGGAGTGCGCGACAGGCATGCGCTCCATCGCTCGACGGTCGCGTCTCGCAGACATCATTGAATTCGCGGTTCCGCCCGTCCGCAGTCGTTGCCCCTCGCGCCGGGAACGCCCGAGTAGCTTCGACATTATCAACCACGAATGCCGTCAATCCAAGCTTATTTTGTCGACAATCATATTGACAAAACGGGAAAGGCTCGCAATGAATAGGGATGGGACGTCGTGAACCGGCGTTGTGATAGTTCCATGGAGGATGGATCTGATGACACGCTTGCGTAGGGCCCTTTTGACGGCGGCCTCCCTGCTCATCTTCGCAACGGCGGCCTATGCCGCGACACTGCGCTGGGCCGGGCAGCGCGACGTCTTTTCCCTTGATCCATATTTCTATGGCTCGACATCGGATCTGGCATTCCTCAACCACGAAGGCTTCAAGGTCGAGGCTGTCGTGATCCGCGCCGACAACCAGCCGAGCCATTGGCTGACGCGCATGGCCGAATAGGCCCAGGGACCTTTCGAGTAAACCGATAATCAGA
Source organism: Mesorhizobium sp. A556 (assembly GCF_054489545.1). Taxonomy (NCBI): domain Bacteria; kingdom Pseudomonadati; phylum Pseudomonadota; class Alphaproteobacteria; order Hyphomicrobiales; family Phyllobacteriaceae; genus Mesorhizobium; species Mesorhizobium sp. A556. Next base: position 157,139 of record NZ_JBTMXA010000004.1, read on the forward strand.
AGAGACCTCCTGAAGGAGGCGGACACTTCCAGAAGCGGAGCAATTAAAAATGTTGAAGCAACTTGGCCTCGCGGCCGCGGTGGCATTGGGCCTCATTTTTCCCTCTCATGCTGAAACGCTCAAATGGGGCGCGTCGAAGGATATTTTCTCGCTCGACCCTTATTCCTACGGGGACAGCTATACGCTTGCCTTCCTGAACCATGTCTATGAAGGTCTCGTCCGCTACGACGACAAGCTGCAGATCGAGCCTGCGCTGGCGACGTCGTGGGAGACGGTTTCGGACAGCGTGTGGCGCTTCCACCTGCGCAAGGGCGTGAAATTCCACGATGGCGCCGATTTCAACGCCGACGACGTCATCGCCTCGCTGAAGCGCGTGAGCGATCCGGTTTCGCCGCTGAGGGGCAATCTGCCCGCGTACAAATCGTCCACCAAGGTCGACGACTACACGGTCGACATCGAACTGACCGGGCCTTACCCGCTATTGCTCAACGACCTGACGAACATCCACATTTTCGACATGGGCTGGCTGACCGAACACGACTCGCTCAAGCCGACGGATGTCGGCGCCCAGATCGAGGGTTACGCGACCTATCACACCAACGGAACCGGCCCCTTCATCGTCGAGAGCCGGGTGCCCGACAGCAAGACCGTGCTCGTCAGGAACCCGAATTGGTGGGACAAGTCCCAAACCAATATCGATCGCATCGAGTTCACGCCGATCACCTCGCCCGCGACGCGCGTCTCGGCGCTGTTGTCCGGCGAAATCGACTTCACCGACAACGCACCTTCCCAGGACCTGCCGCGGCTGACCGCGCAGCCCGGGCTCAAGGTCATGGAGCGCACCGACCTGCGCACCGTCATGGTCGGCTTCAACCGCAGGCCGAAGCTTGTCAACGGCGACGACAACAAATTCAACGACCTGCGCGTGCGCCAGGCATTTGCGCATGCGCTGGACCACAAACTGATCCAGCAGCGCATCATGCGCGGCAAGTCGCGGACGGCGGGAACGATCGTCGCCCCCGAGATTCCGGGCTATTCCGCAGCGCTGGACGAACCCCTGTCCTACGATCCGGAACTGTCGAAGAAGCTTCTGGCGGAAGCGGGCGCCACCGACTTCGCCTTCACCATGGTGTGTACGAATGACGGCTACGTGAACGAGGAAGAACTTTGTCAGGGGATCGTCAACCTTTTGAGCCGCGTCGGCTTCAAGCCTCAACTCGATATCGCGCCGATGGCAGTACAGGCACCGAAGCGCACCAGCGGCAAGGCCGATGTCTATATGATCGGCTGGGCGACCGAGCCGATGCTCGACACCTACTCCATCCTGCTGCAGATGATCGAGACGAAGTCGGACAATGCCGGCGTCTTCAACTGGGGCGGCTGGAGCTATCCCGAGATCGACAAGCTGATCGTCCAGGCCTCGACCGAAATGGATCGGGAGAAGCGGCTGGCGCTCGAAACCAAGGCGCTGGGCATGGTCAAGGATGAGATCATCATGCTGCCGCTGCACCAGCAACCCATGGCGTGGGTGATGACCGACAGGATCGATCACATTGCGCAATTGCCGGACAACAAGGTCCGTCATTGGTTGACCCACATTTCCAAATAGGAAGAACGTTCGGTCCGGGCAGCAGCGCCCGGGCCGGGCTGAAATTGGGGGTATCCCATGCTGGTCTTCATCGTCAGGCGGCTGATAAACGCGATATTCGTGATGCTGGCGGTCGCGCTTTTGGCCTTCCTGATCTTTCGCCTGGCCGGAGACCCCGTCGAACTCATGGCCAACGAGCAGATGACGCAGGCCGACCGCGACAATCTGCGGGAGCGGCTGGGCCTCAACGACAGCCTGCCCGTCCAGTATACGCGCTTTGTCGTAAATGCCGCGCAGGGCGATTTCGGCATCTCCTACCGCAACGGGCAGGATGTGCTGAAGCTGATCGCGGCGCGCTTTCCCGCGACACTGGAACTGGTGCTGATCGCCACGCTGATCTCGCTAGTGCTGGGCATTCCGCTCGGCGTGCTGACGGCCATAAAACGCGGGCACTGGTACACGGAGGGCCTTCAATTCGTCTCCGTAATCGGCGTTTCCCTGCCGAGCTTCATCGTCGGCATCCTGCTGATCCTGATATTTTCGGTGATCCTGGGTTGGCTGCCAGCCTTCGGGCGCGGCGACGTCGTCAAGTTCGGCTGGTGGTCGACCGGGCTGCTGACGCCGTCGGGCCGCGCGGCGCTCATCTTGCCTTCGATCTCGCTGTCGCTCTACCAGATCACGCTGGTGATGCGCCTCATCCGCGCGGAAATGCTGGAGGTGCTTCGTTCCGACTATGTGAAATTCGCCCGGGCGAGAGGCATCCCGCGCTGGCGCATCTATTTTCGCCATGCGCTGCGAAACTGCCTGATGCCCATGGTCACGATGACGGCCATGAACGTCGGCTCGCTGATCGCCTTCGCGCTCATCACGGAAACCGTCTTTCAATGGCCCGGCATGGGCATGCTGTTCATTCAGGCGGTGACCTTCATCGATATCCCGGTGATGGCGGCATATCTGTGCATCATCTCATTCATTTTCGTCGTGCTGAACACGATGGTCGATATCGCCTATGCGGTCATCGATCCTCGCCTGCGCACCGCGCGCTAGTTTCACGAAGGATGGACGTCCGATGACTGTCGAGATATCGCAGCCGGCAATCGCGAAGCCGGCACGGCCCCCGTTTTTCAGGCGCGTCCGCGACAGCGACCTGTGGTGGTCGTTCACGCACAACAAGTCGGCGATGCTCAGCGCCGCCCTTCTGGCGCTGCTGATCCTGACGGCGCTGTTCGCGCCGCTGATCACCCCCCAGAACCCCTATGACGGCGCGCAGTTGGACATGTGGAAGGCGGAATTGCCGCCACTATGGCAGGAGGGCGGCGAATGGCCCTACCTGCTCGGCACCGACACGCAAGGCCGCGACATGCTCTCCGCCATCCTCTATGGCACGCGCATCTCGATCGTCATCGGCGTCGCCTCCGTCGCCCTGTCGCTCCTGGCCGGCATCAGCGCCGGTCTTGTGTCGGGCTATTTTGGCGGCTTTGTCGACAACCTGCTGATGCGCTTCGGGGACATAACGCTCTCGATCCCCACCATCCTCATCGCCATACTGGTATCGACCGTGGTGCGGCAGATGCTTCCGCCCGGCTTGCGCAACGTCGGCGCCTCCGGCGTGCTCGTGCTGGCGATCGCCCTGTCGGCCTGGGTTCAGTACGCCCGTACGGTGCGCGCCCAGACCGTGGTGGAGAGCGGCAAGGACTATGTGCAGGCAGCCAGGCTGATCGGCGTGCCCGCCCGCCGGATCATGGCCCGGCACATACTGCCGAACACGCTGACCCCCATCCTGGTCGCCGCGACGCTGAATTTCGGCATGGCCATCCTCACCGAAGCGACGCTGTCGTTCCTCGGTATCGGGATGCCACCGAGCCAGCCGTCGCTGGGAACGCTGATCCGCATCGGCAACCAGTTCCTGTTTTCAGGCTCATGGTGGATCGTGCTGTTTCCCGTGCTCCAGCTTTGCATGCTCGTCGTGACCGTCAACGTCTTGGGCGACTGGCTGCGTGACGCACTCAACCCGAAACTGAGGTAGCCCGGCATGACCGATCTTCTCCTGCGCAACGTGCGCCCCATGGCGGGCGAAACCTGCGATATCCTGATACGGGACGGGCGGATCGCCGGCCTCGGCCACTTCGAGCCGCAACCGGGCATGCCGGTCGAGGATGGCGGTAACGCCATCGCCATACCGGGCCTCATCGACGCGCACACCCACCTCGACAAGACCACATGGGGCATGCCCTGGCACGTCAACAACCGTGCCGCAGTGCTGCGCGAGCGCATCGATTTCGAGCGCGAGAACCGCGGCGCCATCGGCATCGATCCGCACCGGCAGTCCATGCGCCACGCGATCGGGCTGGCGGCGCATGGCGCGACGCATATCCGCAGCCATGTCGACATCGACACCGCGCACGGCCTGTCGATCGTCGAAGGCGTGTGGGAAACCCGCGAGAAACTCCGCGGCATCATCGACATCGAAATCGTCGCCTTTCCGCAATCGGGCGTCATGGTGATGCCCGGTACGCTGGAGTTGCTCGACGAGGCGCTGCGGCAAGGCTGCGAAGTGCTGGGCGGGATCGACCCATGCGGCATCGATCGCGATCCCAAGGGGCAACTGGATGCGCTCTTCGGGCTGGCCGTGAAGCATCGGCGTCCCATCGACATTCACCTGCATGAACTTGGCGATCTTGGCGCGTTCACCATGGAACTGATATTCGAGCGCATCCGGGCCAATGGCATGCAAGGCATGGTCGCCATCAGCCATGCCTTCACGCTCGGCATGAACGACTATCTGCGGGTAGGCAGGCTGATCGACGGGCTTGCCGAACTCGATGTCGCCATCCTCACGACCGGCGCGCCTTCCGTCGAGGTTCCCTCGGTCATGCGGCTCAAGCAAGCCGGCATCCGCGTCGGTGCCGGCTGCGATGGCATCCGCGATACCTGGGGTCCCTGGGGACAGCCCGATATGCTCGACCGCGCCAGGGTGGTCGGCATGAAGAACGGCCTGCGCAAGGATAGCGACCTCGAACATGTCCTGCATATCGTCTCGCAGGGCGGCGCCGACGTCATGCGGCTCGAGGGTTACGGGTTGCAGGAAGGCTGCCACGCCGACCTGACGCTGCTTGCCGGCGAGACGCTGGCGCATGCGGTGGTGGAGGTCGCCCCGCGCCCGCTGGTCGTCAAGGGCGGGCGTATCACCGCCCGGCAGGGCCGGGCCACGGTGGACATGCCATGATGATGACCGGGATCGAGCAACTGACGCTTGGCTCCAGGCAGGCAGGGCGTACGCTATTGACCGCCGACTGGGTGCTCGGTCACCACGACGGCCGGCACCGCCTCGTCCGCAAGGGCGAAGTCGTGTTCGAAAACGGCGAAATCCTTTTCGTTGGGCACCGCTTTGCGGGCGAAGTGGCGCGCCGGGTCGATTTCGGGCCGTCGCTGATCAGTCCCGGCTTCATCGATCTCGACGCTCTTTCGGACCTCGACACGACCATCCTGGGCATCGACAGCCATCCCGGCTGGGCCAAAGGCCGGGTCTGGCCGCGTTCCTATGTCGAGGCCGGTCCCTACGAAATGTACACACTGGAGGAGCTTGCCTTCCAGAAGCGCTTCGCCTTCGGCCAGCTTCTTCTCAACGGCATCACCACGGCCGCGCCCATCGCATCGCTGTTCTACCGCGAGTGGGGCGAGACGGCGGCCGAATTCGAGGCGGCGGCGGACGCCGCCGGCGAACTCGGCCTGCGGGTCTATCTCAGCCCCGCTTATCGTGCCGGCGGCATGGTGCTGGAAGCGCCGGGGAAGGTGGTTCCGATATTCGATGAGCAGCGCGGTTTGCAGGGCCTGGCGGCGGCTGTCGACTTCATCGAAAGGCAAAACGGCCGCCATGGCGACCTGATCAGAGGCATGCTTGCACCCGACCGGGTGGAAACCTGCACCATCGACCTGCTTCGGCGCACGGACGAAGCAGCGCGCGAGCTTGGCTGCAAGATTCGCCTGCACATGGCGCAGGGAACGATGGAGGTCGACACCGTGCACGCCTTGCACGGCGCCACCGCCCCGATGTGGCTGGCGAAGGCAGGGCTTCTTACCGAGCGCTTGATTGCACCCCATGCAACCAGTGCGACGCAAGAAGACCTGGCGCTCTATGCGGCGCACGGCGTCTCGATCGTGCATTGCCCGCTGGTGTCGGCGCGCGGCGGAAACACGCTCAACTCGTTCTCGGCCTGCCGTGCCCGCGGCATCAACATCGCCATGGGCACGGATACCGCGCCCGCCGACATGCTGATGAACCTGCTCGTCGGCCTGGTCGCCTGCCGCATCAACGACCGTGCGCCGGACACGGTGCGCTGCGCCGACCTGTTCGATGCCGCGACGCTTGGGGGTGCGAAGGCGCTGGGCCGGACCGATCTCGGCCATCTCTCGGCGGGGGCACGTGCCGACATCGCCGTATTCGGCCTCGATGACGCCGTGATGGCGCCGTCCATAGATCCAATCACTACGCTTGTCGTCGGTGGCTCCGGCAAGGTCACGCGCGCCACCTTCGTCGACGGCCACGCTTCCATGCTGTTCGGTGAAGTGGCCGGCATCGACATGAAGGCGGCGCGCCAAATGGCGCAGGACCAGTTCGACAGCCTCGTCGCGAAATATCCCGAGCGCAGCTGGAACCATCCGCCCGTTTCCGAAATCTTCCCCCCGAGCTATCCGATCGAGGTCGATGAAAATGTTTGAAGCAGCCGGAAACCCTGTCCTCCAGGTTCGCAATCTCCGGGTGGAATTTCCGGGCCGCCATGGCGTGGTAACCGCGCTTTCGGATGTCGATCTGGATATTCGTTCGGGCGAAATCCTCGGCGTAGTCGGTGAATCGGGCGCCGGAAAATCCATGACTGGATTGGCGATCCAGGGCTTGCTCGAGTATCCGGGGCATATAGCGGGCGGCGAGATCAGGCTCGAGGGGCGGCGCATCGACAATCTCGCCGACCGCGACATGGAAAAGATCCGCGGCAGCGAGATCGGCGCGATCTTCCAGGACCCGCTGACCTCACTGAACCCCCTTTTCACGATCGGCGCGCAATTGAGCGAAACGATCCGTCAGCATCTCAAGGTCGGCAAGGCGCAGGCCAGGCAGCGGGCGGTCGCCCTGCTTGAGGATGTCGGCATCCCTTCTCCGCAAGAGCGCGTGGACCACTACCCGCACCAGTTCTCAGGCGGAATGCGGCAACGCGTCGTCATTGCGCTGGCGCTCGCCGCTTCGCCCAAGCTCGTCATCGCCGATGAGCCGACGACGGCGCTGGATGTGTCGATCCAGGCGCAGATCATTTCGCTGCTGAGGAAGCTGTGCAAGGAGAAGCATACCGCCGTCATGCTGGTTACGCACGATATGGGTGTCATCGCGGAGGCTGCCGACCGGGTGGCGGTCATGTATGCCGGCCGGCTGATCGAGATCGGCCCGGTCGAGCAGGTGCTTCGCGCGCCTTCGCATCCCTATACGCGCGGCCTCATGGCCTCGATCCCGGCACTTGGCGCCCGCGTCAAGCGCCTCAACCAGATCGACGGGTCGATGCCGAGGCTGGATGCGATCCCGCCGGGCTGCGCATTCAATCCGCGCTGCAAGTCGGCAGGCCCGCGCTGCCTGCGCGAACGGCCCGAACTCACACCAGCAGGCGTCGGTATGAGCGCCTGCTGGCTCCATGCCGGAGGTACCCTGTGATGGCGACCAACACCGAAGAGAAACCCGCCCTGACCGTCAAACACCTCGTCAAGACGTTCGACGTTTCGGCGCCATGGCTCAACCGTGTCCTGGAACGCAAGCCGCGCCAGTTTCTCCAGGCCGTCAACGACATCAGCTTTTCCGTTCCGATGGGCGGCTGCCTGAGCCTCGTCGGCGAAAGCGGCTGCGGCAAGTCCACGGTGGCGCGCCTGGTGACCGAGCTTCACAAGCCCACAGGCGGCGAGCTTCGCTTCGCGCCCGGCAAAAGCGGCGCGGCCCTCTCGGCACAGATGATTTTCCAGGACCCCTATGCGTCCCTCAATCCCCGCTGGCGCGTGAAGAACATCGTCGCGGAGCCGCTGCGTGAATTGAAACTGCGCAAATCCGCCGCCGAAATCGCCGAGCGGGTCGACGACCTGTTGCGGACGGTCGGGCTTTCGCCTTCCGACGGCGAAAAGTTTCCGCATGAATTTTCCGGCGGCCAGCGTCAGCGCATTTCCATCGCGCGGGCGCTCGCCAGCGAACCCGAATTCCTCGTCTGCGACGAGCCGACTTCGGCGCTCGACGTTTCAGTGCAGGCCCAGGTCCTCAACCTGATGCGCAGCCTTCAGGATGAACTCGGCCTCACCTATCTGTTCATCAGCCACGACATGAGCGTCGTTCGGCACATGTCCGACCGCATCGCGGTCATGTATCTCGGGCGCATAGTGGAGGAAGGCGATACGGAGCAGATCTTCGCCGATCCGCGCCACCCCTATACGCAGCTCCTGCTACAGACGATCCCGAATATCGAAGAGCCGAACCGGGATCGTGCCATCGTACGGGGCGAGGTTCCGAGTCCCTTGAATCCGCCGTCCGGTTGCACCTTCCACCCGCGTTGCCCGATGGCGACCGCGCGCTGTTCCGCCGAGATCCCAAAGGTGCGCACGCTCGCCAACAAGACACGCATCGCCTGCCATCTGGTCGAAGACAGGCCGTCCGTCGAGGCGGCCGATACCCAGCCGGCCTAGAACATGTCTCCCGAAAGTGGGAACCGGTTTCGGGGTAAAGACATGCGAGAAAACAGAGACCTAAAGCTCGACAAGCGAATCTGAAAGATCGCGACGTGCTTTGGAGCTATTGAAGGAAGTTCATCCAGCCTGGCTTATCCCAGCGCCGCCCGCAAATCCTGAGACAGGTTGCGTATCTCACTCAAGTCGAGTTCGGATTCCACATGCTCCAGATGATGCCCCATCAGCCGGATAGCCTTTTCAGCATCGCCCTTGGCAATGGCCTCGACGATATCGGCGTGTTCGTCGGGCCCGCAGTTGAAACGGTTATTGTTGCGGTACACGGCGGTGATCAGGGAGGTCCGGGAAATGAGATCGCGCATCGTTCCAAAGAGAAAATCCGAACCGACGATCTCGGAGAGCAGCAGATGAAAGCCGCCCGACAGCTTGATGATATCGGTCGTCGCGTTTTCCTGGTTGGCCACCCGCTCCCTGGCGACATGATTGTGCAGTCGTTTGAGGTCCGCCTTGGATATCGAGGTACAAAGCCGCTCGACGACGCGACGCTCGACGGCACGACGAATAAAGAACACGTCCCTCGCTTCATCGACCGAAGGTTCGCAGACGAAGGCGCCGCGATTCGGGATGATGGTAACCAGCCCATCGCGTTCGAGCGCGGTCAATGCCTGCCGGATACGGGCCCGGCTGACATCGAAGATCGAAGCCAGTTGCCCTTCCTTGAGCTGGACGCCCGGCCGAAGCCGCCGCTCTGCAATGGAAAGCCAAACGCGCTCAACAATTTGCTGCGTTGATGGCTCTGTACGTTCGGTCATATTCCGTCTCCCCTGGCGGCAGACAATCGGTATAGAGCGAAAAATGTCAACTAGAGCCCCATTGCTTTTGATTACATAATTGTAGACAATCAATGGAATTATTGTACATCAAACGAAATCGGCTTGGGAGTCACACGATGGAGTTCGATTTCACGGAACTTGCGCCGGATGGCCGGTACCGCCTGCTGACGAACTTCATCGGACCGCGGCCCATCGCGCTGGTGACGACCCGTTCCGCCGCCGGGCACAGCAACGCGGCGCCGATGAGCTTCTTCAACGTGTTTTCCCATGAACCGCCGATTGTAATCCTGGGTATCCAGCCGCGCCTGAACGGCGAGGAGAAGGACACCACCATCAATATCCGGCGCACGGGCGAGTTCGTGGTCAACATGGTGGATATGGCGCTGTCGCAACAAATGCTGGTTTGCGGCCTGGGTTTCGACAGCGAGATCGACGAATTGGAGATGGCCGGCCTTGAGGGCATCGCCTGCAGCAAGATCGACGCCAAATATATCGCTACGTCCCCGTGTTCGATGGAATGCCGCGTCGAGAGGCTGATCGACTATCCACGTCGCGTCCTGGTGCTGGGCGAAGTCCTCCACATGCATGTGCGCCGTGACTGCCTCGATGCGGAGGGACGCTATGTCAACGCCGACACCTACCAACCGATCGCGCGTCTCCACGCCGACAATTATATCACCTCGGACCGTCAGTTCGTCCTGAAGCCTCCGGCAATCTCCGCGTTCAAAAAATCCACCGCCGTCAAGCCGTCATGAAGGACCCGATCGTGCACATTCTTCTCATCAACCCCAATTCCACGGCCTCCATGACAGAGCAGGCGCTTCAGAGCGCGTTGCGCGTCGTGCAGGCGACCACACGGGTCACGGCGGTGAATCCGTTGGGAACGCCCGTGAGCATCGAAGGTGGCGCCGACGAGGCGATGGCCGTTCCGGGCATGCTGGCCGAAATTCGCAAGGGCGAGATGCAGGGCGTCAACGCCTGTGTCATAGCCTGTTTCGACGATCCGGGTCTGCATGCCGCCAGAGAAATTGCCCGTGGGCCGGTGATCGGCATTTGCCAGGCCGCCGTGCAGGTTGCCATGACCATCAGCCGGCGATTTTCGGTGATTACCACATTACCGCGTTCCATTCCGATCATCGAGGACCTCGTCAGCACCTATGGCGCGGGTCGCCATTGCCGCAATGTCCGCGCCATTGATCTTCCGGTGCTGGGGGTGGATCAGAACCCCGAGGAGGCCGAACGCCTGCTCATGCTTGAGATCGGCAGGGCAAAGCTGGAGGACCGCGCCGAAGCGATTGTGCTGGGATGTGCCGGAATGTCGTTGCTGTGCGACCGATTGAGCGCATCGACGGGCGTTCCGGTTATCGATGGCGTGACCGCCGCGGTGAAATTTGCCGAGGCGTTGGTGGGAGCCGGCTATCGGACGTCGAAGATCAACGGCTACGACTTCCCCCGGGTCAAGTCGCCCGCTTCAAGGGACACGCTATCGCTAGGCCGTTAAGCCAGCGCGGGAACGCACGAGGTGCGGCTGAAACGCGCCTTGTAGCGGTCAGTACGCGGTCAGCGCAGCGCCATATCGGCTGATCGGGCGCGTAAACCGAAAACACGAGAGCCGGGCGGTCGCCCGGCTCTCGCCGATAATAGTACGTCAGGCGATGCGGTCGCCCTTCTTGATCTTGACGGCACGGTTGTCGACACCGGGCAGCATCTTGGCCGGATCGCGGGTGACGACGACGTCCATGATGACCGGACCCTTGGCCGCCAGCGCCTCGGCAATCGCCGCTTCGAGCTGGTTGGGGTGCTCGACGCGTATGCTGACCACACCCATCGCCTTGGCGATCTGCGCATAGTTTGTCTCGGCCAGGTCGGAGGCGTGGTATCCATCCGCGCCGTACATCAGGTGCTGAAGCGCCTTGATGTAACCCGAGGCCGCGTTGTTGACGACGATGATCGTGAAATCGAGCTTCAGACGCCGCGCGGTTTCCAACTCGCCCAGCATCATGTTGAAGCCACCGTCGCCGGTGATGCTGAAGATCGGGCGTGTCGCGGAGGCGGCGCGAGCACCGATGGCGGCCGGCAGGCCGTAACCGATGGAAGCGAAACCGCGATCCGGGACGAAGGCGCGACCCGGCTTCTTGGTGTCGAAAAGCAGGCCGCCCCAATGTGCCGCGAAGCCGCCGTCTGCAATCAGGATACTGTCCTCGGGAAGCGCCTTGTTCAGCTCGGTGAGCAGTCGCGCCATGTTGACGGGCGTCTCGTCAGAATGAAGGCGTGGGCTGACATCTTGTCGCCACATGTCCATCCGCTTGGCGACCTCGGCGGCGTAGGCTGCCTGCCGCGCGCCGATTTCGGCCATCTGCGGCGCGAGAATGGCCTGTAGTTCTGCGATGGTGGCGCCGACGTCGCCCCACAATGCGATTGCATAGTCGGTGGTGCGGCCGAATTCCTCCGGCACAATGTCGAGATGGACGATCCGCTTGCCACGCGGCGGAACGGTGAAGCGCTTGGTGGCGATCTCGCCAAGCTTGCAGCCCATGACGAGAATCAGGTCCGATTCCTCGATCAGCTTATTGGCTATGCGGTCATAGCGGCCGAAAAGGCCGGCGCTCAGGCCGCTGGTGCAGGCGATGGCGCCCTTGCCGCTCAGCGTGTGGGCGACGGGCAGGTTCAGCGCCTGCGAGAAGGCCGAAAGCGCGTCCGCCGCGCCGCTCAGATGAACGCCGCCGCCAGCAAGGACGATCGGCGTGCGGGCTTCCGCGATCAGGGCCGCCGCTTCTTCAAGCGCAGCTTTGTCGGGACGGCAGCGAAGCGCCGGGATCGCCTCATGCGCGGCGACCGCATAGAAATCCGCTTCCTCGAATTCGTAGACGGCGTGGGCGATATCTTCCGGCACGTCGATCACCACCGGACCAGGTCGACCTGTGGTGGCGACGGCAAAGGCGCGGCGCACGAACTCGGGAATGCGTGAAATGATTTCGACACGCAGGAGCTCCTTGACGGCCGGCCGCAGGATTTCCGTTTGCCGGCTCTCCTGCGTCATGTTCTTCCAGGAATGCTCACGGTGGGAATCGCCGACGAGCACGACCATTGGCGTACCGGCATTGAGCGCTTCCACGAGGCCGGTGACAAGGTTCGTCGCGCCCGGCCCGAGCGTGGCGTCGGCTAGACCGACACGGCCGGAAACCTTGGCGTAGGCGTCGGCGGCGAAGACACCGGCGCGCTCGTCGTTGATGAGATGGTGCTGCAGGCCAAGCCGGCGTGCCGCGTCGTAAAACGGCAGGAGCTGGAATCCGCCCATGCCGTAGATCGGGCCGGGATTGTAAAGAGAGATCATTCGGGCGAGCGCTTCGCCACCCGTTAGTTCGATGGACATTGACTAGTTCCTTCTTCAGGTCTCGGACGGCTGCCCGTTGGGGACAGACAGGGAGGAGAGATCGGGCCGGCGCGTATGCCAGGGCGTTGCATTCTCGAACGCCCAGCCGAGCCGCATGACGATATCCTCGCGCGAGGCCGGCGCGACGATCTGGAGCGAGAGCGGCATGGCCTCGCTGTTGACGCCGTTCGGCAAGGCAAGCGCGCACAGGCCGAGATAGTTGACGAACCGGGTCAGGTCCGAGAGCGGCATGGCGTATTCGTCGATGGTGGCGAGAGGCGGCGCAGCGATCGGCGTTGCCGGCAGGAGCAGCGCGTCGAAGCCGGACATGACGGCATGCATCGCCACCATGTCGGCGCGCCGCTCGATCAGCCGCGTGGCAAATTCCGCCGCCGAGCCCTGGTTGCCGGCATGAACCCGCTCACGCACGAACGGGTCGAACGCACCGCGATCCTGCGCCATCAATCCGGCAAGATTGGCGTAGCCCTCGGTGCGGATGACGTGGGAAGCGCCGGCGCAGTAATCGACCGGGCGGCGCGGCAGCGGAACCTCAACGACGACGGCCCCGAGATCGCGAAAGACACGCACGGCTTCGTGCAGTGCCCGCAGGATTTCCAGTTGCACGTCCGGCAACTGGTCGTCAGGCACCAGCCCCAACCGCATTCCGCGTACGGAAGTCTTCAAATCCGGAAGCAGGCGCGGGACAGTCCCGCACCAGGTGCCGGTGTCGCGGTCGTCGGCGCCCGCGATCGTATCGAAGACGATGGCCGCATCCTCGACCGAGCGCGTCAGCGGGCCAACGGAATCGAGCGTCTGGCTCAAGGGGAACACGCCGTCCGTGCTCACGCTCGATAGGGTCGGCTTCAGGCCGACGATGCCGTTCATCGAGGCCGGGCTGCGGATCGAACCGCCGGTGTCGGAAGCCAACGAGAACGGCACCATGCCGGCGGCGACAGCCACCCCCGAGCCACTGGAGGAACCGCCGGGCGAACGGTGCGCGTCGAGATCCCAGGGATTGCGCGGGGCACCCATACGGACATTGGTGCCCCAGCCGCCGAACGCGAATTCGACCATGTGGAGCTTTCCGAGGAAGATCGCGCCGGCATCGGTGAGCCGGGATATGACGGTGGCGGTGTGATGCGCGACATTGTTCTTCAGGTGGAGGGAACCAGCCGTCGTGGGCATGCCCTCGACGTCGAGAAGATCCTTCACCGCGAAAGGAATGCCGTGCAGCTTGCCCCTGTAGGCGCCTTTCGCGATCTCCCGCTCCGCAACCCGAGCCGCGTCGCGGGCCGCGTCCGCGCACAAGGCAAGGAAGGCGTGCAGGAACGGATCGGTTCTCCCGATGCGGCGCAGGCACGCGTCCAGCAGCGCAACGGGAGAAACCTCGCCCGTCTCGATCAACGGCGCCACTTCGTGAATGGCGTAATCGGCCAGGTCGCGCGAGGTCATCAGTGCCGGCTCCAGGACATGCTCCGCTCAACTTTCAGTCGATCTTGTATTCCAGCCATTCGGCGATGAGCCTATGAAGCGCCGAGTCGCCCTCGAACATTTCCTTGCCGCCCTCGGCCTTGTTGCGACCCAGTTCGAGCACGTAGAGATAGTCTGACACGGCGGCGCACTGGCGCACGTTCTGGTCGACCAGCACGACCGTGATGCCCCGGGAGGGCAACTCCTTGATGAAGTCATAGATCTCGCGCGACAGGCGCGGCGCGATCATCGCGGTCGGCTCGTCGAGCAGGACCACCTCCGGCTCCAGCGCCAGCGCACGTGCCAGTTCGAGGAACCGTTGCTGGCCGCCGCTGAGGCTCGACGCCGGGTCGCGGCGTTTGTCGCCCAGAATGGGGAACTGCGCATAGGCGGACTCGAGAACCCGCTTGACGCGCGCGGAATCCTTGCGGAATACCCAGCAGCCGAGCCGCAGATTGTCCTCGACCGACAGGTCGCCGAACAGGCTGCGGTTCTGCGGCACGAAGGCGATGCCGCGCTCGATGAAGGTGAAGGGCGGCTTGCCGTTCAGACTTTCACCCTTGTAGCGTATATGGCCCTTGGAGGGCTTCAGGAAGCCGTACAGCGTCTTCAGCGCCGTAGACTTGCCAGCGCCGTTCGGCCCGATGATGCCGGTGACCATGCCCTTGCGGGCCGACAGGTTGACGCTGTCGAGGATCGTGATGTCGCCATGATAGGAAACGGACACGTCCTCCAGGCCGAGAAGCACCTCGCCGGGCGCCGCGGTTGTTTTTGAATTGGCCATGATCATCGTCCCAGGAATGCTTCGATAACGTCTGGATTCGCCTGGATCGCCTTGGCGTCGCCTTCGGCGATCGTCTTGCCCTGGTTGAGAACGAGCAGGTGGCCGGACAGGCTGTAGACGGAGGTGAGATCGTGGCTGACGAGGATGAAGCTTTTGCCCGCCTCCTTCAGTTTCAGGATCTGTTCCAGGAACACTTTGCACAGATTGGGATGGACACCGGCAAAAGGTTCGTCGAGCAGGATCAGTTCCGGGTCCAGCATCATGACGCGCAACAGTTCGACCAGCTTCTGCTGGCCGCCCGACAGTTCCTCCGCATAGTTGTCACGAATACGGTAGAGGTCGACGCTGGCGAGAAGGTTTTCGGCTTTCTCGATCAACTCCCTATTGCTGCGCGCATCGTCGAGCACCGCCAGGACGAGGTTCTCGGTTAGCGTCAAGCGGCGAAAGAGCTTCGGTATCTGAAATGTACGCCCGATTCCGAGGCGTGCAATCTCATGCGGCTTCTTGCCGACCAACTCCTTGCCACGAAATTTTATCGACCCTTCCGTGGCATGGTAGATGCCGTTGATGCAGTTCATGATCGTGGTCTTGCCGGAGCCGTTGACGCCGATCAGGCCCAGTATGCTGTTGTCGGGAACCGAGAACGAGATCGTGTCGACGGCGACCAGGCCGCCGAATACTTTTCGCAGAGAATTCACTTCAAGCATTGGAGCACCAACCATGCGTGACAAGGCGAGACTTGCTTTCAGTCGATGCCTTCATCGCATTGAAACCTTCCCGAACAGCCCGGCCGGGCGCAGGGCAACCGTGCCGATGAGAATGAGGAAGCCGGCGGCCTGCGACAGGGACTGAGGCAGGAAGACGATCGCCACCTGCTCGGTAATGCCGAAAAGGATGCCGCCGACGATCGCCCCCACCGGATGACCGAGCCCGCCGAGAACGATGACAACAAAGCCGATCAGCGTGAAATCGAGCCCCGAAAACGGTCCGAAGGCAGGGAACACCAGAGCGAGCAACACCCCCGTCGTTCCGGCCAGGCCGATCGCCAGGCCGAATGCCAGCGCCGAGAGCTGGTTGATGTTGACGCCTACGATCTGGATGGCATCGCGGTTCATGATCGCCGCGCGCAGCGCCTTGCCGTAGATGGTCCGGTAGAGGAACCAGGTCAGGATGGCCATGATCACCAGACCGGCCGCGAGCGCGACGAGCTGGGCGGTCGGGATGAAGAGGCCGCTGAACTTGAATACGCTCGGCTTGAAGATGTAATTCAGCGAGCGCGTGTCCGCCTCGAAGAAATAGAGCAGGACCGCGCCAGCCATCAGCGATACGCCGTAGAAGGTCAGGAACGAGGCCATTTCGGGATCGTCCGAGCGCGACAAATACGGCACGAACAGGAAATACAGGCACATGCCGATGCCGAAGAAGCCGATGAAGACCAGCGGAATCGACAGGAGCGGGTGCAGGTGGGTCGCCGAAAAGAAGACGAGGACGGCGTAGCACCCCCCCACGACAAACTCGCCGTGGGAGAAGTTAACGATGCGCATCGTCCCATAGATGATCGTCAGGCTACAACCGATAAGGCCGTAGAGAGCGCCCAGGATCAGGCCGGTGATAAGCGCCTGGATGAGTAGCGTGGTAATCATGTGCAACAATCCATCTCAGAACAGGATGCGGCGCAGCGAGGGCTTGTAGCGGATCAGCGAACCCACGATTCCGCTGGGCAGGAATATCATCAGGAGCACGATCACCAGGCCGAGCAGAAATACGTTGAGGATAGGGAAGCTCTGCCAGATCAGGTCATCGACCATGAGCATGACAACGGCGCCCACGACCGGCCCGATCACTGTGCCGAGACCGCCCGCAACCGCGAAGATGATGGCCTTCGTGCTGACCAGCAGGTTGAACGCCGTCTCGGTGTCGACAATACTTGTGTACCAGGCCTCGATGCCGCCCGTGAGCGAAGCGATCACAGCCGACAGGACCCATGCCTTCAGGCGGGCCGAGCCGATATTGATGCCGATCGTCTCGGCTGTCTCGGGGTCGTCGCGAATGGCGCGCAACGCCATGCCGAGGCGCGACTGCGCAAGCCAGGTCACGGCAAGCAGGGTAGCGAGCATCAGCGCGAGCATCGCGTAATAGGCGCCGAGCGGGTTGGAGAAGCCGAGCGCTATGCCATAGGAGCCGCCGGCGACGCCCTCGGGCATGGCGGCGATGAGAAGGCGGCATATGACGGCCAACGCCAGCGACACGATGGAGAAATAGATACCGCGCAGCACCATGGTACGCGCGAACAGCAGGCTCAGCACCGCTCCGACCGCTGCCGCGGCGAGGAAGCCCACCCAGATCGGCATTCCGTACATCTTGACCGCAACGGCAGTGGCATATGCGCCGATGCCGTAAAAGGCGACATAGCCGAACGGCAAATAGCCCGTAAACCCCGCCATGATGTTCAACCCTGACGCCAGGGTGACCCACAAAAGCAGGTAAAACCAGAAGGCGAGGCTGAAGCCGTATGCGGGCAACAGCGCGAGTCCTATCGCCGAAACGGCGAGGAATGCGAGCCAAATGGATGTCCGCATCCATACGAGCCGGTGAGAAGACACTGTTTTGACCTCTGAATGAATATGGCACTCGCGTGCTACGACCCCCGACCCGCTCGGAAGGCTCACGCCAACTGTCAAGAAATGCCGGCGCGCCCGGCTATGCCAGGCGCGCCGGCACCACGGTCAACGGGAAGTCCAGCCTGGGATCGGATAGATCGGCTCGGCTGTCTTCACCGCCTCGGGAGCGATAATCTTCAGGCCTTCGGGCTGGGTCTGAAGGACGATCGGCGTCATGCCCTTCTGGAAGCCGGTTTCGTCGATCTCGAACTCGCCGGAAACGATTACCGTTTTGCCGCTGAAGTCCAGCGCGGCCTGCTTCAGTTTCTGAGGTTCGACCGAGTTCGCGCTGGCAATCGACTTCTCCAGGATCACGCCAGCGCCATAGGCCAGCGCCGTCTGGAAATCGGCGGGGTAAGTCGCGCTCGGATAGAGCTTGCCATAGGCAGCGAGAAAATCCTTGGTCGCCAGCCCGTCGGTCACAGGCCAGTTGACGTTGGCGTCGAACTGGGTGTGGCTGAAGATGTAGGCCGCATCGGCGCCCGTCTCCAACACCGCCGGCGAAGAGCCATAGAGCATGTAGGTGTAAGGAAAATCGATCTCGCGCTCACGCATCTGGCGAAGCATCGGGATCAGGTCGCTGTCGTAAGACGACGTGTAAAAGCCGTCCGCACCCGAAGCCTGCGCCTTCTGAAGCAGGACGGAGAAGTCCTTCGCACCCTTCGCATAATGCTCGAAGAGCGGGACTTCGATACCGGCCTTTTCAGCCATCTCTTTAGCACTGGCCGCGGCGCTGGCCGGGAACGGCTCGTCGATCGATACGATCGCCAGCTTCTTGACGCCGAGCTGCTTGGCGAGCGCGATGCTGGTCACAGGGATCTGCGACGCTTGCGCCGTCACCGAGACGATATTCTTGTAGCCCTGGTGGAAGAGCTGGTCCGATGACCCGGCCCAACTGACCATGAAACTGCCGCGCGACTCGACGATCGGGGCGGCAACGCCGACCAGCGTAGAGCTGAACGGAGCGATCAGGGCGTCGACCTTCTCCTCGGTGATGAGCGATTCATAGACGCGCGCGACAAGCTGCTTGTCGCTTCGGTCGTCGCGCTTGACCAGCTCGACCGGGTATTTCTTGCCGTCGAGTTCGATGCCGCCACGCGCATTGACGTCATCGACCCAGATGCCGATACCGCGCTCGCCGGATTGCGAGGCAACCGCGTAAGGACCCGTCGAGGATACGGTGAGACCGATCCGGATCGACGTGCGCTCCTGCGCATCCGCGAAAGTAACCCCCGCCAACATCGTCGAAGCCGCAAGCAGTGATGCAAACAGTGTTTTCATGTCCCCCTCCGTTTCGTTCCGCATTGCGGAATTCAGAATATCTATTTACGGAACAGGTAACCATGCAATCCAAGGGCTGTCAACGGAGATTTTTTTGAATCGTAGTACGAACTAAAGGCTTGCAATTCAATGGATTATGAGAAACATACTGGCATACGCTCTATACTCCAGCACGGGCGACTTCACCAAAAGACCGAAGTCTGGAGCTGGCTTTTGTTTTACATTACGGAATATAGATTTTTCAATACGAAACGTCTTCGATGGGAACGACATGGAAAAGGATCTGGACTCGGCACCCGTGAAGTCGATTTCCCGCGCAGCGAAAGTGCTGCGAATCCTGGCCGGCGCGGGTAGTGCCGGGGCTGCGCTCGGAGAGGTCTCCAGCGCATCTGGTTTCGGCAAGGCGACGGCGCACCGTATCCTGGCAGCGCTGACCGACGAAGGATTCACCTATCAGGACCTGGCCACGCGCCGCTACCATCTGGGCGCAGGCATTAGCTTGCTTGCCCGTCGCGCGGCGGTGAACGAACTCGGCTCGCTGGCCCAGCCGGTGCTGATGCGGCTGGCCGAGCAGACGGAAGACACCACCTATCTCCAGGTGCGGGAAGGTTTGCGAAGCGTGTGTCTCGGCCGCGAGCAGGGAGCATTTCCGATCAAGACCCTCTCGCTCGACGTCGGGCAGA
The DNA here is from genome assembly GCF_054489545.1 of Mesorhizobium sp. A556. Lineage (NCBI taxonomy): Bacteria > Pseudomonadati > Pseudomonadota > Alphaproteobacteria > Hyphomicrobiales > Phyllobacteriaceae > Mesorhizobium > Mesorhizobium sp. A556. The sequence continues at coordinate 176,519 of NZ_JBTMXA010000004.1, forward strand.
GCCGGCCGCTCGGCGTCGGCTCGGGCGGACTTGCCATCCTCGCCAATCTTCCGCCGTCGGAAATCGACGCCGTCATGGAGGCGAACGAACGTTGGCTGGCTGAATACCCGACCTTCAACAGTGAGAAACTGCGCAGTCTCGTGCGTCAGGCCAAGATGCAGGGCTACGCCTTCGTCGAAGGGTTGATGATACCGGGGATCAATGCCGTGGCGGTACCCATCAACGGGGCGGACGGGCGGCCAGTCGCCTCACTCGGCATTACCGCCATCGCCGAGCGCATCCAGGGCGACAGGGCACTTTGGCTGGCGGGCCTGTTGCGCGAGGAGGCGCGGACGCTATCCGCCATACTCCTGCGCTCGAATTCACAAAACTCCCAGGAGACGTAAATGGTAGATCGCCTGAAGGACAAGGTTGTCCTTTTGTTTGGTGCCGGCTCTTCCGGCGAGGGTTGGGGCAACGGCAAGGCGACCGCTGCCCTCTTCGCGCAGGAAGGCGCGCGGGTGATCGGCGTCGACCTCAGCCTGTCCGCCGCCGAGGAGACCCGCGCCTGCGTCGCCGAACGGGGCCAGGAGATGGACGCTCTCAGCGCGGATGTGACCGATTCCGCGCAGATCGAAGCCGCCGTCGCCTACACGATGGAGCGCTACGGCCGCATCGACGTGCTGCACAACAATGTCGGCGTCACGAAAATGGGCAACCCCGTCGACCTGACGGAGGAAGACTGGCAGTTTTCGCTCGATACCAACCTGACCGGCGTCTTCCTCACCTGCAAGCACGTGCTTCCGATCATGGTTGCGCAGGGTTCGGGCGCCATCGTCAACATCTCCTCCCTCGCCTCGATCCAGATCAACCGTATGCCCTATTTCGGCTACTACGCCTCGAAGGCGGGGCTGAACCACTTCACCCGCGCGCTGGCGGTGAATTATGCGCCGAATGGCATCCGCGCCAATGCGGTGCTGCCGGGCGTCATCGATACGCCGCTGATCTACAAGCAGATTTCGACGGAGTACGCGACCGTGGAGGAAATGGTGAAAGCCCGCAACGCGGCCTCGCCCATGGGCAAGATGGGTGACGCCTGGGACATCGCCTACGCCTCGCTTTTCCTCGCCTCGGACGAAGCCAAATACATCACCGGCGTCTGCCTGCCGGTCGACGGCGGCAAGGGTTGCGCCGGCCGCTGACGGTTGTCGCCGGCAAGCGGCAGCCGTTCGCGCAGGAGTCCAAGAACAGCATGATCCCCGTCCACGAATTTATCGAAAGCGCGCGCAAGAACGGCGGCCGAATCGCTCTCGTCTTCGGCGAGCGCCATGTGTCGTATGTCGAATTGCTCGACCGGGTCACCGGTGCGGCGGCCGCGCTCGACAGGATCGTGCGGCCGGGCGAGCGGGTCGCCATGCTTTGCACCAACTCCTACCAGTATGTCTGGGCCTCGCTGGCAATCGAACTGATGGGGGCGGTCCGGGTTCCCATCAACATCAAGGCCTCGCGCGCCGAAATTGGCAAGATCGTCGCCGACTGCGCACCGGCCCTTATCCTTCACGAGGATGCTACCCGCCATCTCGCCCCCGACGCCTGCCCGGCGCGACTGATGCATGTCGACGCCATCGCGACGGAAGCAGACGACGGCATACGTTTCCTCGATCGGGTCGGACCCGAGGACCTCTGCTCGATCAACTATACGTCCGGCTCGACCGGCAACCCCAAGGGTGTCGTCCTCTCCCACCGCAACTGGTCGTTCGTCTATGTCAACATGCTGGTCGACAGGGACATCGACGCGGACGACCGGCTGGCCTTCATCGGCCCGCTGACGCATGCGGCATGGAGCTATCTCTTCGCCGGGCTGCTTTGCGGGGCCACCAACATCGTCTTTGCCGGCGGCGACACCGACGCCCTGCTCGCCTACAGCCGGACAAACCCGGTGACCATCGTCACCTGCGTGCCGACCACACTCTCGCGTATCGTCGAAGGCACCGCCGCGACGGACCTCCTGGCCCGGACACTGAAATGGATCGGCATCGGCGCGGCCCCGGTGACGCAGGCGCAACTCGACCGCGCCAGCGAGGTTTTCGGAAACCGGATCGTCATCAACTACGGCCAGACCGAAGCCATGATGACCTGCACCTACATGGATTTCCGCAAGTACGGGCCGGAGCGCATGCTGGCCGACTATATTGGGCGCCCCTACGTGTTCTCGCACATCAAGGTCGTCGACAAGGACGGCAAGGACGCCCTGTCGGGAGAGGTCGGCGAACTGCATCTTCGCGGCTCGCACACGATGGCCGGTTACTGGAACCAGCCGGACGCCACGCGCGAGACGCTCCGCGGCAACTACGTCGCCAGCGGCGATCTTGGTGTCGAGGAGGAGCCGGGCCTGTTCCGCCTTGTCGGCCGCATCAAGGACATGATCATCTCCGGCGGCTTCAATATCTACCCCTCGGAAGTGGAAGCGGTGGTGGCGAGCCATCCCGGCATCGATGAGGTTGCCGTTCTCGGCAAGCCTTGCCCGGTCTGGGGCGAAAGGGTCGTCTGCTTCTACAGCGAAAGGCCGGGCTTGACGGTCGACCAGACCACGCTGAAGGCCTTCTGCAAGGAGCAACTCCAGATCAAGGCGCCCAAGGAGTTCTACAAGCTCGATCCGATGCCGAAATCCCCCACGGGCAAGATCGACAAGAAGGTCATCCGACAATTGGAGGCCATGACGGCATGAGACGTATTCACGTCGTGGCAATGGCCCGCACACCCTTCGGGAAGTTCCGGGGCTGCCTCTCCTCGATGAGCGCCATTGAGATCGGCACGCACCTGATCGACGGCCTGCTGGCGCGCAACGGCGACAGTGAACGCCCGCCCGAGATCGTTTATGGCGGCACCGGCTTGCTCGGCGGCTCGCATCTGGCCACGCTACGGCAAAGCATCATCCGTTCCGGTCTACCGGACGAGACGCTATCGCAGAGCGTCGACCGCGCCTGCTGCTCCGGCATGACCGCCATATCCAGCGCCGCCATGTGGCTGAGGTCCGGCGCGGGCGACAAAGCGCTGGCGCTGGGTGTAGAAAGCCTGTCGAACACGCCTCTCCTGCTGCATCGCGGCCGCGAGAACAAGGTCAACAGCCTGAGCCTCGTTGATCCGCTCGTGCTTTCGGGCATCGTCAGCGAAAAGACGATCGCACAATATACCTCCGAGGAAGCGCTGAAGCACCACGTCGATCGCGATCAGCAGGACATCTGGGCCCTTCGGAGCCACGAGAAATATTTTGCCGGCCAACGATCCGGCATCTTTGACGACCAGATTTTGGCGATCGAGGTTGCCGGACAAAAGATCACGGAAGACGAGGGCCCGCGCGAACACTCCAGCCTGGAGAAGCTGGCCTCGCTGCAAACCGTCAACGGGAGTGCAACGATCACGGCAGGCAACGCGCCCGGGCTTTCCGACGGCGCGGCGGGGCTCATTCTCGTCGCGGGAAGCGAAACGCCCGCAGACGGCCATGTCCCATCTGCCGAGATCCTGGACTGGGTCCAGCTTGCCGGTGACCTGCAGGTGGGAACGTCCATACCCGCGACCGGGATATTGCGGCTCCTGCAGCGCAACCACCTTTCGCTTGAGCAAATAGACGTCATCGAGATCAACGAGGCTTTCGCGGCGACACCGCTGGTCAGTACCGGCGTGCTGGCGCGGGAAACCGGGATGGACCTGGCAGCACTACGCGAGAAGACGAACGCCTACGGTGGCGCGGTCGCAATCGGCCACCCACTCGGTGCGAGCGGTATCCGGATCGTCATGCAGGCGATCTCCAGGCTTCGCGCCAGAGGCGGGGGGACAGCGGTGTGCGCCATATGCGGCGGTTTTGGGCAGGGGGAAGCGCTTCTTTTGAAGCTGTAGAACAACCTCCATCGCGGAGGCTGGATGATTGGCTGGGTTTTTAAAATTTCCGCAAGCGTCAGTCTTTCGGAAGGGCAGAGCAGACATGAGCAAGATGGTGAACAGTTCCACATATGATTATTGCATCATCGGCGGCGGCATAGTCGGCCTCGCAACGGCGCTGACCATCTCGCAGAAAAAGCCCGGCGCCCGCATCATCGTCATGGAGAAGGAGAGTTCGCTCGCGAGCCATCAGACAGGGCACAATAGCGGCGTGATCCATGCCGGCATCTACTATGCACCGAAGAGCCTCAAGGCAGAACTGTGCCGCGCCGGGGAAAGGGCGACCAAGGCTTTCTGCGAGGAGAATGGCATTCCTTATCGCACGCCCGGCAAGCTGGTCGTCGCGACGGACGGCATGGAACTGCAAAGGCTTGCCGCCCTCGAGGCCAATGCGGCCGCGAACGGCATTTCTTGCCGCAGGCTGAATGCCGGCGAACTGAAGGAAATGGAGCCGGCGGTATCTGGCGTCGGCGCGCTGCTGGTCGAACAGAGTGGCATCGTCGATTACGCGCTGGTCAGCAGGACCATGGCCGACCGGATAAAGGCGGCCGGCGGCGAGATCGTACTGAACCTGGACGTGGACCGGCTGCAGGAACGCTCCGATCACGTCCGGATCGAAGCCAGACAGGGTGTCTGGGAGGCGCGCTACGCGGTGGCCTGCGCGGGACTGCAGTCGGACCGCCTGGCGATGCGGTCGGGAATGAACGTCGACTTCCAGATCATTCCGTTCCGTGGCGAATATTATGCGCTGAGACCCGAGTTGAGCGGGCTGGTCGAGAAGATGATCTATCCGGTCCCCGACCCGTCAATGCCTTTTCTCGGCATCCACCTGACCCCGATGATCGACGGCGCGCTGACGGTTGGCCCGAACGCCGTGCTCGGCCTAGCACGCGAGGGCTATCCGAAATTTTCCTTCAATGCGCCGGACATGGCCCAATATTTGCGCTTCGGCGGCTTCTGGAAACTCATCGCCGGCAATCTGGCCAGCGGCATGGGCGAGATGAAGGACTCGCTTTTCAAGCGCGCCTATCTGGAAAAATGCCGCAAATATTGCCCCTTGCTGCAGCTCGACGACCTGCGCCCCTTCCGGGCCGGCATACGCGCGCAGGCGGTTTCGCACTCGGGCGCGATGATCCACGATTTCATGTTCCTGCAATCGAAACGCACGCTGCATGTCTGCAATGCTCCGTCTCCGGCAGCGACCTCCGCCCTTCCGATAGGGCGCATGATCTTCGAACGCCTGCACGGCGACAAGTAACCCACCGCGAGACGCACCATGACTTACCCCGATACCGAACTTTTCATCAACGGACGCTGGATTGCCGGCAGTAGCGGCCGCACCACCGACGTGCTCGACCCGGCGACCGGAACCGTGATCGGCCGCGTATGCATCGCCGAACTGGATCAACTCGAAGCGGCCGCCGGTGCCGCCGGTGCGGCATTCGAGATCTGGCGTGACACCAGCGTGCTGGAGCGGGCGAACGTGCTGCGCCGCGCGGCCGCCCTGCTACGGGAGCAAGCTGCGGAAACGGCCCGGATACTGACCATGGAGCAGGGCAAGCCGCTCGCGGAAGCCCGGGCCGAAGTAGCGACTTCGGCGGACATTCTCGACTGGTTCGCCGAGGAGGCCCGGCGCACCTATGGCCGGGTCGTTCCGGCGCGCGATCCCTATGTCCGCCAGACGGTTTTGAAGGAGCCTGTCGGCCCGGTCGCCGCCTTCACGCCTTGGAATTTCCCGGTTTCGCAAGCGGCGCGCAAAGTCGGCGCGGCGCTTGCAGCCGGTTGCTCGATGGTTCTGAAACCGGCTGAGGAGACTCCCGCCAGTACCGCCATGCTTGCACGGGTGCTGCACGAAGCCGGTCTGCCGGCGGGCGTCCTCAACCTTGTCTATGGCGTTCCCGCCGAAATCTCGGCCTTCCTCATTGCTCATCCGGCGATCAGGAAGGTTTCGTTCACCGGCTCGGTCACCGTCGGCAAACAGCTTGCCTCGCTGGCCGGCCTGCACATGAAGCCGGCGACGATGGAGCTTGGCGGCCACGCACCCGTTCTGGTGTTCGCCGACAGCGACATCGCCGCGACCGCGGCGCTGATGACCCGTTCGAAATTCCGCAATGCCGGCCAGGTCTGCGTTTCGCCCACTCGCTTCCTTGTCGAGGAAAAGGTCATGGAGGCGTTTTGCGAAGCCTTCGTGGCCGAAACCGCGAAAGTCACGGTCGGCCCTGGGCTAGACGAGGGCAACGACATGGGACCGCTCATCTCCTCGCGGCGGCTGGAGGCAATCGAAGCGCTGGTGGCCGACGCGCAGGACAACGGCGCCAGGATCGAGAGCGGAGGCAAGCGCCTCGGCAATGCCGGCAATTTCTATGCGCCCACCGTTCTTTCAGGTGTCCATCGCGGCATGCGCATCATGAACGAGGAACCATTCGGCCCGGTCGCTCTCATGATGCCGTTTCGGGAGATGGACGAAGCGCTGGAGGAGGCCAACCGCTTGCCCTTCGGCCTCGCCTCCTATGCCTTCACGCAATCGGCGGGCACGAAAGCCGCTATCGAGCGGCGGCTCGAGGCCGGCATGCTGACGATCAACCATCTCGGGCTGGCGCTGCCTGAGACACCATTCGGCGGCGTCAAGGACAGCGGCCACGGCTCGGAAGGCGGCACCGAGGCGATAGAAGCTTACCTGACCACCAAATTCGTCACGGAGCGCCATGCCCCTGGGGCATGACAGTCACGGCGAAACAGGCAGCGCCACCGACGCTTCGTCGGCAACGCCGCCTCCCGCAAGGCAGTGAAAACATGGAGCATCCTGCCCGAACAACCCTTAGTGCAGATGCCCTCAACCCGGATTATTTGACATGTCGGATACACATATTTTCCCCCACGCCAGCATCAAGCGCATTCCGCGCGGCAGCGGTATCGAGACGACGCCGCTCGTCACGCATTTCACCGCGCCCAACGCCAAGTTCACGACCGGCATGAGCGTCTATCCCAAGGGGCGTGGCGCGCCGCTTCATTCGCATAATTGCGACGAGCAGGTGACCCTTCTGGAAGGACAGGGCGAAGTCGAGGTCGACGGCAAGATCACGCCGTTGGTCCAGTACGACACGACCTACGTTCCGGCCGGCAAGGTGCACGCGTTCCGAAACACCGGTGAAGCGCCGATGCGCATCCTGTGGATATACAGCTCCATGAGGGTGACGCGCACCTTCGAAGGCAGCGACGAGGAAGTCGAGCATCTGTCCGCCAAGGATCTCATGGGGTGAACCGGCCGACCACCCACGGATCGCTAAAATGCGTCTGAGCGCCAACATCTCGACGATGTTCGGGGAACTGATGTTCCTCGAACGTTTCGCCGCAGCAAGTCGGGCAGGCTTCGTCGCAGTCGAGGTGCAGTATCCCTACGCGCATCCAGTTGCCGATATCGAGGCCGCGCGTCGCGACGCCGGCATTCCGCTGATCCTGGTCAACGCGCCGAAAGGTCGGGACGCGCAGGATCGTGGCCTTGCCTGCCTGCCCGGACGAGAACGGGAATTTCGCGAATCCGTCGAGACAGCGCTCCGCTATACGGCCGCGCTGGGCAACCGGTTCATCCACGTCCTGAGCGGGACCACCGATATTAGCGGCGATCGCCAAAGCGCCGTCGCGACCTGGCTGGAAAACATGGACTGGGCGGCGCGGGAGGCGGCGCAGGCCGGCGTCGAAATTCTCGTGGAAGCCCTCAACCCGCTCGACGTGCCGGGCTACTTCATCCGCTCGCTCGACGACGCGGCCGACCTGATCCACGCCCTCGGCCAGGGAAGGATGGGGTTGCTGTTCGATGTCTATCATTGCGCGCGTGCAGGTGAACCGATCGTCACCCGGTTTCATGACTGCATGTCCCTGATACGCCATGTCCAGATCGCCGACGCACCCGGCCGCGCCGAACCGGGCAGCGGCGAGATCAACTGGAGCGAGGTCTTCGCTACGATCGAGAGTTCCGGCTATCGCGGCTATGTCGGGGCCGAGTACACGCCCGCCGGCGGCACCGCCGAAGGGCTTGCCTGGGCTCATCCTTACCTTGAAAAACCATGAATTGCCGGCGCAGATGCGCCCGGCCGCAGGAGTAACCACATGAACCTTTATTCGAGATCCGTTGCCGCAGTCGAAGCCGGCGGCCCGCCCGTGCGCGTCGGCCTGATCGGCGCCGGCAAGTTCGGCTCCATGTTTCTGGCACAGGTGCCGACGTCACCGGGCCTGAAGGTCGTCGCCATCGCGGACCTGTCGGCGGACCGCGTCCGTGCCGCCTGCGAGGGCGTCGGCTGGAGCGATGACGTCATCGCCGATACGCGCTTCACGCAGGATGCGCTGGAGATGATTTCCGCTGCGGACATCGACGTCGTCGTCGAGGCTACCGGCCACCCGGCCGCAGGCATCCGCCATGCCCGCGCCGCCATCGCCGCGCGCAAGCATATCATCATGGTCAATGTCGAGGCCGACGTGTTGGCCGGCCCGCTGCTCGCCCGGCAAGCCGAAGAGGCCGGCGTGGTCTATTCGCTGGCCTATGGCGACCAGCCGGCGCTCATCTGCGAGATGGTCGACTGGGCGCGCGCCTGCGGCTTCGAAGTCGTGGCCGCCGGCAAGGGCACGAAATACCTGCCGGTCTTTCACACGTCGACGCCCGACACGGTGTGGCACTATCGCGGCGTTAATCCGGAAGACGCGCGCAAGGGCGGAATGAACGCGCAGATGTTCAACTCCTTCATCGACGGCACCAAGTCCGGCATCGAGATGGCCGCTGTCGCCAACGCCACCGGGCTGGAACCGGCGCCCGACGGCCTGCGCTTCCCGCCCGCCGCGGCCGACAAGCTGGCGCAGGTGCTGTGTGAGAAGAACTTGCACCATCGCGGCCAGGTCGAGGTCGTTTCCAGCGTCGAGCGCGACGGGAGCACGGTAGCCAACAATCTGCGCTGGGGGGTCTATGTCGTGTTCTCCGCGCCCAACGCCTATACCGAGCGCTGCTTCCGCGAATATGGCGTCGAAAGCGACGAAACCGGCACGCTGGCCGCACTTTACCGCCCGTTCCACCTCATCGGACTGGAACTCAACGTCTCGATCTTCGCAGCCGCGTTGCGCAACGAGGCGACCGGCCGCCCGAACGGCTTCGTCGCCGACGTCGTTGCGACGGCCAAGCGCGACATCGAGCCGGGCGAAATGCTGGACGGCGAGGGTGGGTACCTGGTTTGGGGCAAGCTGATGCCGGCCAAGGACAGCCTCGCCATCGGCGGCCTGCCGATCGGCCTCGCCCACGGCATTCGCGTCACACGGCCGATTGCTGCCGGCGCCAGCTTGACCTGGGCCGATGTCGAGATCGACCGGAATGACGATGCCTACGGCTTCCGCAAGGAAATGGAGAGGGCATTCGCCTGACCGGTGTCTTTCCCGCACCACACGACATCAATCCAGCCGGAGAACACATACATGGTCCTCGAGATTGCGGAATTCGACATCATCCTCGGCAAGGAAACGGCTTTCGAGGCCGGCGTCCGCGAAGCCGTGCCGTTGTTTCAGGCGGCCAAGGGTTATCGCAGCATCACGCTAAAACGCATCGTCGAGAAGCCCGGCACCTATCGTCTGCTTGTCGAATGGGAAACGTTGGAAGACCACACCGTTACCTTCCGCAATTCCGAAGCGTTCCAGAAATGGCGCTCGCTGGTCGGTTCATATTTCGCGACCACACCGCGCGTCGATCATTCCGAAACGATCGTCGAGGCGTAGAGCCGACGGGCCAGGGCGGGGAGAACGACTTGATCCATCTTGCCGACACAGTGACAAAGGTTGCCGACAAGGCGAGAGGCGGCGTGCTCGTCTGCGGCTCGCATGGCGGCCTCTATCCCGGTTATCTCGCCGCAAAAGCCGGTGTGAAAGCCGCGATCTTCAACGACGCTGGTGCTGGCCGCGACAATGCCGGCACGGGCTCGCTTGCCTATCTGGAAAACCTCGGCGTCGCCGCTGCGACAGCCGGCAACATGTCCTGCCGCATCGGCGACGCGCAGGACATGGCGGCGCGTGGTCGCATCAGCCGGGTCAACGGTCTGGCTGCGCGGCTCGGCGTTCAGCCCGGAGCATCGTGCATCGAGGCGGCAAGGAGGCTCGAGTTGGCTACTTTGCCATCCCTAACGAGCATCGGTCCGGTCGGCGAGGCGCGGAGCCTCTACGCCGCTTCCGGCAACCGCCGGATTGTGCTGATCGATTCCGCCAGCCTTGTCCTGCCCGAGGACAAGGGTCAGATCGTCGTCACCGGCTCGCATGGCGGTCTGCTCGGCGGCAACGACTTTCTGGCTCTGCAGGTAGACGCCTTCGCAGGTGTTTTCCACGATGCCGGTATCGGCATCGACGAGGCCGGAACAACGCGCCTTCCCGCGCTCGACAGACGCGGCATCGCCGGCGTGACGGTCGACGGCGCGACGGCGCGCATCGGTGACGCGCGCTCCGTCTTCGAGGATGGCGTTATCTCCCGCGTCAACGACGTCGCCCGCCGCTATGGCGCCACCGCTGGCGAAAAGCTGCAGGAGCGACTGCTTCGCTGGTCCAGCGAAGCGTGACCTCCAATTTTGGATCGTATGGTAAGTCTTTCGAGACGGCCCGCCTCCGAGCTATGCTGAAGACGCGACGAGGATCGGCATCAGGCCATGATGGACGATGCCGATAATACTAGCGAAATGAATGGGTTGGCATGGTGCCCAGGGGCGGAATCGAACCACCGACACGCGGATTTTCAGTCCGCTGCTCTACCCCTGAGCTACCTGGGCCTGCCATTGGCGGATGTGTGGGGAAGTCGCCACGTCCGGCCTTTCGAAAGGTGCGGCGGCACCCCTGAAAGCGCGAGGGTTATAGCACGAGAATCCGGCCTGTCCAGCGTCCGAAACGGATTTAAGTCGCGCTGTGCGGAAGCTGGAAACGGCGGCTTTTATCGCCGCCGACGAAGTCGCCCCACCGTCTGTGCCGGCCGATAAATATCGCGCCGTTTCAACCCTGATCCGGCGTGCCGCTATCCACCTCGTCCTCATCGTCGCGAGCCGGGATGACATAGACGCCCTTGAGCCAGCGGTTGAGGTCGACATTCTTGCAGCGCGTCGAACAGAACGGATAGGTTTCCCGCGCTGACGGCTTGCCGCATTCGGGGCAGGGGCGTTTTGGGCGCAGCGGCGTCACCGTAGCGCCTTTGTCGGAATTCATGACCGCTCCCCGGACGGCCAGTTCAGCCGCACGTTGAACCCTTCGCCGGCAAGCAGCGCGGCCGTTTCGTAAAGAGGCAGGCCGACCACATTGCTGTAGGAACCCGCAAGCTTGATGACGAACGAGCCGGCGAGCCCCTGCACGGCGTAGCCGCCGGCCTTGCCGCGCCATTCGCCGCTGGCCAGGTAGCTCTGGATCTCGTCGCGCGGCAGCCGCTTGAAGCGCACGCGCGTTTCGACCAGCCGTTGCCGAAGCTTTCCCGCGGGCGTAATCACGCAGACGCCCGTATAGACCCTGTGCGCCCGGCCCGACAGCAATTGCAGGCAGTCGGAGGCCTGGTCGTCCGTCTCGGCTTTCGGCAGGATGCGGCGACCGACGGCAACCACCGTATCGGCAGCCAGCACGAAGGCCGGCGCGTGGCCGGCATCCCTGGCTAGCGCCGCCAGCGCTTTCTCCGCCTTTTCCCTCGACAGCCGCTTGGCAAGCGAGCGCGGATGCTCGGCGCGCAGCGGCGTCTCGTCGATATCGGCCGGAAATATCCGGTCCGGCTCGATGCCGGCCTGCTGCAGCAATTCGATGCGGCGAGGCGACCCCGAGGCCAGCACAAGCGTCTGCACACTACTCATCGTATTTTCCAGCCGGCCCCTGCGGGCGCTTACTTGAAACGATAGGTGATGCGGCCCTTGGTCAGGTCGTAGGGCGTCATCTCGACCAGCACCTTGTCGCCGGTGAGAACGCGGATGCGGTTCTTGCGCATGCGGCCGGCGGTATGGGCGATGATTTCATGGTCGTTTTCGAGTTTTACCCGGAACATCGCGTTGGGCAGCAATTCCGAGACAACACCCGGAAACTCGAGGACTTCTTCCTTCGGCATTCGATACCTTTGCTTGGATTGTATTCCGGCGCTCGACCGGGAATTCGGCCGGAACCTATATGATAATCCTCGATTTGTGAACACGCTTAATCAGGAGGCGTTTTCCGCGTCAAACGGGGCGAAGCGCTGGCCGATCCGGGCCTTCAGGCGCTCGCGGACATCGCGGTAGCCTGCCATGATCTGATCGCGGGTTCCGGTAATGGTTGTCGGGTCGGCCGTCGGCCAGTATTCGACTTCCACGGCCAACGACCGCGTCAGTTCCAGGGCGGCGTGATGCGCTTCGGGCGAAAGCGTTACGATGAGGTCGAAATAGTCGTCCTCGAGATCGTCCAGCGTCCTTGGGTGCCGCTCGCCGAGCGACAGGCCGTCTTCGGCAAGCACGGCATCGACAAAGGGATCGCGCTCGCCGGCGCGAACGCCGGCGGAAGCCACGAACACCGCGGGCGGCAGCATGGAGCGCGCCAGAAGCTCGGCCATGGGCGAGCGCACCGCGTTCATGCCGCACATGAACAGGATGGAACGGGGGTGAGCGCCGGCAACCAGGTCAGCCTCGCCAATGCAGCACGCAGACCAGCGTGAACAGACGGCGCGCCGTGTCGAAATCGATGTCGATCTTGCCGGAAAGCCGGTCCTTCAGCGCCTGCGAGCCTTCGTTGTGCAATCCGCGCCGGCCCATGTCGATGGCCTCGATATGGCTTGGCGTGGAGGAGCGGATGGCGTCGTAATAGCTTTCGCAGATCAGATAGTAGTCCTTGACGATGCGCCGCAGCGGGGTCAGCGACAGGATATGGGTGACGACCTCGCCGCCATCCTCGCGCGAAACCGCGAAAACCAGACGCCGCTCCACCAGCGACAGTTTTAGCCGGTATGGCCCGTCGCCTTCGTCGCTCACCGGCCGAAAGCTGTTCTCCTCGATCAGGTCGAAGATCGCCACCGCTCGTTCATGCTCGATGTCCGGGGTCGAACGGCTGATCGTTTCGTCGAGTTCGACGTCGATCAGTTTCGCACGATCTGAAGCCTTGTCCGCCATCGGCGCCTACATGTTCAACCGTATGGCGACCGAGCGGCCATGCGCGTCGAGGCCTTCCGCCCTGGCCAGCGCGATTGCGGCTGGTCCAAGGGCGCGCAGCTGGTCCGGGCCGAGCTTCAGGATCGAGGTGCGCTTGACGAAATCGAGCACCGACAGGCCCGATGAGAAGCGGGCGGAGCGAGCCGTCGGCAAGACGTGGTTGGAACCGCCGACATAGTCGCCGATGACTTCCGGCGTATGACGGCCAAGGAACACGGCGCCGGCATTGCGCAGCCGCGAGAGGAAGCTTTCCGCATCGTCGATGGCCAGTTCGACATGCTCGGCGGCGATGCGGTTGGCCAGCGGCAGCGCGTCCTCGAGCGTTTCGACCAGGATGATCGCGCCAAAATCGCGCCAGCTTGCCGCTGCCGTCTCGGAGCGGGAAAGCGTTGGCAACTGCCGTTCCACGGCCTGCTCCACTTCCGCGCCGAAAGCGGGGTCGTCCGTGATGAGGATCGACTGCGCGCCCGTGTCATGTTCGGCCTGCGCCAGAAGGTCGGCCGCGATCCAGTCCGGCTCGTTGTCGCCGTCGGCGATCACCAGCACTTCCGACGGCCCCGCGATCATGTCGATGCCGACGGTGCCGAACACCTGCCGCTTGGCCGCCGCGACATAGGCGTTACCGGGGCCGACGATCTTGGCCACCGGCCGGATCGTTTCGGTGCCATGGGCAAGGGCGGCGATGGCCTGCGCGCCACCGACCCGGTAGATCTCCGAGATGCCGGCCAGATCGGCCGCCACCAGCACCAGTGGGTTGATGACGCCGCCGGGAGCCGGAACCACCATGACGATGCGCTCGACACCTGCGACAAGTGCGGGCATTGCGTTCATCAGCACCGAGCTTGGATAGCTGGCGGTGCCGCCCGGCACGTAAAGCCCGACCGCCTCGATCGCCGTCCAGCGTGAACCGAGTTCGACGCCGATCGGATCGACATAACGGTCGTCCTGCGGCATCTGGCGCTTGTGATGGGCATGGATGCGGTCGCGCGCGAATTTCAGCGCCTCGACCGTTGCCGGATCGGCGTCGTTATAGGCCTGCGCGATAGCGTCTTGCGAGACGGCAATGCCAAGGCTTGCGAGATCGGCACGGTCGAACTTGTGCGTATAATCGATCAGTGCTGCGTCGCCCTCGACCCGCACCCGCGCGATGATGGCGCGCACGGCAGCGTCGACATCCGCCGACACCTCGCGCTTGGTGGTAAGAAAGCCGGAAAAGCGCTGTTCGAAATCGGCATCCGTCTGGCGAAGGGTAATGGCCATCGGCTTACTCAGTTTCCATGCGCTGGTCGCGATGCCGCTTCCCAGGCGCTGCCAAGGTCGGCCAGCCGCGCCTCGATGCACTCGACCTCGAGCATGATCGCGCTGTCGCCGGCAAAGATCAGTTCGACGATGCCCGCCGGGCCGCTTAGCGGGACAAAACTGATCGCCAGCAGCGACAATATCTCCGCCGGCTTGTCGCGCGAAATCCCGCTCAGCTTGGCGCCGAGAACCCGGTCGAAATGCAGGACACTTTGCCGCCGCTCGTTATGCTGGCGCAAGAAACTGTTTTTCTTTTCCCAGGCGAAGCGGTTCATGGGCAAGACGAAGCGTTTGGCCGCCGGCAGATACTCCAGATCGCCCACCTTCATCACCGCGTCCTGAACGCAGGCCGAGATGATGCCGAGATCCTGATCGTCGAGCGCGATGAGCTTGAGAGCGTCCATGCGTATTTCGCACCTGCGAAGGTTTAGCCGTCGGCCTTTTGTTAGGCGGTCTTATCCCGCAGCGCAACCGTGGCGCATCAGCTTGAAATCCGCTCGATGACCGCGCCGCAGCCGGAAAGCTTCTCTTCCAGCCGCTCGAAGCCGCGATCCAGGTGGTAGACGCGGTTTACCGTCGTTTCGCCTTCCGCCGCCAGACCGGCGATGACCAGCGACACCGAGGCGCGCAGGTCGGTCGCCATCACGGGCGCGCCTTTCAGCGTCGACACGCCTTCCACCATCGCCGTCTGGCCCGAAAGCGTGATGCGCGCGCCAAGCCGGGCCAGTTCCTGCACATGCATGAAGCGGTTCTCGAAGATCGTCTCGGTGATGCGCGACTTGCCTTTCGCCATGGTCATCAGGCCCATGAACTGCGCTTGAAGATCGGTCGGAAAGCCGGGAAACGGCTCGGTGGTGACGTCGACCGGCGAGATGCCAGCACCATTGCGGCGCACGCGGATGCCGGCATTGGTCGGCGTGATCTCGGCGCCGGTCTGGGCGATCACGTCGAGGGCGTTCTGCAACAGATCGGGCCGCGCGCCCTCCAGCAGCACGTCGCCGCCGGTCATGGCCACCGCCATGGCGTAGGTGCCGGTCTCGATGCGGTCGGGAATGACGCGCACGCGCGCGCCCGACAGCGATTCGACGCCGTCGATGTGGATGGTCGGCGTGCCCGCACCGGTGATTTTCGCGCCCATGGCGTTGAGGCATTCGGCGAGATTGACTACTTCCGGCTCGCAAGCGGCGTTTTCCAGCACGGTTTCGCCGCGCGCCAGCGACGCCGCCATCATCAAGACGTGGGTCGCGCCGACGGAAACCTTCGGGAAGACGTAGCGGTTGCCCTTCAGCCTGTTTTTGGCCTTGGCCAGCACATAGCCGTTTTCCACGTCGATCTCGGCGCCCAGCGCCTGCAGGCCGTCGATGAACAGATCGACCGGCCTTGTGCCGATGGCGCAGCCACCGGGGAGCGAAACCTTCGCCTCGCCCATGCGCGCCAGAAGCGGCCCCACCACCCAGAACGAAGCGCGCATCTTCGACACCAGTTCGTAAGGGGCGGTCGTGTCGACGATGTTGCGGGCCGAAAAATTGATGGTGCGCGAATAGCCTTCCTGCTGCTTCTCGCGGCGACCATTGACCGAATAGTCGACGCCGTGATTGCCCAGGATTCGGGTAAGCTGCTCGACATCGGCCAGATGCGGCACGTTTTCCAGCGTCAGCGTATCGTCGGTCAAGAGCGAGGCGATCATCAGCGGCAGGGCGGCGTTTTTCGCGCCCGAAATCGGAATGGTGCCGGCAAGCTGGTTGCCGCCGACGATTCTGATGCGATCCATGAAGAAGTATCCTTCCGGCCAGGAAGCCGGTTTCAATCGGTTGAGGTTGGTCCGTCTAGACTATTGGCGGGCTTGGTTCAAGAAATAGGATTGCGAAACGCTCTCATAGATCGGACTTGCCCCAAAGGGTCGCCGGCCTTCAGTCTTTGTTTTCACGCGCGGCCTTTCCGGGCACCGAGGCTGGCAGCCCTTCTGGCCTCGAATCGGCCTGTCCTGTGCGGCGCGAGCGCGATTGCGCCTTGCGTTTCTGCAGATTGGCGCGCAGGGCCTCGGCCAGCCGCGCCTTGCGCCGCACTGCTGCATCGCTGGATTCGCCTTCTTTTCCGCTCATGATTCTGTCCCCGGATACCGGTTCCCAGCCATAGCCGCGAATATGGCGTGCGCATGTCCGGTAAATGTGCGACGGAAGATTACACACATAACTTGCGCTTACGGAAGTGATGTGGCAGAAGCGCCGCGTTCGAGATGCTGCCGTAGCTCAGTGGTAGAGCACTCCCTTGGTAAGGGAGAGGTCGGGAGTTCAATCCTCCCTGGCAGCACCATTCCTTTTCCGAAGCGGCGGGCGTTCGGCTCGCGGACACCAGGCCGCCAGAGCATCGGACCGAAGAGCGGGCACCGGTTTTCGGATTATCCCGATGCTCAATCAAAGTGGTAGAGCGTCCTTTGTGCATCCGAAAGGACGCACGACGCTCTAGCAGAATGTCGCGGATGTCGTCATGACCAATGTCGCCCTCACCGGGCTTGCCCGCGATCTCGCCCGGCGTGCCGACGAGAACCGTCCCATACGCATCGGCGTCATCGGCTCCGGCGAGATGGGCACCGACCTGGTGACGCAAGGCATGCTGATGCCGGGCATCTCGGTCTGCGCGGTTTCGACGCGGCGCTCGCATACGGCACATGAGGCTATCCGCATCGCCTATGGCGACGACGCCATGGCGCGCGAGGCCGATACGGCATCCAGGGTTACCGAGGCGATCGAGGCCGGCAAGATCGCCATCACCTCCAACGAAATGCTGGTCACCAATCCGCTGATCGACGTTGTCATCGACGCCACCGGCAAGCCGGGCGTCGCCGCCGACTTCTGCCTGTCGGCGATGGAGCACGGCAAGCATGTGGTGATGATGAATGTCGAGGCCGACGTCACCATCGGCTGCCTCTTGAAGCGGGAGGCAGACCGGCTGGGCGTCGTCTATTCGGTCGGCGCGGGCGACGAGCCGTCGTCTTGCATGGAACTGATCGAGTTCGCCACTGCGCTCGGCTACACCATCGTCTCCGCCGGCAAGGGCAAGAACAACCCGCTGAACCACGACGCGGTGCCCGACGATTACCGCGAGGAAGCGATCCGCCGCAACATGAACCCGCGCATGCTGGTCGAATTCGTCGACGGCTCGAAAACCATGGTCGAGATGTGCGCCATCGCCAACGCCACCGGCCTGGTGCCCGACGTACCGGGCATGCACGGCCCCAAGGCCGACCGTGACGATCTGGCCAGGGTGCTGGTGCCGCGCGAGGACGGCGGCATCCTGCTCAAGAAGGGCGTGGTCGACTATACGGTCGGCAAAGGCGTTGCGCCGGGCGTCTTCGTCATCGTCGAGGCGACGCATCCGCGCATCATCGAGCGCATGGACGATCTGCATATCGGCCACGGCCCCTATTACAGCTTCTTCCGGCCCTATCACCTGACCTCGCTGGAGGTGCCGCTGACGGCGGCGCGGATCATGCTCTACGGCAGGCCCGACATGGTGCCGCTGCCGCGCCCGGTCGCCGAAGTCTGCGCCGTGGCCAAGCGCGATCTCGTCGCCGGCGAGACCTTCGATGCCATCGGCGAGACATGCTATCGCTCGTGGACGATGACCGTCGGCGACGCGCGTGGCCACAAGGCCATCCCGGTCGGCCTGCTCGAAGGCGGCAAGGTGCTGAAGCCGGTGAAGAAGGGCGAATTGCTGACCACCGACAACGCCGCCGCCGACCCGACGACGCGCCTGTTCGCCCTGCGCCAGCGCCAGGACGAAATGCTGTACGGGAAAGCCTGAAACCGCTATTTTCCGAGTTCGATCGACCTGAGCCGTGCGGCCTCGACCGCTTCGGTCACGAGGTTCGTCAGCCGGTCTTGGCCCATCAGAACGCCAAGGGCTGCCGCGGTGGTGCCGTTCGGGCTGGTGACCTGCTGGCGCAGCGTGCCTGGCTCTTCATGGCTCTCGGCAGCTAGCGAAGCCGCGCCATAGACGGTCTGTATGGCCAGAAGTTTTGCCGTCTCGTCAGGAAGGCCGGCTTTTTTCGCCGCCGCCGTCAGCGCTTCAATGAAGTGAAAGACGTAGGCCGGGCCGGAGCCGGACACCGCCGTCACCGCATCCATCAGGCCCTCGTCGGTAATGGTCGCGACCTGGCCGCTGGCCGAAAGCAGGTCGGCAACCACCCGCTTCATCTCGTCGGATACGAGCGCATTGGAATAGAGCACCATCATGCCCTTGCCGATGGCGGCCGGCGTGTTGGGCATGCAGCGCATGATCGGCGCCTGGCTGCCAAGCACCTCCTCGAAAGTGGCGACCGGCGTTCCCGCCGCGATGCTGACGAAGGTGGTGCGGCCATCTCCGAAGCGCGCATAGGCTTGTGTTACTTCGCGAATGACCTGCGGCTTGACCGCGATCACCGCCAGTTGCGGCACCGCGTCGGCTGGAATGTCGACCGCATCGGCGCCGGTGTGGCAGCCCAGCGCTTCGGCCCGCTTGCGCAGGTCGGCGTTCGGCTCCGCCACGATTGTCTCGCCCGGCTTCAGCTTGCCCGAGTTTATCCAGCCCGCGAGCATGGCGTAACCCATATTGCCGCAGCCGGCGAGAACGAGCCTGATCGTCATTGGAAGCCTCCCGAAAACCGTTCCTTACCGGTTCATCCCGCCGCGTGGAAGGCCCGAACCGGAATTGGCCGCAGCGAAACCTGCCGCAGGCCGAACGCCGCCAGGATGAACAACATCCAGACCGGGTCGGCGCGATGAAAGAAGAACGTTTCCAGGAAGGCGTTGAGGGCGGTGAACAGCACCACCATCATGAAAAAATCGCCGAGCCAGACGTTTTCCTTGCGAAGCGGGATGCGCATGTAATCGCGCATGGGCGCAAAGATGAACGTGTAAGCGGCCACGCACAAAGCGGGGATGCCCATCAACACCGCTATGTCGAGATAGCCGTTATGGCCATGGACGATGTTGCGCACGTCCCAGGCGCGGTCGAAAGGCTGTTCCTGGCCCAGCAGCAGCGGCGTGCCCCAGAAACTGTCATAGCCGTATCCCGTCCAGGGCCTCTGCGCCAGCATGTCGCCGGCGAACCGCCAGATCGTGGTGCGCCCGGTATAGGTGACATCGGGAAAATACAGCGCCGCGAGATGCGCCACCGGCGGCAGGAAGACGATGCCGAGCGTGGCGACGGCCGTTGCGATGATGGCCATGGCGAACAATATCGGCGTGCCGAGCCGCATGCCGGCGATGCCGGGCGCCATGACGATCAGGATCGAGAACGGCACCAGCACGAAGGTGGTCTTGGAGCCGGTATGGGCAATAAAGAAGGCCGCCGCGCAGAAGATGACGATGCCGCTCAAGCGCCTCCCGCGCCGGTAGAGATAAAGCCCGGCGAAGGTGAAGCAGGCCATGACCGGTGCGGCGATGTTCTTATGCGTGAAGACGCCGCGCCACAGGCCGGCCTGGTCCGGTTCGCTGGAATTTGCCGTATGCAATGCCGCGTTGGGAAAGGCGAAAAGCCCGAAATAGGACAGGCCTATGACCCCCACCGCGGCGAAGACGAGCACCGTCGAGAACGCTTCCGCGTCACGCGGTAACGCCAGCACGGTTGCCATGGCCAGCATGCCGATCAGCGTGAAGGATGCTGCGCGCAGGGCCGCGAACGGGTCGGTGGCCATGAGGATGGAAAGCACGAAAAAGGCCAGCACCATCAGCCAGGATGGGCTGAGCAGCGAACGCACCACGCGCGGCTCCGCCAGCGTTGCCAGCGAAAAGATCGAGAGCGCGCCAAGGGCGCCGAACCCGATCTGGTTCACGATATCAGAGCCGTCGACGCCGGTGCCGTCGGGGTAGAAGGGTCGGAATGAAACAAGCACGACGGTGAGTAACACCGCCGCGATGGCGGTCGAGACGCCATCGCGCGTGAAGGCGGCGCTCAGCGGCGCGGGTTCAGTTCTTTTCAGGCTGTCGATATTGCTCATTGGCATATCCGAATTCGGCCAGAACGCGACCAAGCGCAACATGGACCGGATAAAGCGCCGTCCGGGCGGACCTCATTCGCACCAGCCGGAAAAGCCCGCGAAACGGCGAGGCGGCAAGCAGGGCCAGGCTCTTCAGCAACACTCTGGTCCGGCCAAGCGGCGTGCCCGCGCGCTTCTTCTTTTCAACCAGCGTCGAGATGACACCATTGCGCAGGCTTCGTGCGCGCAGCCAGTCGGCCTCGACGCGGCGGGCGGGCACGATCTCCTGCGTGCTGGCCTCGGCGCACCAGCCAAGAACAAATCCTTTTTGCCCCGCGCGGCTGAGAAAATCCGAATCGCCGCCGCCCATGAAGTTGAATTTCAGGTCGAGGAAGGGTGGCCCCATGGCCAGCAGCACGGGACGCGAGACCAAAAGGTTGCCGGACGAATACAGCGCCGGCACAAGCCCGGTTTCGCGGTAGGGCGGCGCGAATACCGGGTGCGTCGCCCACACGTCATGGGCAGGCTCGGCAAATTTCGGCACCTGCGGTCCGCCGACAATGTCGGCCGACAGCGTTTCGGCTGCCCGGCATAGAAGCTCGAGCCAGTGCGGATCGGCGATTTCGTCGTCGTCTATGACCAGCAAATGCCTGAAATTCGGGAAATGCGTGAGCGCGCTCTGCCAGCCGGCATTGTAGGCGCTGCAATTGCCGCGCTGGTGTGCGACGATGACCATGCCGGCAATCGCTCCACGCTCGAACAGGGGCAGCGCCGCCTTGGCGCCCTCCTGCGCTTCGGCTTCGTTTTCGATCAGGATTACCGCAAAACGACGGCCGGTTTTCTGGCGGCGCAACGATTCCAGCGTGGCCACGACCTGCTCGGGCCGCTTGAAGGTCGGCAGCGTAACGACCGCCTCGACCGCTTCGGCAGCAAGCCCGGGCGATCGGCCGACAATCGACACCGAGGCATCGGAAGGAAAAGCATTCATGTCCGTCAAGCCGAATGATCTGGCGTGGTGGTAGCACCGCCGCGATAATGTTTCGTTAATCATCTTCACCTGCGAATGACGAAAATTTTCACGATCCAGGGGGCAAAACCTCGCTTTTAAGGGGAGATTCACCCAGCTTTGCTATTGGCTGCCTCCAGGATAGGCCCGATGCATCTGCTTTTTGCCACATCGATCGTGCCTGACGGCGCTCTCGCCTCAGGCTACGAGATTGCCAATTCGGCAATCATCGACGCGCTCCGCCGGGCGGGCGCGCGGGTTACCGTCATGGGCTTCACCTGGCCGGGCGAACCCGCCCTCGATCCGCAAAACACCATTGTGCTGGGTGCGCTGGACGTACGCACCGACAGCGCTTCGCCCGTGCAAAAGCTGGAATGGGTGGCAAAAGCGCTCGCATCGGGGCTTACCTTCGCATCGGCAAAACTGCGCATCGTTTCGGCGCAAGCGGTCCGCGCGGCCATCGCGAAAGCCGGCCCGTTCGATGGCTATGTGCTGAATTCGGTGCAGTTCGCCGGCGCCTTCGAGGAAGCCCTTGTCGGCCTGCCATCGATTTTCGTCGCCCACAATGTCGAGCACCAGGCGGCGCTGGACAATGCCGCAGCCGCCCGCCGCCTGCCGGAGCGCCTGCTTTTTCGTCGCGAGGCGCGGCTGCTGAAGCGGATGGAAGACCGGCTTTGCACAAAAGCCCGCTTCGTCTTCACGCTGGCCGAGGAAGACCGCGCAGCACTCGGCGTCGCTTCCGACGACCGGTCGGCCACGCTGCCGCTGACGACGCGCGCGACCGTCCCGGTGAAGGCCCCGCGTCGGATCGAATGCGACGCGGCGCTGATCGGCACCTGGACATGGCAGCCCAACCGCATCGGCCTCGACTGGTTCCTCAGCCGCGTCGTGCCGCACCTGCGGCCGGACTTTCGCGTCCACATCGCCGGCAGCGTCCCGTCCGGTATCAAGTCCCCGCACCCCGGCGTCAGCTTTGTCGGGCGCGTGCCGGATGCGCGGGCGTTCGTCCGCTCGGCCGCCGTCATTCCGCTTATCAGTACATCCGGCAGCGGCGTGCAGTTGAAGACCATCGAAACCTTCGAGCTTGGCCTTCCCAGCGTCGCCACCGCCCGCTCGCTGCGCGGCATCGGCTACCGCCCGCAAAATTGCGTCGTCACCGACGATCCGGCCGCCTTCGCAAGCGCGCTTGAGGCCGCAGCGGCAGGCGCGGTTTCCGATTGCGACGGCGCATCCTTCCATCGCCATCAACTGAATGCCCTCGACGCCGCGATCGAGCGCGGCCTGCGGGCTATCGGCCCCGTCCGGCGGCCGGCCTTCGCATGAACATGGATGCCGCCCATGCCATTTTCGGTTCCCGGATATGCAGGAGGGTTCTCGGCATTCAGGTAGCCGGCGCCGGCTGGGGCGAGGCCATCGACCGGTTGACGGGCTTGCTTCGCGACCGGAAGTTCACCAAGGTCACGTTCCTGAACGCGCATAATGCGAACATCGCCGTGACCGATCCGGCCTTCGCGCATGCGCTCGACGATTTCCTGGTCCTACCGGATGGGGTCGGCATCGACATCGCCTCGAAGCTTCTTTACGGCTCGTCGTTTCCAGCCAACCTGAACGGCACCGATTTCATCCCGGCCTTGCTGAAAGCGGCGGCCTCGCCGCTGACCGTGGCGCTGCTCGGCGCGTCTCCCGACATCGCCGAGGCGGCGGCGGCAAGGCTCGCCGCAATGGCGCCGCGCCACCGCATCGTGGTCATCCATGACGGCTATTTCCCGGCCGAAGAGGAGCCGGCTATCCTTGGCCGCATCGCCGGCCTCCGCCCGGACATCCTGCTCGTCGCCATGGGCGTGCCGCGGCAGGAATTGTGGATCGCCCAACATATCGACGCCCGCCATTGCACGCTGCCGATCGCGGTGGGCGCTTTGTTCGATTTCCTGAGCGGCAGCGTGCCGCGAGCGCCGCTATGGCTGCGCCGCGTGCGGCTTGAATGGCTTTTCCGGCTGATTGTCGAACCCCGCCGCCTGTGGCGGCGCTACCTCATCGGCAACCCGGTTTTCCTGTGGCGCGTGTTGCGGCAGAAATTCTTCGGTATGCCTGCTCCAACGGGGGGAAATTCCCTCGGGGGCAAGCTGTGAGCAGCCGTTTCGCGGCCGGGGATGCCACCGACCCTGTCTTGTTCACGCCGGCTGCGACTGCGGCCATCGTGACGCCCAGCTATGCTGCGGATTTCGAGCGCTGCCGGCTGCTTTGCGAAACACTCGACCGCCATGTGACGGGCTTCGCGCACCACTATATCCTGGTCGAACGCCGGGACATGGGGCTGTTTCGCCAACTGGCCGGCGCGCGCCGCACAGTCATTGACGAGCGCGACCTGCTGCCGGGCTGGCTGCGCCCCTTCGACGACCCGGCAAGCCTGTTTCGCCGCCGCATATGGCTAAGCTTCAGGACCAAACCGCTGCGCGGCTGGCATGTGCAGCAGTTGCGCCGCATCGCCATCGCCGCTCATGTGCCGCAAGACGTGCTGGTGTTTTGCGATTCCGACGTCGTGTTCCTGAAACCGTTCGATTGCGGTGCGTTCCATCGGGACGGCAAGGTCCGCCTGTTTCGCCGCTACGACACGATGGCAAGCGAGACACGCTACGACCATCGCCTGTGGTCGCGTAATGCCGGCCGCGCGCTTGGCATCGCCAGTCCGGCCGTCTCGCCGCACGACTATATCTCGACGCTGATCGCCTGGCGGCGCGAAACGATGACGGCAATGTGCAAGCGGATCGAGGCGCAGCACGGCCGTAGCTGGATCGAGGTGCTGGGCTCCAGCCGAAAATTTTCCGAATGCATGGTCTATGGCCGCTATGTTGACGAGGTGCTGCAGGGAGCGGACCATTTCCACGGCGCGGAGGAATTCTGCCGCGTGCACTGGTTCGGGCAGGTTTTATCCGACGCCGAGTTTTGCGCGCTCGTCGCTTCGATGGAGCCGGAGCAGGCGGCTGTCGGCGTGCAATCCTTCCTTGGCGTCGATCCCGACCGTATCCGCCGCCTGATTACACACGCCGCCTAGACAGGCTTCGGCGGCTGGCGCATGGCCGAATAGGTAAGCAGGGCCGACGCCAGATAAAGCAGCAGGAATACGAGGTTGAGCGACAGCACCAGATCGGACATCGCCTCGAACCTTGTCAGCACATAGGTCAAAAGAACCGCCTTTGCGCCGGCCAGTAGGCTGAGATTGAGCGCCCGCATCAGCGTCTGGCCGCGCGCGAAAAGCAGTTCCGCCTGGTATTCGACGAGATTGCGCAAGCCCGGAACGAAGAGCGCCAGCAGGACGAGCGGCGCGGCCTCGGCAACGTTGCGGCCAAGCGCTGCCGGGAAGAAATGCAGCACCACGCCCAGCGCCAGCAGCCCGAGCGTCGAGACGAGGAATACGCCGCCTTCGATGCCGCAGCGGACGGCAAGCCGCGACAGCAGCATCGGCGCGCGCATCAGCTTCTGCACCAGCATCATCGAGAAGGTGCGGATCGGAATGGCCGTCAAATCGACCAGCCGCATGATGATGGCATAGAGGCCGGCAAGCTGCGGCCCGCCGATCGCCAGGACGAGCAGCTTGTCGAATTCCATTTGCAGGTAGAACAGCACTTCGGCGCAGGCGACATAAACCGAATCGGCGAGCCGCCGCCAGTAGAGCGCGGGCCGCAGCCTGAGCCGCTGGCGCGGATAAAACAGCCCAAAGGCAAGCACAAGCGAGGCCGCGTTGGTGCCGATGTAAAACCACGACCATGTCGCCAGCGTATGCTGTGCCGCAAACATGAAAAGCACCGCCGCCGCTGCCTTGAGCGCGGCCGTCAGAATCGACAGCAGGGCTGCCCTGCCGAATTTGCCAAGACCGTTGTTGACGATCATCGCCACCTCGACCGGCCGCCACAACAGCGCTTCGGCAAAGACGACAGCCGCGAATACCGGCAGCGCCATGCTGGCCGCGAAGAAGAGCCGATAGATGCCGTAAGCGGCGGCAATCAGCAGCGGAATCGATAGGGCGGCCAACAGGGCGAAGCCTGCCGTGAAGGTTCCGATCAGCCTGGGGCGCTTGGTGGCGGTGCGGTACAGCGCCGATATGAAACCGAAGGCGAGCAGGCGCGACAGCATCACGCCGGCAGCGGAAGCCGTGGCGAACAGGCCGAATTCCGCAATGGAAAGCGTGTTGGCCAGCGCGACGAAATAGACGAGCGAGAAGACCAGCCGCCCGCCGGCTCCGCTGATGGCCGAAAGATAGTCGCGCACAAGCCCCCGCCGCGCGGCTACAACGCTTGCGAGCCGGGCGATACTGCGCTTTTCGGTGATGTCGCGGGCCTGCGTCATGGTTCGAAAGCAGCATAGGCGACAAAGTTTAACGTGCCGTTTTCCGCACAGAATCGTCTGACGAAGCCCTCAAACGCGCTCCAAAATTAACGTTTTGTTTTCCATGTCTGTTTAGCGTGGTTTAACGCATGGGCGTGCCGTTCGCGCGCCGCTGAAGGTAAAGCCTCAAAACCATGTTCGAGAGGGAAAACCGCGAAGACAAAAGCCGCTTGCGCTCGCTGCTTTCGCTCGGCCAGCAAGCGCCTGAACGACCGGCTGTCCGCCCATCCATCTCGCTTCTTTCTGTCGCCGACGACGTGCGGCCGTCCGGGCGGGAGGATGCCGCCGCCCGTCATCGGCTGGCGAGAGCGGAACGCGAAGCGCAATCCGAGCACGTAGCACCTCCCCCACCCATCATGGACGAAGCGCTGCCGCCGTTTGAGCCTGCCGAAACCGTCCCGGCTTTCGCGCAGGCCGACAGGCGGCCCCCCGACCGTGAGGGGGACGACCAGCGCTGGAAGCCGCTCATCGATCCGATCAAGGTTTTCGGCGGCATCGCGCGCTCGAAAAAGCTGATCGTGGCGGCGACGCTGGCCGGCGCCCTGCTCGGCGTAGCCATCGCTGTGACGACGCCGAAGAAGTATGAGGCGACGACCGAACTGATCGCCGATCCGCGCGACCTGCAGATCACCGACCACGACCTGACGCAATCGGGCATCGCCTCGGACACCACGCTGGCCATCGTGGAAAACCAGGTGCGCGTGCTCACCTCCGGCACCGTGCTCAACCAGGTTGCCGACAAGCTCAATCTTGACGACGACCCGGAATTCAATGGCCAAAGCGAGGGCTTTCCGGGCGTGATGGCGATGATCCGTTCGGTGCTTTCGCGCGACGATGCGCCGGCCGGCAATGACGAAGCGCGCCGTCGCGCCATCGTCGTGGACAATCTGGCCAAGGACCTGTCGGTCGAGCGCGGCAGCAAGACCTTCGTCATCAGCATCGGCGTAACCACGAAGCAGGGCGAGAAATCGGCGCTCATCGCCAATACGATGGCCGATGTCTTCTTGCAGACCTACGGCAAGATGCAGTCGGATACGGCCGGCCGCGCCACGGGCGAATTGACCGGGCGGCTCGATGAATTGCGCGCGGCTGTCGAAGCCGCTGAACGCAAGGTCGAAACCTTCAAGGCCGAGCACGATCTGATCGACGCGCAGGGACGCCTCATTTCCGACGACGAACTGGTAAAGCTCAACGACCAGCTCACCGTCGCGCGCGCGAAAACGCTGGAGCTGAACGCCAAGGCCGCCTCTGCCCGGTCGGTCGATGTCGATGCCGTGCTCGGCGGTACGCTGCCCGAGGCGGTCGCTTCGGACGCCATGAACGATTTGCGCGCGCAATATGCCAAGCTCCGGCAGGAAGCCGACCGCGCCGATGTGCGGCTCGGCCCCCGGCATCCCGAGCGGCTGGCGCTGGACGCCCAGTTGACGGGCGCGCGCGACCGTATCGCGGGAGAGTTGCGGCGCATCGCCTCGTCGCTACAGACCGAACTGAAGCGGGCCGTGCAGATGGAGCAGGAATTGTCGTCCCGGCTGGCGCAGTTGAAGGTGCGCAGCGGCGATGTCAACGCCGATCTCGTCACCGCGCGCGAACTGGAGCGCGACGCCAACGCCAAGCGCGCCGTGTACGAGGCGTTCCTGCTGCGCGCCAAGCAGACCGGCGAGCAGAAAGACATCAACACCGCCAATATCAGCGTCATTTCCAAGGCTTTTCCGCCGCTGGAGCCGACAGGCCCGTCCCGCGCCTTGACGGCCCTTGCCGGCCTGCTGCTCGGCTTTGCCTCCGGTATCGGCCTTGGCGCCATGCGTGGGGCCTATGACAGCCTTCGCGAAACCGCCGACGATCGTTCACGACAGGGCCAGCCGGCCCAGCGCCGCACGCCCGACCGCGCCGCATTCGCTCCGCCGCCGCGTGAGCCGCTGCCGTTCCACGAGCCAGTGGTGGCCGAAGCTGCCCCGCTGCCGTCGCCGGTGCGACAAAACCCGATCGAAACCTTGCGCTCGGCCATCACGCGGGCTTTGCAGCGCAAAGCGCCCGGCCCGGACGAAAGCCCCGAGGAAGGCCCTGAAGAGGTCTACGAAGAGACAGACCGATATTTCGAGGAAGAGGAGCCGGGCGAATTCGACGACGCGCCCGTATTTGCACCCGACGACACCATGCAGCCCGCGGAGAGCACCATGTATCCCGTCTATCCCGATCCGAACGCGCCTTATGCGCCGCAACAGCCGGCGATGGGTTATCCGCAACCGCAGTTCCAGCAGGGCGCGTATCCACAGCATCCCTATCCGGTTGCGCCGCCCATGATGCCGCAACAGGCCGCACCTTATCCCGCTCCGCAGATGCAGCCACAGCCCTATGCGCCGCCGCAGCAGGTCTATGCGCAACCGCAGCCTTATCTTTACGTTCAGGCGCCGCAGCAGATGGCTTATCCGCCGCAGCCACAGGCTTGGCAGGTGCCGTCTTATGCGCCGCCACCGGCCTATCCTTACGCGCCGCCGATGCCGCAGCATCAGGCCGCGCCTTATCCGCAACCGCAACCCTTCAACCAGCCGCGCGCGCCCGAAATGCAGTCATTTGCCGAGGAGCCGACGCCGATCGAGGAAATCCGCGCCTCCTTGCGCGAGTTCCGCGATGCCGTGCGCGACCTGGCCGACAGCCGCTCCCGCCGTCGCTATTTCTGAAAACCAGCGGCAGAGTAGGCTGAACCGATAGGTCCTGCGTCGGAATAATCGCGCCGGTTTCGAGTTTACGGCATGGCGCGGCGCATTGGCGGGATTGCGCCGGCCCCTTTCCATGAAATGCTGGCCATACAGGATGCTTTTTGCCGAACAGGCACAGGGCGCTGCAAATTGTCCATTTGCACTCGATGCCGCGGAAGGGTACCCCCGACATTCCGCAGGGTGCCCCGAAGCAACAAGGTTGAGCATGGCCGAACTGATCGATGGAAAAAGCGTCGCCGCCGACGTGGTGAGCAAGGTAACGGCCATGACGGCCGAACTCGTTGGCAAGCATGGGACACAACCCGGCCTTGCCGTGGTGATCGTTGGCGAAGACCCTGCCAGCCAGGTCTATGTCGCGTCCAAGTCCCGCACCGCCAAGGCCTGCGGTTTCTTGTCGGTGCAGCACACCTTGCCGGCAGATACGGCCGAGGCGGACCTGCTGTCGATCATCGGCGATCTCAACGCCGATGCCGCCATTCACGGCATTCTGGTGCAGTTGCCGTTGCCGGCGCATATCGACGCGGGCAAGGTCATCCAGGCGATCGCGCCGGAAAAGGACGTCGACGGGTTCCATTTCATCAATGTCGGCAAGGTCGGCACGGGCGAACTGGAAACGGCCTTCGTGCCCTGCACGCCGGCAGGCTCCATGTTGCTCATCGAGCGGGTGCGCGGCAAGGACCTGTCCGGCCTGAACGCCGTCGTCCTCGGCCGCTCCAACATCGTCGGCAAGCCGATGGCGAGCCTTCTGCTTGCCGCCAATTGCACCGTCACCATCGCCCACAGCCGCACGCGGGACCTGCCGGCGCTGGCGCGCACCGCCGACATCCTGGTTGCCGCCGTCGGCCGGCCGGAGATGGTCAAGGGCGACTGGGTAAAGCCCGGTGCTACCGTCATCGATGTAGGCATCAACAGGATTGATGCACCCGAGAAGGGCGAGGGCAAGACCCGCCTTGTCGGCGATGTCGCCTTCGCGGAGGCGGACAAGGTCGCCGGCGCGATCACGCCGGTTCCGGGCGGTGTCGGCCCGATGACCATTGCAATGCTGATGGCCAATACGCTGGTTTCCGCCTATCTTGCCACCGGGCTGAAACGTCCGTCCTTCTGATCGCCTTGGAAAGTATGCGCCTTGCCGACAGTTCCTGTTTCCATCGAACGGCCGGTATCGAGCGATTCTGCGACGGACGGACGCCAGTTCGCATTCCTGCTGGTCGACAGGTTTCCGATGTTTTCGCTGGCCGCGGCGATCGATGTGTGCCGGTCGGCCAACCGGCTGCTTGGCCGGGATTTCTATAGCTGGACCACGGTTTCGGCCGATGGCGAGGCGGTTACGGCCTCGAACGGCCTGCCGATCAAGATCGACTATTCGGTGGCGGACATGCCGCATGCGGACATCCTGTTCGTCGCGGTCGGCCTCAGCACGGAGTTTCCCGGAAAGAGCAAGGTGCTGGGCGCGCTGCGCAGTTGGGGCAGGCGCGGCGGCGCGCTGGGCGCGCTGTCCATCGGCTCCTATTTGCTGGCGGAAGCAGGCCAACTGGACGGCCACCGGTGCACCATCCATTGGGAAAACCGCGCCGGCTTCATCGAGCGGTTTCCCGACATCGCCTGTACCGGCCACGTCTTCGAAATCGACCGCAAGCGCTATACCTGCGCCGGAGGCACCACGTCGATCGACCTGATGCTGGAGATCGTGCGGGCCGATCTCGGTTCCAATATCGCCAATGGCGTCGCCAACCAGTTCCAGCACGAGCGCATCCGTTCCGCCGCCGACCGCCAGCGCGTCGGCCCCGAGCGCGACCTTACCGGCAAGTCCGAAAAGCTGCGCCGTATCGTCGAACTCATGGCCGATCATCTCGACGAGCCGCTGTCGGCGGTGCAGATGGCCAAGTCGGCCGGCCTTTCGGTGCGGCAGGTGGAGCGCCTGTTCCTGCGCCATCTGTCGGTGACGCCCGGCCGCTACTATATGCGCCTGCGGCTGGAGCGCGCGCGCGAATTGCTGCGCCAGACCAACATGCCGATCCTCGACGTGGCGATTGCGACGGGGTTCACCTCGCATTCCTATTTCGCCCAGAGCTACCGGCTGCAATTCGCCCGCCCGCCCTCGGAAGAGCGGCGCACGACCTACTGATTGCGTCAGCCGTTACCGAACGCGCTCGCGCCCTGGTCGGCGCGGTTGACCAGATGCCTGAAGCCGGCAAAAAGCTCGCGGCCCATGCCGAATTCGTTGGCCGAAAGATCGGCGGTTGTGACTGGGCGCAACGCGAGGTCGCCCGCCGGCACCAGAAGCTCAAGCGTCCCCGCATCCGCATCGAGGCGCAAGATGTCGCCGGCGCGGACTTTGCCGATCGCCCCGCCTTCAAGCGCTTCCGGCGTCACATGGATCGCCGCCGGCACTTTTCCGCTGGCGCCCGACATGCGCCCGTCCGTCACCAGCGCCACATGCTGGCCGCGGTCCTGCAGGATGCCGAGCACGGTGGTCAGCTTGTGCAGTTCCGGCATGCCGTTGGCCTTCGGCCCCTGGAGGCGGATGACGGCGATGAAGTCGCCGGTCAACTCGCCGGCCTTGAAGGCGTCGTTCAATCCATGCTGGCTGTCGAACACTTTCGCCGGCGCTTCGATGATGCGCCGCTCGGGTTTCACGGCGGAGGTTTTTATGATGGCGTGGCCGAGATTGCCGGACAGCACCTTCAGCCCGCCGCTCGGCTGGAATGCCCTGGCGAAGGGAGCCAGCACCTTCTCGTCGCCGCTTTGCCGAGGCGCGGGCGACCGCACCACGGAACCGTCGACGCCCAGCGTCGCCTCGACAGCATAGGGGCGAAGGCCTTCGCCCCATACGGTCTGGACGTCCTCGTGCAGAATGCCTTCGTCCAGCAGTTCGCGGATGAGGAAGCCCATGCCGCCGGCCGCTTGGAAATGGTTCACGTCGGCAAGCCCGTTCGGATAGACCCGGGCCAGCAGCGGCACGGCGTCCGACAGGTCGGAAATATCCTGCCAGGTCAGCTTGATGCCGGCCGCCGCCGCAATCGCGATCAGATGGATCGTGTGGTTGGTCGAGCCGCCGGTGGCGTGCAGGCCGACGACGCCGTTGACCAGCGAACGCTCGTCGATCATGCGGCCGACCGGCGTGTAGGCGTTGCCGAGGGCTGTGATCGCCAGCACGCGTTTCGTCGCCTCTCGGGTCAGCGCGTCGCGCAAGGGGGTTCCGGGATTGACGAAGGAAGCGCCCGGCGTATGCAGACCCATGATCTCCATCAACATCTGGTTGGAGTTCGCGGTTCCGTAGAAGGTGCAGGTGCCCGGCCCGTGATAGGATTTCGACTCGGCCTCCAGCAACTCGGCGCGGCCGACCTTGCCCTCGGCATAGAGCTGGCGCACCCGCGCTTTCTCGTCGTTGGGCAGGCCGGTCGTCATCGGTCCGGCCGGGATGAACACTGCCGGCAGGTGCCCGAAGGTAAGGGCCGCCATCAAAAGGCCAGGCACGATCTTGTCGCAGACGCCGAGAAAGGCCGCGGCGTCGAACATGTTGTGCGACAGGCCGATTGCAGCGGCCATGGCGATCACATCGCGCGAAAACAGCGACAGTTCCATGCCTGGCTGGCCCTGGGTGACGCCGTCGCACATGGCCGGCACGCCGCCCGCCACCTGCGCGATGCCGCCAGCCGCGCGCGCCGCCTCCTTGATCAGTGCCGGATAGGTCTCGAACGGCTGATGCGCCGAGAGCATGTCGTTATAGGCCGTGATGATGCCGAGATTAGGAACCCGGTCGCCGCCGAGCGCGATCTTTTCCGAGGGGCTGCACACGGCAAAGCCGTGAGCGAGGTTGCCGCAGGAAAGAACGCCGCGATTGGCCGTGCTGCCGGAAGCGGCGGTGAGGCGGGAGAGGTAGATTTCACGGCTACCCTTGGAGCGCTCGCGGATGCGTCCGGTGATGGCTTCGATGTCGCGTCTGGCGGTCATGGCAAACTCCTTGCGGATTGCGGCAAAGTGTCCGGCGTTGCATATCAAGCAGCCCAGAAAACCTCGACCGGTCTTGGCGAGGCCTCGATAACGGCGCGGATCGGTTTTTTCGCACCCGGCGTCATCGCGCCGTCGAATGTTTCTTGCTTCTCGGCGCCCTCGATGTGCAGCGCGACGAAACCGGCTTCGATGATGCGCGCCATCGACAGGGTCAGGCGCGGCTCGCCGGCGCTTTCCGCGTGAACCGGCAGTACGTTGGCTTTCGATGCGGGGTCGAGCAGCGTGGCCAGATCGGTGGCATCGGGGAAGAACGAAGCGGTGTGGCCGTCATTGCCCATGCCGAGCACGGCAACGTCGAGTGGCCAGCCAAGCGCCTGCAAGGCCTTGTCGGCAATGGATGCCGCAGCCTCGATGCTGGCTGCCTCGTGATAGAGCGGCATGAATTTGGCGGCGGCAGCCGCGTTCTGCAGCAGGTTGGCGGCTACCAGTCCGGCATTCGAGCGCGGCGAGGAGGTCGGCACGAAACGCTCGTCGATCAGCGTCACCGTCACCTTGTCCCAGGCGATGGGCTGTTTCGACAGGGCGGCAAAAAACTTCGCCGGCGTGGTGCCGCCGGAAACGGCAAGCAGTGCCGTCCCACGTTTTGCGACAGCCTCGGTGAGGCGGGCAGCGACGGTGCCGGAAAATGCCGCCGCCAGTTCGTCGCGCGTCTCAAAACCGTGCCAGTGGAAATTGCCGCCCATGGCGCTCAATTGCTTTCGTGCCAGGTGCGGCCATCGCGCTCGATCAGGGCGATCGAAGCCGATGGGCCCCAGGTGCCGGCGGTGTAACCCTGCGTTTCCTGCAAGGCGCTTGCCCAGGCGTTCTGGATCGGGTCGATCCATTTCCACGCCGCTTCGACCTCGTCGCGGCGCATGAACAGCGTCTGGTTGCCGCGGATCACGTCCATGATGAGCCGCTCGTAAGCGTCGGGCGAGCGCCCCTTGAAGGATTGCGCAAAGCTCATGTCGAGCGGAATCTGGCGAAGCCGCATGCCGCCCGGACCCGGATCCTTGATCATGATGAACTGCTTGACGCCTTCGTCCGGCTGCAGCCGAATGACAAGCTGGTTGGGGAAGATCGGCCCTGCCGCCTCGCCTGCGAAGATCGAGTGCGGGATCGGCTTGAACTCGATGACGATCTCGGAGACGCGGTTGGCCAGCCGCTTGCCGGTGCGCAGGTAAAACGGCACGCCGGCCCAGCGCCAGTTGGCGATCTCGGCCTTGATGGCCACGAAGGTCTCGGTGTTGCTGTCGCTTTCCAGTTCCTCGACATAGCCCTTCACCGGGCCGCCCGAAGAGGCGCCGGCGCGGTATTGCCCGCGCACCGTCTGCTTCGGCGCTTCGGTGCCGTTGATGCGCTTCAGCGCCCGCAGCACCTTCAGCTTCTCGTCGCGCAGGGCATCCGCATCCATCGAGGCGGGCGCCTCCATGGCCACGAGGCAGACCAGCTGCATGATGTGGTTCTGCACCATGTCGCGCAGCGCGCCGGCCTTGTCGTAATAGGTGACGCGGTCTTCCAGCCCGACGGTTTCGGCCACCGTGATCTGCACATGATCGATATGCGCCGAATTCCACAGTGGCTCGTAGAGCGCGTTGGCAAAGCGAAGCGCCATCAAATTCTGCACCGTCTCCTTGCCGAGATAGTGGTCGATGCGAAAAATCTGGTTTTCATGGAAGTCGCTGCCGATCTGGTCGTTGAGCGCCTTGGCCGAAGCCAGGTCGCGGCCGATCGGCTTTTCCACGACGATCCGCGACGTGGGCGTAATCATCTTGTGCTCTTTGAGCTTGTGCGAGATTTCGCCGAACAGGCCAGGCGCCACGGCAAGGTAGAAGACGCGGATGCGGTCGGTGTCGCCGACTTTCTTCTTCAACTGGTCGAAGCCGGAGCCGCTGACGGCGTCCGCCGCCACATAGGAAAACCTGGCGAGAAAAATCTCCAGTTCCTTGGCGTCGATGTCCGCCTTGGCGACGTGCTCGGAAATCGCTTTCTTGGCAAATGCCCGGAATTCCTCGTCGCTCATCTTGCTGCGCGACGTGCCGATAATGCGTGTCGGTTCCGAAAATTGATGATCGCGCTGGCGGTAATACAGCGACGGCAAGAGCTTGCGCTCCGAAAGATCGCCGGTGCCACCGAATATGATGAAGTCGAAAGGGTCGACGGGAATGATCTGGCTTGTCATGCTCTGTCCGTTCTAACGCCGGCTGGGTATGCCGGGCTGCTATAATCTAATCGATTTAGATTGACCAGTGCCATGGTGTCACAGCATCGACCATGCCACTGGTCCAGCACGCGAGGCAGCCGATAGGCGATAATCCCCGCCGATTGCTCCGCAACCGCAACATAGGGCGGCTTTGGAGCGAACCCAAAGGAGAAACGCCATGGGCACACACCTTTCAGGGGCCGTCGCACAGGGCCGCGCCTTCCGTCAACTGATCGACGGCAAGTCCGTCGATGCGGCTTCCGGCGAACGCATCGATGTCTTCTGTCCATCCGACGGTAAGGTTTTCGCCTCGATCCCGGCTT
Organism: Mesorhizobium sp. A556; assembly: GCF_054489545.1. Classification (NCBI taxonomy): domain Bacteria; kingdom Pseudomonadati; phylum Pseudomonadota; class Alphaproteobacteria; order Hyphomicrobiales; family Phyllobacteriaceae; genus Mesorhizobium; species Mesorhizobium sp. A556. The sequence continues at coordinate 211,475 of NZ_JBTMXA010000004.1, forward strand.
CCGGTGAGGCTGATGTGGATAGCGCGGTGCAGGCGGCGCGGCGCGCCTTCGAAGAGGGGCCATGGGCCAAAATGCCGGCCGTCGAGCGCGGCCGGCTGCTGACCCGCCTCTCTCACCTGGTCGAAAAGAACGGCGACGAACTGGCGGCACTGGAATCGCGCGATACCGGCAAGCCGGCAAGGCAGGGCAAGGCCGACGTCACCGCCACCATGCGCTATTACGAATTTTATGGCGGCGCGGGCGACAAGATCCATGGCGACACCATTCCCTTTCTCGACGGCTATACGGCGCTGACGCTGCGCGAACCGCATGGCGTAGTTGCCGGCATCATTCCGTGGAACTACCCGCTGCAAATCCTGGCGCGGGTGGCGGGGGCAGCGCTCGCCATGGGCAACACGCTGGTCGTCAAGCCGGCGGAAGACGCCTCGCTGACCGCGATCCGCATGGGCGAACTGGCGCTCGAAGCGGGTTTTCCTGACGGCGTCTTCAACGTCATCACCGGCTATGGGCGCGAGGCGGGGGCAGCGCTGTCGGCGCATCCGGGTGTCGATTACGTCACCTTCACCGGCTCACCCGCCACCGGAACGGCCATCCAGCAGGCGGCGGCCGGAAACAATCGCGGCGTCACCATGGAACTCGGCGGCAAGTCGCCGCAAATCGTGTTTGCCGATGCCGATCTGGACAAGGCGCTGCCGGTGCTGGTCAACGCGATCATCCAAAACGGCGGCCAGACCTGCTCGGCCGGCAGCCGTGTGCTGATCGAGCGGCCGATCTATGAGGCGGTCGCGGCAGCGTTGGCCACACGATTCTCGGCGCTGGTTGCCGGTTCGCACGACGCCGATCTCGACCTTGGCGCGCTTATCAACCCGAAACAGAAGCTTCGCGTCGAGAGCATGGTGGCCGATGCCGAAAAGGCAGGGGTTCCGGTTCTGGCACACGGTTCCATTCACCGCGACGCGCCATCCGGCGGTTACTATTTCGCACCGGCGCTGTTCGGCGAGGTCGATCCGGACGCCACCATCGCGCGCGAGGAAGTCTTCGGCCCGGTGCTGGCGCTGTTTGGCTTCGACGGCGAGGAGGAAGCGATTCGGCTGGCCAACGGCACCGACTACGGGCTCGTCGCCGGCATCTGGACCGGCGATGGCGGCCGCCAGCATCGTGTCGCCAAGCGGGTGCGTTCAGGCCAGGTCTTCGTCAACGGCTATGGCGCGGGCGGCGGCATAGAACTCCCCTTCGGCGGCTTCAAGCGATCCGGCCATGGCCGGGAGAAGGGGTTCGAGGCGCTGTACGACATGTCGGCGACCAAGACGATCGTGTTCAACCATGGGTGAGAAAACAATGCGCCTGAAAGACAAGGTAGCCGTCATTACCGGGGCCGCTTCCGGCTTCGGCGAGGGTATGGCCCGGCGCTTCGCCGAGGAAGGCGCGAAGATCGTTGTCGCCGACCTGAACGGCAAGGGCGCGGAACGGGTCGCGGCGGAGATCGGCGTGTCCGCGATATGGACGCAAACCGACGTATCGCAGGCATCCGAATTCGAACAGATGGTGGGCGCGGCCATGGATGCCTTCGGCCGCGTCGACATCATGGTCAACAATGCAGGTTATACGCATCGCAACGGCGACATGCTGGGCGTGGACGAAGCAACGTTCGACCTCATTACCGCCGTCAACATGAAGGCGATCTACCACGCGGCGCGCAGCATTGTGCCGATTATGGAGGCACAGGGCGGCGGCGTCATTCTCACCACCGCCTCGACCGCCGGCCTGCGGCCGCGCCCCGGCCTTACCTGGTACAACGCCTCCAAGGGCTGGGCGATCACCGCGACCAAATCGATGGCGGTGGAATTGGCGCCGAAGAACATCCGCGTGAATTGCCTGTGCCCGGTCGCCGGCGGCACCGGCATGCTGGAGAAGTTCATGGGCAAGGATACGCCCGAAATCCGCGAGAAATTCCGCGCTTCCATCCCGCTTGGCCGGCTGTCGACGCCGCTCGACATCGCCAATGCAGCACTGTGGCTCGCATCCGACGAAGCCGCCTTCATTACCGGGGTCGCGCTGGAAGTCGATGGCGGGCGCTGTATCTGACCAGAGCGTCAGACCGAAAAGTGGTTACCGGTTTTCGGTAATCCGATGCTCAAACAAGGGGGCAGAGTACCCTTTGTGCGTCTGGTTGGGCGCGGCGCTCTAGTCGCGGGCGACGAACGTCTTGTAAACCCAGCCGCGCTTGCCGTTATAGAGGATTTCGCACCACCGCTTGCAGTCCACGATCTGCACAGCCGTCTTGGCTGGAATGGTGCCGATGGCAGCCGCGCCCTTCTTCGGGCCGGACCGCATGGTCACGCCGCGAAGGATATGGCCCGGCGCCGCCTCGCCGCCGCCCGTCGAAGCAGGTTGCGGCTCGTCTGTTTCCGCTTTCGCGACTTGTTTTTCCGGTTTTGCCGGCCTGGGCGTGGGAACCGCAGCGGTCTGGGCCACATCGGCAGCGCCACTCGTATCGGCGTCGCCATTCACCTCTGCGCGGTTTGCGGCGGCGAATGCGGCAAGCTGCGGGCTGGTCGCAACTGCCGGCTCGGCTGAGCCGGCCTCGGCATTGACGGCCTGCGCGGCTTTTGCCGCTGTCTGCGTCGGCGATTTGGCGCCATTCGGATCTTTCCAGCGCAGGTCGCTCGGCACCGCGCCCGTTTCAGCCGCAACGGCGTTCGCCTCTACCGGCGGCGGCTTCGCGACGATCACGGATTTGGCGGCTACAGATTTGGCGGAAGCTGACGGGCTGGCGGAAGCCTGCGCCAACGGTTCCTGGCTGGCTTCGGCAAAGGCCGGTCGGTCGACGGAAGGCAGGGCAAGCCAAAGGGCAATTGCGGCGACGGCCAGGAACGAGGCCGTGCCGAACGCGGCGATGACAAGATGGGAATTGGAACGGAGCGTGCGCCACAAAGAAGGGCGGCACTCATAGCCGAACGTCATTGCGAGGCGGCGACGTCTCGGCCTGCCGAAAAACGAGAACCCCTTCACTTCTGCCTTCTCCAAAAGGGGGCCGAAAGTCCATCTGCTCGATACAGGCATAGCATGCCGAAGATGGAAGACAGTCCCGCCAGCCGCTGGTGCTGGTTCTTATCTGTTACCGATACCTAGAACGACGAATGTGGCATCACTGCGCCAGTATTAAGGAATTTGAAACGTGACCTCGAAACATGGGCTTAAAATCTGTCCCGCAACGCATACCAGTTAAGGGCGAGAAACAACAGCGGCGCGCGCAAGCGCCGGCCACCGGGAAACGCCGGTATTTTGAGGGCCTCGATCAGCTTCAGCCGGTCGCGGTTGCCGGTGACGGTTTCGGCATAAAGCTTGCCGACGAAATTCGACAGCATGACGCCATGGCCGGAATAGCCGCCGGCCGAAATGACATTGGGCATGACCTCGCGCACGAACGGTTTGCGGGGCAGGGTAATGCCGACATAGCCGCCCCAGCCATGGGTGATCTCGACGTCCTTCAGCGCCGGATAGATCTCGGCGATCTGGCGGCGGATGTGGATGTGGATGTCCTTGGGGTCGTTGACCCCGTAGATTTCCCGGCCGCCGAACAACAGCCGCCCGTCCCTGGACTTGCGGAAATAGCGCACGACAAAGCGCGAATCGTCGACGGCCTCGCCGCCGGGCAGGACGCCCGGAAAGACATCGAGCGGCACCGTCGCGCCGATGAACGAGCCGATCGGCATGATATGCGAAGCGCTGACCGGCTCCAGCGTACCGCCATAGGCGTTGACCGCGATCAGGCATTTTTGCGCGGTGACGGTACCGGTCGGCGTCGCCACCCGAACCTTGCCGCCCGTCGAGGCGATGCCCGAGACGCCGGTGTTCTCGTACAGATGCGCGCCTGCCTCGTTTGCCGCCCGCGCGGTGCCGATCACCAGCTTCAGCGGATGGATGTGGCCGGTGCCGGTGTCGCGCGTGCCGCCGAAAAACCGTGTCGAACCCAGGCGCTCCGCCGTTTCCCCGGCGTCCATGAAGGAAATATGCGGATAGGAAAAGCGGTTGGCCATGATCTCGGCATGGGCCTTGTAGTCATCGACATAGCGGCGCTTGTGCGCCACCGACATCTGGCCGGGCACGTAGTCGATGTCGATCTGGTTGGCCGCCGCAAACTCCAGCAGATGCGCCTTGGCGTCTTCGGCCAGGTCGAACAGCGCCTTGGCGCGGGAAAAGCCGTATTCGGCCTCCAGTTCCTCGACCCCGGCGCGCTGCCCGGTGCCGAGTTGCCCGCCATTGCGCCCCGAGGCGCCGTCGCCGAAGCGGTGCGCTTCGACCAGCACGACGCTGACACCTGACTTGGCAAGATGGGTCGCGGCGGAAAGACCGGTAAAGCCTCCGCCGACAATCACCACGTCCGCCTGCCGGTCGCCGTCCAGCGCCGGATATTCCGGGCGCGGGCCAGCGCTATCCTCGTACCAGGAAATGCCGGGAGAAATCGGGGATTGATAGGGCATGGGCGGCTAGCGAATAGGGAGTAGGGAGTAGGGAGTAGGGAAACAGCAAGCGCCGCTGATCCGCGCTCCTGCTTGCATGGATTGGTGGGTCACGCTTACCTCTATTCGCTATTCGCTACTGCCCTAAATCACACATTCAACAACAAATACTCCCGTTCCCACGGCGAAATCACTTCCATGAAGGTCTCGAATTCGGCGCGCTTGATTGCCGCGTAGGTGGTGGTGAAGGACTTGCCCAGCGCTGCACACAACTCGTCGTCCGCTTCGAGCAGGTCGACCGCCTCCAGCAGGCCTCGCGGCAGGTCGATCTCGGCTTCGTTGGCGGTCGTCAGCACCGGCGGCTCGGCCTTGATCTTGTTGTTCATGCCGATCAGCCCGCAGGCCAGCGAGGCGGCGAGCGCCAGATAGGGGTTGGCGTCGGAAGACGGGATACGGTTTTCGACACGCCGCGCCGCCGGATCGGAACGCGGTACGCGAAACGCCGTGGTGCGGTTGTCATAGCCCCATTTGTTGTTGACGGGGGCCGATGCCGCCTGCGTCAACCGACGGTAGGAATTCACATAGGGCGCGAACATCGCCAGCGCATTGGGCACATGCTTTTGCATGCCGCCGATGAAATGGAAGAAGGCGTCGGTTTCCGACCCGTCTTCGGCCGAAAAGATGTTTCTTCCAGTTTTCTTGTCGATGATCGACTGGTGGATGTGCATGGCCGAACCCGGCTGGCCCTGGATAGGCTTGGCCATGAAGGTGGCGTAGATGTCGTGTTTCAGCGCCGCCTCGCGAATGGTCCGCTTGAACATGAACACCTGGTCGGCAAGCTCGATCGGGTCGCCGTGGCGCAGATTGATCTCAAGCTGGCCGGCACCCTCCTCGTGGATCAGCGTATCGATCTCGAGGCCCTGGTTTTCGGAAAAATGATAGATGTCGTCGATCAGTTCGTCGAACTCGTTGACGCCGGCGATGGAATAACCGGCACCGCCGCCGATAGCACGGCCGGAGCGCCCGACCGGCGGTGTCAGCGGATAGTCCGGATCGGGGTTCTTGCGCACCAGATAGAACTCGATTTCGGGTGCGACCACCGGCTTGAGGCCGAGCTTGTCGTAGAGGCCAAGGACGCGCCTGAGCACGTTGCGTGGCGCGAACTCGACATTGCGTCCGTCCTGATGGACGAGATCGCAGATGACGGCCGCCGTCGGGTCGTCTTCCCACGGCACCACAGTCAGCGTCGAAAGATCCGGCATCAGCTTGAGATCGCCATCGTCTTCCGGATAGTGGAAGCCGTTGCCGTTTTCCGGATAGCCACCCGAAATCGTCGCCATGAACACAGCGGACGGCAAGGCCAGAGAAGTGTTCGAGGTGAACTTGCTGGTCGGCATCATCTTGCCGCGGGCGATGCCCGCCTGGTCGGGCGTGATGCACTCGATATCTTCGATGCCGCGATATTCCAGCCAGGCGCTGACTTCCTTCCAGTTCTTGACGCCGCGCAGATTCTTGACGAAGGCGGGCGTGCGGGCGCGTGCGACGCGGTGGGACGGTCGGGCTTCCTTTTTGACGGGCGGCATCTTTCACCAGTTCTGTTGAGGTGGCGAAGTATAGGCGCGCCCGACGCCGAAAGGAAAGGGAGCCGGCCTAAATTGTGTCGAGAATAAGCCGGCATCAAGCGGCCAGCCCGTGGGAATGGCCAACAACAGGACGCTATTACGTCAACCCCGTACTGGAATGCGCAGAGTCAGGTCCAGCGAGCGTCGGCAAGCGCGAAAATTGCTTCAGGGTAGGATGACGGTGCTGCACCGCCAGACGGACCGGCCGGCAGCGGGTCGGATCCTGCGCAAGATCGAACTGTATGACGCTCTACTGGACGGAGCCGACCAGAAGCTGCTGGCCTTCCCGGATCGAAACCCAGCGGCCGGTATTGTCGCTCGCCTGGCGCTTGAGAAAACGGTAGCCGGTCTGGTCCCAGGCGCGCACCTTGTCGGTCAAATTGTCGAGGATAAAATCGCCCTTGTCGGTGCGCACGGTCAGCACGGCGTGGCCCTCGCCATCGGGCTTGCGCACCACGGTAATCAACAAATCCGCCAGCGACAGGCCGAGGCGGTTGAGCCGCCGCCGCTTTTCCAGCACGTAGTCCTCGCAGTCGCCGACACCGCTGTCCGGATAGGCCCAGACCTCTTCCTTGCCGTAAATGTCGATGTCGCTCATTGGCTTGACGGCGGCATTGACCGCTGCCGACACGCTGGCCAGTTGCCGCAACAGGGCGCCGGTCATCGCTGCCGGTGCCTGGTTGGCGGGGCGGATGGAGCATTCGCGCTTGTGCGCCTTGCAGAAATCATAGTGGCCGATCGGCTGGGAAGTCAGGCCACCAATGGCCATCGGCCCGCCGGCAAACGCCGAACCGACCGACCAGGCCGACATCGCCAATCCGATAGCCACGCTTTTGCGCAGCCTCCACCCTGTTGAGGAAATCATTGTCCCCGCTCGCCCTTGTTGTTAACGAAACGTTAAGGGCTATTAACAGTCCGTGTCAATTCCGGCGACGAGCAGATTGGCGGCATGGTTACTCACTTGCCTGTGACCGCGGCAGTTCTGCAACACGGCACGGCCTGGAGCCTGGCTTTGCGACTTATGCCTGAATTTTGGCAGCCTGAGCCTTGGCGGCCTGAGCCTTGGCGATGCTGGCAGGCTTGGCCTTCACGTCGATCGTTTCGTGATTGCCGTAGGTGGAGATGAAGTCGACGATGCGCGGCACGATCTCGGCACGGAAGCGCGAGCCGTTGAAGACGCCGTAGTGGCCAACGTCCGGCTGCATGTAGTGCGCCTTCATGTCCGCCGGGACATTGACGCAAAGATCGTGCGCGGCCCTGGTCTGGCCCAAGCCCGAAATATCGTCGTTTTCGCCTTCGACCGTGAACAGCGCGACATTGCGGATCGCCGATGGATCGACCGGAATGCCGCGATGGGTCATCTCGCCCTTTGGCAGGGCCTGGCGCACAAAAACCGTATCCACCGTCTGGAGGTAGAATTCGGCGGTAAGGTCCATCACCGCCAGATATTCGTCGTAGAACTCGCGGTGCCTGGCCGCGCTGTCGCCGTCGTTTTTCACGAGGTTCTGGAAGAACGTCTTTTGGGCGGTGAGATGGCGGTCGAGATTCATGCCGATGAAGCCCGAAAGCTGCAGGAAGCCCGGATAGACGGCGCGGCCGACGCCGGCCGCCGGCCACGGAACCTGCGTGATGACGTGGTCGCGGAACCAGTCGCTGCCTTTTTCCTCGGCCAGCCGGTTGACGGCGGTCGGGCAGCGCCGCGTGTCGATCGGCCCGCCCATCAGCGTCATCGTCGCCGGCGCGAAACGGTCGCCGCGCGCTTCCATCAGCGCCACGGCAGCCAAGACCGGCACGGAGGGCTGGCATACGGCCATGACATGCGTGTCCGGGCCGAGCGCATGAAGCATGTCGATGATGTAGTCGATATAGTCGTCCAGGTCGAACTTGCAGGCGGAAACGGGCACGTCGCGGGCATCGAGCCAATCGGTGATGTGGACGTCGGCGTAAGGCAGCATCGCCTCGACCGTCCCGCGCAGCAGCGTCGCATGGTGGCCGGACATCGGCGCGACGATCAGAAGCTTCGGATCGGCCTTGCGCCCGGCGGGGACTTCGCGCTCGAAATGGATGATGTTGCAGAAGGGACGGGACCACACGGTCTTTTCGACGACCGGCACCGTCTTCCAGTCGACGACCGTCGTGTCCAAACCGAAGCCCGGCTTGTCGTAGCGGCGCGTGGCGCGCTCGAACACCTCCGCCGCCGCCGCGACCGATCTTCCCCAAGGCGTGTGCGAAAGCGGATTGAGCGGGCTGGTATAGAGCAGCCTGGTGAAGTCGGCGTAAAGACGCGCGGGCCACAAGGCGGCATGGTTCTGTTCGTAGAGCTGATAGAGCATCGCAAACTCCGCTGCTGCCTCGACCGGAAAGGGACGACGGCAGCGCCGAGCCTTAAATGTCTCACAGCGAAGTTAATGAAAATTTGCTGCGATGCAATACGTTATGCAGGTGAATTGGCCTGATGCTTTGGTCCAAGCCGTTGAAACCCCGGCTCAAAGCCGTGACGCCGGCTAAATTCAACCGCCGCGCCGTTCAAAGCAGATGCAACACGCAGCCCCGCAGGTTCTTCGTTGCGGAGATCAACGGCCCAGAGCATCGGACCGAAAAGGGGTGACCGGTTTCGGATTATTCCGATGCTCCATCGAACTGCTTAGAGACGGGCCATGCAGACCGAAGTATGGCCAGCGCCGATGAAGCCGAGCTGGCGTGCCGCGCCCCTGGAGAGATCCAGCACACGTCCCTTGATGAAGGGGCCGCGGTCGTTGATGCGCACGACGACGCTCTTGCCGTTGTTTTTATTGGTAACCTTGAGCCTGGTTCCGAACGGCAGCGAGCGGTGGGCGGCGGTCATCGCGGCGGGATTCATGCGTTCGCCCGAAGCGGTCTTGGAGTGCAGCGCGTACCAAGAGGCGCTGCCGCATTTGGCCGAAGCGGGAGAGGCGGACACGGCGACCATCAGGCCAGCCGCTGCGATTGCCACGACAAGCGCGGCCCGATTGCTGTTCTTCATGCGGTTGAAGGGGCTCCGTTGACAGAATGAACCTGTTAACGGGGGAAATAAGGCAGCAACTGGGGCAATTCTCGGGCGGTTCCATGGCGTCGAGACACGTTTGGAGTCGCCGGGAAACAGTTTGTCAGAACAGGCGCGCGTTTCCTGCAAGGAATAATTTCATATTTCGCGGCCGCTTCGGCATGAATTGACGATCATACCGGTCATCAATTCCGAATATATTTCGGCGCGTGGGCAGATCTATTTCTACCGGTCTTCGCCCGATTTCACCCGATCGAAATCCATACTTTCAGTCACGCTTAGCAGGTGAAAATCAGCATTCTTCTTCCGGTGTTGCTTTCGCGGCGGCGGCGCAACCTGAGGCTACTTCAGGCGCCATGCATCAGCCGTCTTTCCTGGCCGGCTTGCCGTTCGGGTTTGGCGTCGGCGCTTCTCTTGTATCCCTGGGCGGCGGGTCGGAATGGTCGGGTTCCGGCGAAGCATCCTTGTGACCCGGCTTGCGACTGGACTTGCGCTCGTCTTTCCTCGGGTCGTCGGCATTTTCGGTAAGGCCGACGCCACTTGCAGGCGGCTTGTTGCCGGCGGCATCCTGCGAAAAGGCGTCGCTGGGGTCGGGGCCGGTACGGGCCGGATATTTCCGGGCTCCGGTTTCGTAGGCGGATTTTTCACGCATGGTCACCGCTCCCTATGAGATCAGGTCTACAGCAACATGGAGCAGGGCTTTAGGTTCCCTGTTGTCCGCCGCCCAGGGATCGCTGTGTTTGTTCCTGTGCTTCAGGGAAGGTGCTGCGGATCGGACGGGGTAGATGCTCGTCTGCCAATTCGTCGGCCAGGAAGAGAAACCGGGAAAAAGGCTTCCTGTTCACCGTACCGTCGAGCCCGGTTGACACGACCCGCAGCCATCAAGGAACGCCGGATGGCCGGAAAGGTTCAGCTTGCGCAGACAATTTCCGCGTCGGGCCGGGACCTAGTTCTCCTGAACCGAAATGCCCGATTCGTCGATGTGGAGTTCGACGCCCTTCGGCTTGGTTTCCTCATGATAGACGTAGATGCTCAGGGCAATCACGGCCGCGATCAGGATACCGATGACGAGGTAAAGTCTGTTTTGCTTCATCCTGCCTCGTTACCGATACGAGGATCGCAAGTCCAGTGCCTCGATTGCGCCGCCGCGCGCCCGGCATTGCCCCGCGGTTGACCAAACAGGATGCGACCCGCAAGATCGCAAAGGGACGGGCAACTGTAGAGGAGGAAGGATGACCTTCGCCAAATCGTTGATCGCGCTTTCGTCGGCGATCTTGCTGACCGGCTGCGGCGTCAGCGCCACCAGCTATGCGACAAGCAAGGAAGCCCTCAAAGGCAGTCCCGCTCTGCGCAGCGAGTTCGTCGCAAACTGTACGCGGAATATAACAGCCAAGCCGCTACGAACACGCCAAAATATTGCCAAGGTGATGAACACATCCGTCCGCGCTACGCCACGAACCTATTGTTCGAGGTTGACGCGCGGCATTACGTCTGGCCGCCTTTCCCATAAGGACATCAGCGCGGCTTCGAGAGGGCAGGTAACGCCGGCCATCGTTCGCGTTCTGCAAGGCCGATAATCGCTGGAGCATCGGCCCGAAAAGCGGGATCGGTTTTCGGATTATTCCGATGCTCCATCAAAGTGTCGGGGCACCGCCGGCGAGGCTGCGTCCCACCCGGCCGCGAGTGGGATCATTTTACAAGGAAAAAATGGGCCAGAATAAAGACGGCGGAGGTAAAGACGATCAGGGACACCCAGCCGAACGCCGCCTGTCGGTTGGCGGCTCGCCGCTCCTGCGGCGTCCGATGGTCCCTGGTATAAATGTACTCGTCGTGATGGTCTTTCATCAAGCGACCTCGGTTTGATGGATTTCGATACAGTCGGATAGCTCATTGCAAGCGTTCCAACAATCCATCCACGCCCGAAACCTGACTGTCACACCGCCTAGGCCGCAGGCGCAGTGGCCGCCACAAGCTGATCGGACTTGAAGCCTGCATGCTGCGGGGTCCAGACGTCACCTTCGCGATTGAACCAGTTGCACATGACGGCACCCGAGGCAGCCGAAGCGTCGCTTACGGTCATCTGTGGGCCGCCCGACTTCAGCCGGACGACATCACCAGGCTTGAAACTGTCAGCCATAACCGCTCTCCCTGCACATCACCGATGCCGGCAGGTAACCATCAATAGCTCTGGCCGGCAAGGGCGCTGACCCGTGGCGCGGCTCAGCGCATGCGCTTCTATCTGGCCAGCGGAAGATCGGTCTGTATCTTGAGCGCGCTTGTCGCCCAATCCCGTAGTTCCGGGGGCGTATCGTCGGATCTCAGGATCGATATCGCCAGCCTGGTCATATCTTCCGGCGGTTTCGTCGTAACTGCGTTGTAGCTGAAATAACCGGCCGCGATGGCCGCGGCTATCGAAACGAGCGGCGGAGCGTAGGTTGCTGCCGCTCGGGCAATCGACCGCCAGCGCTCGAACAGGCTGCGTCGTGGCCCTTCTTCTTCGTCATCGAAACCAGTCATTCCACCACCCCGTGCAGAACACCGTGCACCGAGGCTGCGCTGTATTAGTTAAAATGCGGATAAAGAGACGGAAACAGGACGAAGCATCGTCGGCACGGCCGAGCAGAGGCCGGGGCGGAGCAGGAAGTGGCGAAAGAATCCCCTCATACCGGATGGGCAAGGTTGGAGGCGCTTACGGCCCGGCTCACACGAACCAGATGCCATGGCTGACGGCGTCTGCGGTGCCGGCGATGTTCTCGTTGCTGTCGGAGAAGAAAGCCAAGAGGTCGCCGTGATTGGTCTGGCCGGTGTCCAGCTTGTTGGTCCAGTAGGCAAAGCCGTCGGCGTCGGGTTCGCGCCCGAGCACGTTCTCGTAGAGCAGGTTGATGAAGGCGCTATTGGATAGAGAACCTTCGCTGCCATAGTTCTGGGCGAATTCCGGCGACGCCATAAAACTTCGCGCCACGTCCTGGAAACTGGATTGCCCCGCATCCTGGTGCCGCACCCAGTAGCCCAGTCCTTCGGCATCGGGTTCCCTGCCGAATGCCGCCTGGTAGAGCCGGAGCATCTGGCCGGCATTGCCGTCGGCATCGAAGGCCAGCGTGCCGTCGTCGAATTGAAGCCGCTCGATCGATTCCAGCGTGTCGATGCCATTGCCATAGGCGACGGTTACCGTGCCGTCGGACTGCACCTCGATCGTATAGGCATCGCGTGCGCCGGTGAAGACCACCGTGTCACGCCCGGCATCGCCATGGAAATGCTCGAAGGCGGCACCAGCATGAAACACGTCATTGCCAGCCGTGCCGACGTTCTCGTCGTCGCTGTCGGTTACCGAGACATGGAACAGATTTGAGACATCGCGAGAACCGTCCGAGACCTCGACGCGGACCTGATACTCATTGCTGCCCGCCGCCGAGCCGGGCGCTTCGAAGTCCGGGGCGTGGACGAAGGAGAGCATGCCGGTCTTGGCGTCTATGCTGAACAAAGCGGCATCGTCGCCGCCGGCTATCGTATAACTCAACGCATCGCCGTCAGGATCGCTGGCGGCAAGCGGAGCGATGAAGAACTGGTTTTCCCCGACACTCCACTGGTTCGGGCCGGTGAAGGAAGGCGCGGTGTTGGGTGACGCGTCGCTGACAGGCAGGAGGTCGAGGGTCGCAGTGGTCGAAATACTGCCGCCATTGCCATCGATTACGTCATAGGTAAAGGTAACGCCAGTGTCGTCATTGGCCGCCGGTTTATAGGTCCATGTGCCGTCGAGATTCTTGACCAGCCCGCCCGAGCTAACGATCAAGTTCTCAATGCCCAATGCATCGCCGTCCTGATCTGATGCACTGGCAGTCAACTCAGTGATCGTGATCAGGCGCAGCGCATCTTCGTTGGATGCTATAAGTGTCACCGGACCGGTCACGGTTGGCGCGTCGTTCTCGTCCGTGATGTTGATCGTCAGTGTCTCTTGATGGGTCTTGCCCCACGCATCGGTCACCTGCACTCGCACGGAGGCGGTTGGATCGGTTTCGTAGTCAAACGCCACGCCACTTTGTAGCTTCAGTTGGGTACCGTCGATCTCGAACCGGCATTGTCGGTATCACCAGCACCGGACACAAGCGAATAGGTATGTGCGTCGAAGCTATCGGGATCGGTGGCTGTCAGCGTTCCGACTATGGCTCCGGGGGCATTTTCTTCAATAGTTGTCAATGACAGCGAGATGCCGGTTGGTGCATCGTTGACGTCGGTAACTTTGAATTCTGTCTTTGCGAGGTTGAACGTGCCACCTGTGACACCGATATTGCCGGTATTGAGGTATTCTGAAAATGAAGAGACGCCGTCATTTACGAAAAATTGTAGTTCAGTTACGCCTAGATTGACGCCCACACTCTCAAATATTTTCCCGTCCGTAAGCTGAATTATATCGCCGATCGAAAGATCAGTGATCGTGTCCCCGTTCAGTTCACTTGCTGTGCCACTGAAGGTATCGTTTCCAGCGCCACCGGTCAGGGTGTCAGCACCTGGACCACCCACCAGCGTGTCGTCACCATCACCACCCAACAGGAAATCGCCTGCGCTCCCACCTATCAATACATCATGCCGATCACCGCCTACGAATGTGGCTTGTCCAATTCCTCCGCTAAAATCGAGGTGCAATCCATGTGAAGAGCGTGATATAAAATCTTGGTTACCATCCTCCAGAGTAGTAAATGGAGTCGACGGCAGTCCGTAGCTTAGATCTCCGTTATTGAAACTAATAGTAATACTTTGTCCATTAGTGATAAGATTCTCTAAGTTGGTATGATTAAAATAGGATTTAATATCTGTGTAGTCATTATCGTTTGTGGTAGCTTTAAAAGTCCCAAACATCCTACCCCCCAAATATGCACTCAACCGACCGATCAAATCAGGCCGTCTCCCGCGCCTCGACCAATTCGCTCAATGTCAATGCACAAATAATCAGCCCAACAGGGCAAGGCGCAAGCAAAAACGGAGTCATGGAGGCAATTAATTCGGCATGGGGATGACGATAAGGCGGGGCGACCGTATCGATTATGTTCGGAAGATCACATGCCGGGTAAGGCGCAAGATGCTGGTTGCTGCTTCGGCCGATGCTCTAAAGCGGCATCACGGCATCGAGCTAAGGCCGCCATCCCTGACGCGGTTTTCCATTTACTCCATATCCGGCACGTCGCCGGCAACGAACAGCGTCGTTGGCGGCCCATACTCCCCGATATCCGGGTTGGCCTCCCGGCTCCAGGCGATCACGCCGACGTGCTTGTCAGCCAGCGCTCTTGCCGTCCTGATAGCCTGATCCTCGCTCTTCGATCGTCTGCTCCTGTGTCGGCTGAGCAGGACCGCTGGCTGTCAGCGCGATCAAAAATGGTCGAAGCATTCATTTTCCCCCAGCCCTGCCGCACCTTCGCGCCGGCCGGGTGAAGCGTCGGGGTCACAATCGAACGGGAAAGGAAAGGGATTGAAGCGGGGACATGAAAAAGAAAAAGCCTAGCAACTTATTGAAGTTGCTAGGCTTTTTCGAATGGAATGGTGCCCAGAAGAGGACTCGAACCTCCACGCCTCGCGGCACACGGACCTGAACCGTGCGCGTCTACCAATTCCGCCATCTGGGCTGGTGCGCGCTCATGTAAGCGGGCATACCGGCAGTGTCAACGCGCTTTTTCGACTTGGCGCGGCGCTGCCATGCTTTGGCGTGCAAAACGGCGTTCAGCCGGCCAGAACTTCCTTGGACGCGACGGTCGAATCGGCATTGAGCCGGTAGATGATCGGCACGCCGGTGCCGAGTTCGAGATTGACGATGTCTTCACCCGAAGCTCCGTCCAGCGCCATGATGAGCGCGCGCAGCGAATTGCCGTGCGCCGCGACCAGCACCGTGCCGCCGGACAGCACATGCGGCTGCAGATCGTGCAAATAATAGGGCCAGACACGGGCGCCGGTGTCCTTCAGGCTCTCGCCGCCCGGCGGCGGCACGTCATAGGAGCGGCGCCAGACATGCACCTGCTCCTCGCCCCATTTCTTGCGCGCATCGTCCTTGTTGAGGCCGGAGAGGTCGCCGTAGTCGCGCTCGTTCAGCGCGACGTTGCGGATCGTTTTCAGGTCGCTTTGGCCGACCGCGTCCAGAATGTGCTGGCATGTCTTTTGCGCACGCACCAACACCGAGGTGAAGGCGATGTCGAATTTCAGCCCGCGCGCCTTCAGCTTCTGGCCGGCGGCCTTGGCTTCGGCATGGCCCTGTTCTGTCAGGTCGACATCGCGCCAGCCGGTGAACAGGTTCTTCAGGTTCCATTCGCTCTGGCCGTGGCGCACGAGCACGAGAGTTCCCGACATATTTTCTCCCTTCGGTGATAGAAATTTCAGCCCAGGCCGAGCACGTCGCGCATGGAATAAAGGCCGGGCTTCCTGCCCTGCGCCCAAAGTGCCGCCTTGATTGCGCCCCGCGCGAAGATTGCCCGGTCGCCGGCATGGTGGGCAAGGGTAATGGTTTCGCCGGTTCCAGCCAACAGCACGGAGTGGTCGCCGACCACCGAGCCGCCGCGCAGTGTCGCGAAGCCGATCGAGCCGGTTTTTCGCGCGCCCGTATGACCGTCGCGCACACGCACATCGTTGCCGGGAAGCGGGACGGCCCGGCCTGCGGCGGCCGCTTCGCCGAGCAGCAGCGCCGTGCCGGACGGCGCGTCGACCTTGTGCCGGTGGTGCATTTCCAGGATTTCGATGTCGAAATCGTCCGCATCCAGCGCGGCGGCGGCCTGTTCCACCAGCGCCGCGAGCAGATTGACGCCGAGGCTCATATTGCCCGACTTGACGATGGTGGCGTGGCGCGCGGCGGCGGCGATGCTGGCGTCGTCCTCGGTCGAACAGCCGGTGGTGCCGATGACGTGGACGATGCGGGCCTGCGCGGCATAGCCGGCAAATTCCACGCTGGACGCCGGCGCGGTGAAGTCGACAACGCCGTCCGCTTTGGCGAAGACGGGTAGCGGGTCATCGCCGATGATGATGCCGTTCGCGCCGGTCCCGGCAAGTTCGCCTGCATCCTTGCCAAGCGCCGGCGAGCCGGCCCTTTCGACGGCTCCGCCGAGGCGCACGCCCGGCATTTCGGCAAGGGTGCGGATCAAGGTCTGGCCCATGCGGCCCCCAGCACCCACGACCACCAGTTCCATGTCGCTCATGCTTTTTTCTCGTTCTCCTGCTGTTCACGCGCCGGCTGCTGTGCAGCGGTCTCGCCGGCCGAGACCTGGGCCGGCTGCCCGTCGTCGACGAGGCCTAGCCCGGTCGCGCCCTGCAAGCGGTGGAAACGTGCGTAAATGCTGTGTGGCCGTGCCATCAGCGACTTATGCGTGCCTTCTTCGACCAGCCTGCCTTCCTCGAGAACGAGGATGTTATCGGCGTTGACGACCGTTGAAAGCCGGTGCGCGATGACGATGGTGGTGCGCCCCTGCATGATTTCGGTCAGCGCATCCTGCACCCGCGCTTCCGATTCATTGTCCAGCGCCGATGTCGCCTCGTCCAGCAAAAGCACCGGCGCCTGCCGCACGATGGCGCGCGCAATCGACACGCGCTGGCGCTGCCCGCCCGACAGCGTCGCGCCGTTTTCGCCGACCGGCGTGTCGTAGCCCTGCGGCTGCTGGCGGATGAATTCGTCGGCCGCCGCCTGGTGTGCGGCCAGTTCGATTTCGGCGTCGCTCGCCTCAAGCCGCCCATAGCGAATATTGTCGCGGATGGTGCCTTCGAACAGGTAGGGTTGCTGCGAGACATAGGCGAGCGATTGGCGAAGCGACCGCTTGGTTACCTTCGAAATGTCCTGGCCATCGATCTCGATGGAGCCAGACTCGACGTCGTAAAAGCGTTGCAGCAAGGCCACCAGCGTCGATTTGCCGGCTCCCGAAGCTCCGACGATGGCGGTCGTCTTGCCGGCAGCGGCGACGAAGCTCAAGCTCCGCAGCACTGGCACCTCCGGCGCATAGCTGAAGGACACATCCGTGAAGCGGACCTCGCCCTTGCCGACCTGGATTGCGGGCGCGTCCGGTGCGTCGCCCTGCTGCGGCTTGAGGTCGAGCAATTCGTAGATCATGCGCGCATTGACCAGCGAACGCTCCATGTTGACCTGAACGCGGGCGAGCCGCCGTGCCGGATCGTAGGCGAGCAGCAACGCTGAAATGAACGAGAATATCGCGCCCGGCGGGTGGCCGCCGGCGGTGGCGCGGTAGCCCGCATAGCCGATGACGCCGGCGACGGCGAAGCCGGCCAGAATTTCGGCGATCGGCGTCAACCGTTCCGACACGCGGGCGATCCGGTTGGCCTTCTGCTCGGCCTCGCCGACGAGGATGCTGATGCGGCGCGCCAGCTCTTCCTCCATGGTGAAGGCCTTGACGATGGCGATGCCCTGCGTCGCCTCCTGCATGGCGCCGATCAGGTGCGAGTTGATCTGCACAGCCTCGCGCGTGGCGCGGCGCAGCCGGCGCATGAGATAGGAGACGGAGTAGACCAAGGGCGGGCCGATCAGCAGCGACATCGCAGCCAGCAGCGGGTCCTGCGCGATCATGACCCCGACCAAAGCAATCAGCGATACCGCGTCGCGCGCGATCGAGGTCAGCGTCATGCCGAGCAGGTCGCGGATGCCGTTGACGTTCTCGTTGATCTGGGCGGCAAGCCGGCCCGAGCGCGTGTCGTTGAAGTAGCCGACGCCCAGCTTCATCACATGGTCGAAGATGCGGCGCTGGTAGCGCGCGACCAGATTGTTGCCGATCTTGGCCAGCGTTACCGCCTGGCCGTAGGAGGCAAGCCCGCGAATGACGAAGGCGGCCATGATCGTCGCGCAGATCAGCAGGATCAGGTCGCTGCGCTGGCGATAGAAAATCTCGTCGATCACGTCGCGCATAATCCAGGCGGTGAACGCCGTCGTTCCCGCCACCAGCACCAGGCACAAGATGGCAAGCGCGTAGTACCACGCATATTCGCGGCCGTTCTCGGCAAGGATGCGGCGAATGACCGCCACGATCTCGCTGGGCTGGGCCCTGTGCTTTTCGGTATCTGCTTTCAACGAGCCATTCCGCGATTGCCGGCGCTGCCTGTTTGAAGCCCCACCTTCCGGTGCACCTCATAGCGGCAGGAGGCCGGCTTGCCTATGGAAACTTCAGGCCAGAGCCGTTCTCCAGCGTCGTCCCCTCGTCTCGACGCCGAAAAGGGAGGGAATGCGCGCATAGGCGGCGAGGCCGGCCAGGGCCGCCAGCGGCTGCGTGATGACGTAAACCGGCATGGTCCCCATCAGAGCGCGATGGGGGGCCTTGTCTTCGAATGCGGCGCGAAAATTACCGTCCTTCAGAGCAGGCAGGATTTTCTGGGCGATGCCGCCGGTCAGGAAAACGCCGCCCCGGCTCATGAACACCAAGGCCAGATCGCCTGCGGTGCGTCCCAGGCAGGCGGTAAAGATCGACAGCGCCTCCTGCGCCACCGGGTCGGTTTTAGCCAGCGCGGCAGCGGTGATTTCGGCCGGCTGGTCAAGCGGCGAAGGCTTGCCGTCTGCAACCGCCACGGCCCGATAGACGTTGACCAGCCCGCGCCCGCACAAAATCTGCTCGCCGGAAATGCGACTTTCCAGTTTCTCGATATGCGGGAACACCTCGAAATCGCGCGTGGTGCGCGGACCTATATCCATATGGCCGCCCTCGCCGGGAACGGGTATCCAGCGCCCGCCCGAATGGATCAGCCCGGCAACGCCAAGGCCGGTTCCGGGGCCGAGCACGACGCGCCCGGCATTCGGTTCCGGCGCGCCGCCGCCGATCTTTTCCATATGTTCTTCGCCCAGCGCCACGACCGCCAGCGCCTGCGCCTCGAAATCGTTGAGCACGACGATGTCGCTCAAGCCCAGATTGGCGAGCATCTGCTTCGGCTTGACGATCCACGGACAATTGGTGAGCGGGATTTCGTCGCTTTCGACGGGGCCGGCAACGGCCAGAACGGCCGAGTTCGGGCGCACGGGCGCATGATCGAGCACCGCGGACCGGATCGCCTCGTCGATGGTGTCGAAACTGGCCGTTCGCACGATGATAGGCTCGGAGGCTTCCGTCACCGCGTCGAAGACGATGGAGAAACGGGCATTGGTGCCGCCGATGTCGCCGATCAGGATCGGAAACCGCAATGGCGTTTCGATGTCGCTGGTGGCCGGCATGTAGTGTCCTGATCGTTCCGATTTTCAAATGGCGGTCGGCCATGATGGCGAAAGAGGCTTATGCAGGATCGCCGCCGCGCGCAATGGCGAAACGAGCACCGCGCGCCCTATAAACAGCGCCAAAAACACCGCGTGAATCGATTGAATGCCGATTGGCCCTAATGGCCGGGGCGGGGCAGCGGCAACGGAATGCCGATCTCCGGAGTCGGGGCAAAAGCGCTGGCGCTGAACGGGATAGGCGCGGCGGCTTCGATGGCCGCGCGAACCGTCGTGGTCGGGGCCGCGGCAACCGCCGGCGCGCCGCCGACGCCATGGTAGGTGACCGCTTCCGCAGACACCGGGCTTGGCGCGTCGAGCACGGCCTGGCATTGCTTCGGCAGGTTGGCCATGGTCATCAGGTCGCGTGCCTTCGGCGCATCGGGGTTCTTGTTGGGCCGCCATGGCTCCTCGGTGAACCACCATGCCAGCGGCTTGCCGCAACCGTCGTCCATCGGCGTCGCCTGCTGCGGCTTGCAGGAAGGAGAACCCGGCTGGCAGCCGATGCGGATATGGAAATGATAGTCATGGCCCCAGAACGGCCGGATCTTGTGCAGCCAGGAACGGTCGCCGGTCACCGTATCGCACAGCTTCTTCTTGATGCCGGGATTGACCAGGATGCGTTCGACTTCCGGATAGCTCGCCGCTTGCCGGAGCAGGCGCGCATAAACCGGGTTCCAGATATTTTCCTTAACACGGTGCGTCTTTTCGTTGACCAGCGAAACGGCGCTCATGTTCTCGCGCTCGCTGATTGACAGGCGGCGGTCGGGCATCGGCGTGAACCAGATGTCGGCATCGAGCCCGATCTGGTGCGAGGCATGGCCCGTCAGCATCGGGCCGCCGCGCGGCTGCGAAATATCGCCCAGCAGCAGGCCCGGCCAGCCGATGGCGACCGCGTCCCGCGACAGCTTTTCGATGAGGGCGATCATGGTCGGATGGCCCCAGCGGCGATTGCGCGATGGCCGCATCGCCTGCCAGGTCGGGCCGTCGGTGGCGATCGCCATGCCGCCGGCAAAACACCCCTTGGAATAGAAACCGAAGGATTGCGGCGCCGCCACCGCCGGCAGTCTCTTGGCGCCGAACAGGTCCTTGGCCTTTTCCGCCGCCGCCGAGGGCTGCGCGCCAAGCGCCAGAAGCGCCACAATCGCGATCAGGCCGGCCAGCAGGCGACCGCCACGACGAAAACAGGGCTGGATTTTTCTCATCACGGACCTTCGAGCTTTTTGCCGGACCTTGAGCCGTCGTGGTTACGCAAAACTTAACGCCGAATAGGGCTGCGTGCCGCACCGTCGTTCCAGTTGCCGTCCGCCCACATCCGGTCCAGCGCAGCGCGGTAATCGGGGAAACGGAAATGATAGCCGGTAGCCTTGATCGCCGCATTGGCCACGCGCTTGTTCTCGCCATAGAAAGAACGCGCCATGGGCGAAAGTTGGGCCGTCTCGAAGGCAATTTCAGGCGGCGGCTCGACGCCCATCAATTTTGCCGCGTAAGCCACAACATCCGGCGGCGGCGCCGGCAAATCGTCGGTGACGTTAAAGACGCCGCCGCGATTTTGCCCGGCCAAATGGCTGAGCGCGCCGCCGATGTCGTCGCGGTGGATGCGGTTGAACACCTGGCCTTGCTTGACCAGCCGCTTGGCGGTGCCGTTCTGCAAATTGACGAAGGCATTGCGACCCGGCCCGTAAATGCCCGACAGGCGCAGCACCGCGACCGACCGGCCGATTTCCCGCCCGAGCGCCAGCCATTCCAGCTCGGCCGCCACCCGCATGACGGATCGGCGCGACTGCGGCCGGCATTCGGCGGCCTCGTCGACCCACCCGCCGCCATGGTCGCCATAGACGCCGACCGTCGACAGATAACCGATCCAAGTCAGCGCCGGCATGTTTTTCGCGATGGCTTCACGCGCCGCATTCAGTACCGGATCGCCGGCTTCCTCGGGCGCGGTGGAGATGACGAGATGGGTGGTTTCGCGAAGCGCTGCCGCGATCTCTGGCGTCAGAGAACCGTTGAAAAGCAATGGCGCGATGCCGGCCTGCCGCAGCGCATCGAATTTTTCCGGCGAGCGCGTCGTGCCGACAATCGTCGCACTGGGGCTAGCCTGTGCAAACGCTTGGCCGGAATAACCCGCTCCGAAAATGAATATCTTTTCCCGACTCATGCCTGGCTTTCCATCTCGATTTGGCCCGGAATGACCGGAAGCCATTCGCTGCGCACGTCGTCGTCGCTTTCGGTGCGCAGGGCCACTTTGGCAAGATCGGAAAATTCGCCATCCGGCACAAGCCGCGACAGCGCCCAGATGGCCGCGCCGCGCACCAGCGGCGACGGATCGGCAAGCAGGGCGCGCACAGTAGGGACGAGCGAAGCGTCTGTGGAATTGCCCGCCGCGATCAGAACATTGCGCAAAAAACGGTCACGGCCGATGCGCTTGACCGGGGAACCGGAGAAAAAGCTGCGAAACGAAGCATCGTCCAGCCGCAAAAGCTCGGCCAGCGCCGGTTCGCGCAGATCGTCGCGGGCGGCCAGCTTCGCCTCCGATGCGGCGTGGGCGAACTTGTTCCACGGGCAGGCGGCAAGACAATCGTCGCAGCCATAGATGCGATTGCCGATGGCCTGCCTGAATTCCAGCGGGATCGGCCCCTTGTTCTCGATGGTGAGGTAGGAGATGCAGCGCCGCGCATCGAGCTTGTAGGGCGCGGGAAAGGCATTCGTCGGGCAAGCGTCGAGGCAGGCGCGGCACGAACCGCAATGGTCGATTTCCGGCGCGCCCGGCTCCAGTTCGGCCGTGGTGAAAATCGTGCCGAGGAACAGCCACGAACCATGCTCGCGGCTGACCAGATTGGTGTGCTTGCCCTGCCAGCCAAGGCCGGCGGCCCCCGCCAACGGCTTTTCCATGATGGGCGCGGTATCGACGAACACCTTTACGTCGCCGCCGGCCCTGGCGACGAGCTTGCCGGCGATCTCCTTCAGCCGGCCTTTCATCACGTCGTGGTAATCGCGGTTTTGCGCATAGACCGAAATCGCGCCGCTGCTCTTTTGGCCGAGGATTTCGCGGGGGTCGTGGTCGGGCGCGTAGTTCATGGCCAAAACGACGATGGAGCGCACTTCCGGCCATAGCGTGGAGGGGCTGCTGCGGCGCTCCAGCGTCTCTTCGATCCAGCCCATCGAGCCATGGAAGCCGGCATCGACGAATTCGGCAAGCCGCGCTGGCGCCATCGGGATGGCATCGGGCGTGGTGACGGCGACGGCATCGAAACCGGCAGCCTGCGCCTCGCGGTCGATCAGCGCGCGAAGCTTGGTCGGATCAGAAATCGAGGTCCGCATAGTGCGACACCGGGGTTAGGCCGCGCACGCGGTCGGCCAAAAGCGGCCGGAACGATGGCCGCGACTTGACGCGCGTGTACCATTCGCGCGCGGCATTATGCTCGCGCCAGTCGATTTCGCCGAGATAGTCGAGCACCGACAGCGCCGCTGCCGCGGCCAGGTCGGCATAGGTGATCCTGCCGCCGGCCAGCCACGGCCGGGTGCCGGCCAGCCAGTTGGTGTATTTCATGTGCTGGCGGATATTGGCCCGAGCCGCCCGGATCGCGGCCGAATCCGGAGAGCCGCCGCCCGACGCTTCGGGCATGACCGGCTTCAGCACGCGTTCGCGCACCAGATGCCGCGTGATTTCGCTGTCGGCCTTGTTGAGATACCAGTCGGTCAGCCGGCGAATTTCGGCGCGGTCCATCGGGTCTTCGGCAAACAGCCGCTTCTCGCGCTTCAGCACGCCGCGCGTTTCATCGAGATATTCGGCGATGACGCTGGCGCCGACGATCGGCACGTCTCCTTCGGCCAGCAGGATGGGCAGCGTGCCCGCCGGATTGAGCGCCAGAAACTCCTTGCGCCGCGTCCACGGCTTTTCCTCGATCAACGCCAGTTCCTCGCCATACTCGCCGAAGGCGAGGCGGACGAAGCGGCAGGAGGCGAACATCGGGTGATGAAAAAGCGTCAGCATGGTCCAGCGGTGAAAAAAGCGCTCTGGCGAATCGCCGCTCGCGCCGGTAAGTGTTGTCCGCCCGATCTGAGGGCGGTCATGTCCAGCGACCTATAGGGTTAGTTCCGCGCCATGACAAGCAAGCCGTGATCGAGGTTCCATGGAAACCCATACCATCGTTGAAGCGCTGCTGCTCGGCCTGATCGAAGGGTTGACGGAGTTCATCCCGGTATCCTCGACGGGGCATATCCTGCTCGCCGGGCACTTTCTCGGCTTCGAATCGACCGGCAAGGCGTTCGAAATCCTCATCCAGTTGGGCGCGATCCTGGCTATCCTCAGCCTCTATTTCCAGCGCCTGTGGAAGATGCTGGTCGATTTTCGGCATGATCGGCTGACACGGCACTTTGTCCTCGGCATCGTGCTGGCGTTTCTGCCGGCAGCGATCATCGGCGCGCTTGCGCATGATTTCATCAAGACGGTGCTGTTCGAATCGCCAAAGCTGATCTGCACCATGCTGATCATCGGCGGCGTCGTGCTGCTTTGGGTGGACCGCATGGACCTCAAGCCGATCTATCGCGACGTCGAGCGCTTCCCGCTCCGGCGCTATATCGAGATCGGCCTGTTCCAGTGCCTCGCCATGATACCCGGAACCTCGCGCTCCGGCGCAACCATCGTAGGCGCCATGCTGTTGGGCGTCGAAAAGCGGGCGGCGGCCGAATTTTCCTTCTTCCTCGCCATGCCGACCATGCTCGGCGCTTTCACCTTCGACCTGATCAAGAACCGGAACGTGCTGACAAGCTCCGATCTTTCACTCATCGCCATCGGCTTCGTGGCGGCTTTCGTCTCGGCCCTGTTCGTCGTGCGCTTCCTGCTCGACTACGTTTCGCGCCACGGCTATTCGCTGTTCGGCTGGTGGCGGCTGATCGTCGGCGGGGTGGGGATGATCGCGCTATTGATCTGGGGCTGAGAGTCTGTTTGCAAACTCTACCCAGCCGGCCATCTGACGCAGGTTTCTGCGCTTCCGGTGCTCACGTACGGGGATGATCGCGCTGCTGGTCTGGGGTTAACGGCACCTTGGAAACCGTTTGAAAAATCGTCAGGCCGAGGCGAAAACGGTGCACGGCGAGTGCCGGAGCGGAGCGTACTTTAAGTACGTGAGCACCGGAGTGCAGCCGAGCGCCGTTTGCAGCCCGGTCTCACGAGATTTTCAAACGGTTTCCTAAGCCGCGGGCTTGCGCTGGAATTGTCCGGCGGCGCGGAAACGCCACAGATAGCTGGGCAGGATGGTGCCGATGGCCTGCGGCTGGATGCCAAGTCCCGCCAGCGTCCGGCCTTCCGCGGCGGCGGCCGCGGAAACGACGTTGTGCGAACGCAGTTGCGTCACCTGGTCCCGCGTAAGAAGAGGGTTCGGCAAAAGGCCGAGGATTGAGGCCTGGACGTTGGCGACCCACCACGGCACCGGGATCAGCGGCCGCTTGCGGTGGATCACGGTCAAAAGTTCTTCCATGCACTCCTTGAAGGTGAGCACGCTTGGGCCGCCGAGTTCATAGACCTGTCCGGCCGCTGCATCGCCATCGACGGAACGGGCTACCGCCCCGGCGATGTCGGCGACATAGACCGGCTGGAAGCGGGTCTGGCCGCCGCCGATCAGCGGCAGCGCCGGCGAAATACGGGCCATGGCGGCGAACCGGTTGAAAAAAGCGTCTTCCGGTCCGAAAGCAACCGACGGCCGCAGCACGACAGCATCAGGGACGGTTTCGAACACCGCCTTTTCGCCCAGCGCCTTGGTGCGTGCATAGGACGATTCAGAATTTCGGTCGGCGCCCAGCGCCGAAACGTGGGTGAGGCCCGCGCCGACCGCGCGCGCGGCCTCGGCGACGGCGCGTGCGCCGAACTGGTGCACGGTTGTGAACCGCTGGCGGCCGCTTTCATGCAGGATGCCGACAAGGTTGACGACATGGTCTGCGCCCTGAACGGCCCGGTCGATCGACCAGCGCATGCGAAGATTGGCCTGCACCGGCTGGATCTGGCCGACATTGCCGAGCGGCTGCAAATGGCCGGCGAGATCGGGGCGGCGGCAGCCGACGCGGATGCGATAACCGCGCATGGCCAGAGCTCGCACGACATGGCGACCGATGAAGCCCGAGCCGCCGAAAACGACGACGAGCTTTGGCGTTTCCAGGATTTCGGTCATGACACGCTCCGACAAACTGCGCCCCTGTGGATCGTCAGGGGTCTGGCTGAAGCCGTTTCATAGTCGGTTTTTCGCCAAAGGCAAAGGGCGGCGACTGGTCGCCGCACCCGCTTCCCGGACAATCAGAACGCTTTGCCGAGCCGGGCGTCCACGGAATGACGATTGCCACCGCGAACGACGAAGAAGGCCATGATGGCCGCCCACAGGATCGACTTTTCGGCGCCGGAAAAACCCTGACCCATCGTGACCCAATGAAACCACACCGTGACCAGCAGGACGATCATGCCGGCGAAGGCGGCGGGCCGAGTCAACAGGCCGAGCGCCAGCAGAATGCCGCCGAAGAATTCGGTGACTGCCAGCAAGGGCGACCAGAAGACGCCGGGATAGAAGCCGAGGCCTTCGACCATTTCGGCAGCGCCGAACGGATTGCCGATCTTCGACGAGCCGTGAACGGCGAGAATGCCGCCGGCGACGACACGAAGCAGCGTCTCGGCGCTGTCGTGCAGCTTTGCGTAGACGCAGCCAAGGACGGGTACGATCAGGCGTTCACGGGAATTTTCGGACGTCATCGGTAAAATATCTCCTTTGCTGAGGAGCCGAACGACTCGATCCGCTCGCTCACAGTCAAATGAACATTAGTTGATCGAGGCGCCTATTCTCTAACGGAATGCGCCGTTCAGGCCGAATAGCGGGCCGCGAATTCCGAAATGCGCTGCACGACATCCTTTGAGACAGTCAGGCCATGCAAGGCCGCCCGTTGCGAGGCTTCCACGCCGGCGCGACCCGGCAGATGCACGCCGTGCCCCCGCAAGCGCTCGAGCTGATCCGCCATGCGCTGCTCGAAATCCGCGTCGAGCAGTTTTGGCTCGATGGCGAGGATGAACAGGCCGCTGCCGGGGCTTTGCGAACCATCGGCGAAGGAAGGCGCGTCGAGCGACCAGTTCGCGCCCGACAGACCTGCCGCCAACACTTCCACCATCAGCGCGATATTGGCCCCGCGGTTGCCGC
Organism: Mesorhizobium sp. A556; assembly: GCF_054489545.1. Classification (NCBI taxonomy): domain Bacteria; kingdom Pseudomonadati; phylum Pseudomonadota; class Alphaproteobacteria; order Hyphomicrobiales; family Phyllobacteriaceae; genus Mesorhizobium; species Mesorhizobium sp. A556. Next base: position 237,964 of record NZ_JBTMXA010000004.1, read on the forward strand.
CGAAAGCCAGCAGCGCGCCCTTCATGGCCTGCGCCGGATCGGTGGTCGGGTTGCCGAGGGCGTCGAGCGCAAAACCTTCGGGGATTTTTTCGCACGCCTCAGCCGCCTTGCGGATGGTGACGAAGGCGGCGGCACTCGAGGCCTGGTCGATGACCAGCGGCGTGCCATCGGCGGCAGGTGCTGCAAACGACATCGGGTTGGTGCAATAGACCGGCCTGATCGATCCCGCCCCGGCAAGCAGCGCCAGCCCGTTGGTGGCCGCGAAGGAAACCAGCCCCCGTTCGGCCAGCCGCCGGGTGAAATAGCCGAGCGCGCCGCAGGTATAGGCGTTATTCTGCGAAAAGATGGCGACACCGAACAGCCGGGCCGCCTTGGCGAGATCGTCAATGGTGCGGTCGAAGGCGGTATGGGCAATGCCGCCCTTGGCATCCGACAGATAGAGCGCCAGCGCGGGCCTCGTCACGACGGGATCGGCCTTGCCGTCGATACGGCCCGCCTCCAGCGCATCGAGATAATCGATGAAATGCGAAAGCCCGACTGCGGTATTGCCCTCGACTTCCGCCGTCACGGTCGCCGACGCCAGCGATTGCGCCGCCTCGTCGCCAGCGCCGGCCCCCAGCGCCGCCATGCGGCACAGGCCGGTTGCCTGATCGAGACTGAGTTGCATGACGCGATCCTGATTTTGGATAGCGGTTCTATCCTACCCTGTTCGGCATCCGGGCTTCGATCTTGCGGAAAACGAAGACGAGGATGCCGGTGATCGCCATATAGACCACGGCAAGCAGCAGCAATGGCTCGTAGGTGATGAACGTCTCCTGCCGCACACGCGAAGCCACCGAGTAGATGTCGACCATGGTGATGGTCGCCACCAGCGGCGTCGCCTTCAATTGCAGCACGGTTTCACCGGTCAGCGTCGGCAACGCCCGGTAGAGCGCCTGCGGCAGCCAGATACGCCGGAAGGCGGTCCAGCGGGTCATGCCGAAGGCGCGGGCGGCCTCTAGCTGACCGCGCGGCACGCCGGCAAAGGCGCCGCGCATCACCTCGCCCTCGTAGCCGGCATAGGACAGCGTCAGCGCCAGCACGCCATAAGGCCAGGCCTGCCGCAGATACGGCCAAAGAAAGGATTCGCGTATCCACGGGAATTGCGGAAACAGCGAGCCCAGCCCGAAATAGAGCAGCCACAATTGCAGCAAAAGCGGCGTGCCGCGAATGATCGAGCAGAAGGCCAGCGCCGGCCCGCTGAGATATCTAGGCCCCGCCGCTTGCGCCAGCCCAAGCGGGATGGCAAGCGCGATGCCGAGCACGCAGGTGACCACCAGCAGCCATAGGGTCCGCCAGATGCCCTCCAGCGCCAGCGGCCAGTAGCGCGGCAGCCAATCCCAGCGCATGAAGAATGCCGCCGACAGCACGAGACCCAGCGCGACGGCCAGCATGACGATCCGGTGCGGCTGCAGCCACAGCGAAGCGCGCGCCGCGCGTTGGATAAGGGGATCCATGCCGGCGGACATCAGCGCGCGTCCTTGAGCGAGGGCATGCCGCGCCGCGCCCGCCGCTCGATGCGCGCGATGTAGAAATTGGAAACCAGCGACAGCGTCAGATACAAGGCGCCCGCCGCGAGAAAGAAGGTCAGATAGGCCTTGGTGGAACCGGCCGCGAGCCGGGTCGTCTGCGTCAGTTCACTGAAGCCGACGATGGCCAGAAGGGCGGTGTCCTTGGTGGCGATGAGCCATAGGTTGGAAAGGCCCGGAATGGCGAAAGGCAGCATCGCCGGCAGCGTGATGCGCCGCAGCAGCAGGCGAGGCGGCATGCCGTAGGCACGCGCCGCCTCGATCTGCCCTTGCGGGATGGCGAGGATCGCCCCGCGCAAGACTTCCGTCGAATAGGCGCCCTGCACGACACCCAGCACGCCGATGCCCGCGACAAGCCCGTTGATATCGACCGGCGCATGGCCGAACACACCCAGCAACTGGTTGATGAGGTCGGTGCCGGCATAATAGAGCAGCAGGATGAGCACCAGTTCGGGCACCGCGCGTACGACCGTCGTATAGACTTCGAACAGGTCGCGGACGACCGGGCCACCATAGAGCTTGCCATAGGCCCCGCAAATGCCGATCAACAGGCCGAGGCCGAATGCGCCCGCCGCGATCTCGATCGATTTGACGAGGCCGACCAGCAGGTTCGCGCCCCAGCCCGGAGGCGAAAGCGACAGCAGCGCCAGCGTGCTGCTTCCGAAGGCAGCGGCAAGAATGTCGTACAGGGTAGTTCCTCACGGTGTGGCATCGGATCAAAGCGCAGATGCTTTTGTGACCCGATACGAAATCAACGGAAAGTGAACGGCTGCCGGAACGGGCCGCTCAGGAAGCGACCGGCCAGCCGTCCCCTGTCGATAAAGGGGTAGCTGGCCGGCGGCCGATACCGTCAGTTGGCGGCGGGTTCGTCGCCGAAGATGTCGAAATCGAAGTACTTCTTGGTGACTTCGGCATATTTGCCGTTGGCGCGGATGGCCTTGATGGCTTCGCTGATCTTGCCGGCAAGTTCGGTGTCGCCCTTGCGCACGCCAGCGCCGACGCCGGGTCCAAGCACTTCAAGATCGGGCGCGACAGCACCCTTGAGTTCGCAGCATTCCTTGCCCTGGTCGGATTTCAGGAAGGCATCGAGCGCGATGCCATCGGCTTGAGTGGCATCGATGCGGCCGGCAACCAGATCCTGGTTGGCCTCATCCTGCGTCTGGTATTCCTTGATCTCGGCTGCGCTGTCGGCAAAGTGCTTCTTGGCATAGGCTGCGTGAACGGTGGAAACCTGAACGCCGAGGATCTTGCCCTTCAGCCCTTCGGGCGTCGCATCGAATTTCTCGGATTTCGGCCCGACGATCACGGTCGGCGTGTTGTAATATTTGTCGGAGAAGTCGATCTCCTTCTTGCGCTCGGCGGTGATCGACAGCGAATTCATGATCGTGTCGATCTTCTTCGTCTTCAGCGCCGGGATCAGGCCATCCCACGGGATCGGGGTCAGCACGCAATCAAGCTTGGCCTCGGCGCAGATCGCCATGGTGATATCCACCTCCCAGCCGGTCCAGTTGCCGGACGAATCCTGCGTGTAGAAGGGTGGATAGGCCTCCGGCGAAAAGCCGACCTTGGTCTGCTCCGCGCTCGCCGAAAATGCGCCGGTCAGCGTCATTACGGCGGCCACCGTCGCCATCTTCAGAAAAGTCTTCATTCTTCGTTCTCCCACTTTGTGACGTTCCTGTCTGTTAGCCCCAAATTATCCGATACTGCGGATGAACTGCTTCAGCCGCTCCGACTTCGGCGCGCCAAAAATCGCCTCCGGCGGCCCTTCCTCCTCGACTACCCCGTTGTAGAGATAGACGACATGCGTTGCGACCTCGCGCGCGAACTTCATCTCGTGCGTGACCAGCACCATGGTGCGGCCCTCGCGCGCCAGGTCGCCGATGACCTTGAGCACCTCGCCGACCAGTTCGGGGTCGAGCGCCGAGGTCGGCTCGTCGAACAGCATGACGCGCGGCTTGATGGCGAGCGCCCTGGCGATCGCCGCGCGCTGCTGCTGGCCGCCGGACAGATAGGCTGGATAGACGTCGCGCTTTTCGGCCAGCCCGACGCGGGCAAGCAGCTTTTCCGCCTCCGCGATGGCCTCGTCGCGCTTGACGCCCAGCACATGCACCGGAACCTCGATGACGTTGTCGATCAGCGTCATGTGGCTCCACAAATTGAAGTTCTGGAACACCATGCCGAGCTTGGAGCGGATACGTTCGATCTGCTTTCGGTCGGCGGGCTGGGTGTTGCCCTGGCTATCGGCCTTCATGCGGATTTCTTCGCCATTGACGCGAACGACGCCGCTGGTCGGGTTTTCGAGGCAGTTGATGCAGCGCAGCAAGGTCGACTTGCCCGATCCGCTGCCGCCGATGATGGCGATGACGTCGCCGTCGCGCGCGGACAGGGAAACGCCTTTCAGCACATGCAACTGGCCGAATTTCTTATGCAGATTGTCGATGTGGATGGCTTCGGGCGCATCCTGCTGCGCGCCCGGCCTCAAGGTCGTTGCCGTGCTGGACACCATCAGCGCTTCGCCGCCCCGTGGCGAGGATCAACCGGTCGTCTCTGGAATTTCCTACCCATTACCCGCCACTAGCCAGCTTTTTCTTTTCAAGATGGACCGTTCCGCTTGCCGGCGTCAACCATCGTATTTGGACCATTGATCGCACCGTGCTGCAATGGTTATTGAGCCACGGCATATTTCAGTCAGGGATTTTCAAGGAGAGCGCGGTGGAAAAGGCATACGGATCGCAGTCGATGGCGGGGCCACTCAAGCGGGTGATGATGCGTTCGGCGGCCAGCGCCATGCGTCGGGCCGACGCCAGCCAGTGGCACTACGGGCCGGGTTTCGATCCGCAAAAGGCGGCCGTTCAGCATGAGGGCCTGGCCAGGCTCGTGGCCGATTCGGGCGCGACAATCGAATGGCTGACCGACGAGGATGACGGCCTGGCCGATTCTGTCTTCACCTTCGATCCGTCGCTGATGAGCGATCACGGCGCGATCATCCTTTCGATGGGCAAGGCGCTGCGGCTGCCGGAGCCCGGCTTGCATGAGGCGGCCTATACGCGCATGGGCATTCCCATTCTCGGCCGCATCGAAGCGCCGGGCCAGGTGGAGGGCGGCGATACCATCTGGCTCGACAAGCATACGTTGATTGTCGGGCGGGGCGTTCGCACCAACCAGGAGGGCGTGCGGCAACTTACCGAAATGCTTGGCCCCAAAGGCATTTCGGTTTACGGCTTCGACCTGCCGCTGTGGCAAGGCGAAGAGGCCTGCCTGCACCTGATGTCGGTCATCAGCCCGCTGGCCGACGATCTGGCGCTCGTCTATTCGCCGCTGCTGCCGGCACCCTTCTATCAGATGCTGAAGGCGCATGGCATTCGACTGGTCGAAGGCGATGCGGAGGAGTTTCGCCTGTCCAACGGCCTCAGCCTCAACGTTTTGCCGACCGACCATCGGCAGGTCATCGCCATTGCCGGCTTCCCGAAAACCAAGGCCGCCATGGAAGCGGCGGGCTGCACCGTCACGACCTTCGAGGCGGATGCGCTGTGCGTCGCTTGCGAAGGAGGCCCGACCTGCCTGACACGGCCGGTGCATCGGGCATGATGGAGGGGCGGGCATGAGCGCCACGGATGCCAATATCGTCGTCGCCATCGACGGGCCGGCGGGCGCCGGCAAGGGAACGCTGGCAAGGCGGCTTGCCGACCACTACCGGCTGAACCTGCTCGACACCGGCCTGACCTATCGCGCGGTGGCGCATGCGCTGCTGGAACTTGGCCTGCCGCTGGCCAATGTCTCGGCAGCCGAGACGGCGGCGCGCCAGGTCGATCTGAAAAAGCTCGACCGGACGGTTCTTTCGGCGCATGCCGTGGGCGAAGCGGCCTCGAAAGTGGCTGTATTCCCGAGCGTTCGCCGGATATTGGTGGAAAAGCAACGCGAATTCGCCAACACAGCGCCCGGCGCGGTGCTTGACGGGCGCGACATCGGAACGGTGGTCTGCCCGGACGCCACGGTGAAACTCTACGTGACGGCAAGTGCGGATGTGCGCGCACGGCGCCGTTTCGACGAGATCGAGGCCATCGGCGGGAAAGCGGATTTCAAGGACATCCTTGTCGACATCCTTCGTCGTGACGAACGTGACATGGGCCGCGCGGACTCGCCGTTGAAGCCGGCGGCGGACGCGCACTTGCTCGACACGTCGGAAATGTCTATAGAAGCCGCGTTTCTTGCAGCCATGGCGATCATAGACGACGCGACGGCCAAGAGAGACGCCGTCTGATCGATTTTCTTCTCGTTTCCGGAAAGTGGAAGCGGAGAAAAAAGAACGGGCAAACAAACCAGCCTGCCAGCATTCTTTATGCGCCGAAATTGCCGCCTCGAAAGGCGGCCAGGGTTTTGAAAAGACCCGGAACGCCGGCAGGTAAACCGCAACGCTAACCCACGGCGCCTGCTTCGCTGCCAGGCGGAGCCTTTCAGGAGAAACAATGTCAGCTGCAAATCCCACTCGCGACGATTTCGCGAGCCTGCTTGAAGAAACATTTGCCACCGGTCATTCCGGTGAAGGCCAGGTCGTGCGCGGCATCATCACCGCGATCGAAAAGGACATGGCCATCATCGACGTCGGCCTGAAGGTCGAAGGCCGCGTGCCGCTGAAGGAATTCGGCGTCAAGGGCAAGGACTCGACCCTCAAGGTCGGCGACACCGTCGAAGTCTATGTCGAGCGCATCGAGAACGCGCTGGGCGAAGCCATGCTTTCGCGTGAAAAGGCCCGCCGCGAAGAGAGCTGGGTCAAGCTCGAAGAGAAGTTCACCAAGGGCGAGCGCGTCGAAGGCGTCATCTTCAACCAGGTCAAGGGCGGCTTTACCGTCGATCTGGACGGTGCCGTTGCCTTCCTGCCGCGTTCGCAGGTCGACATCCGCCCGATCCGCGACGTCACGCCCCTGATGCACAACCCGCAGCCCTTCGAGATCCTGAAAATGGATCGCCGTCGCGGCAACATCGTCGTGTCGCGCCGCACCGTGCTCGAAGAGAGCCGTGCCGAGCAGCGTTCGGAGATCGTCCAGAACCTCGAAGAGGGCCAGGTTGTCGAAGGCGTCGTCAAGAACATCACCGATTACGGTGCGTTCGTCGATCTCGGCGGCATCGACGGCCTGCTGCACGTCACCGACATGGCATGGCGCCGCGTCAATCATCCGACCGAAATCCTCAACATCGGTCAGACGGTCAAGGTGCAGATCGTGCGCATCAACCAGGAGACGCACCGCATCTCGCTGGGCATGAAGCAGCTCGAGAGCGACCCATGGTCCGACATCGGCACCAAGTTCCCGATTGGCAAGAAGATCACCGGCACCGTCACCAACATCACCGACTACGGCGCGTTCGTCGAGCTGGAGCCGGGCATCGAGGGTCTTATCCACGTTTCGGAAATGTCGTGGACCAAGAAGAACGTGCACCCCGGCAAGATCCTATCGACCACCCAGCAGGTCGACGTTGTCGTGCTCGAGGTCGATCCGGCCAAGCGCCGTATTTCGCTCGGCCTCAAGCAGACGCTTGAGAATCCTTGGGAAGCCTTTGCACGTACCTACCCGGTCGGCAGCCAGGTCGAGGGCGAGGTCAAGAACAAGACCGAGTTCGGCCTGTTCATCGGCCTGGAAGGCGACGTGGACGGCATGGTTCACCTTTCCGACCTCGACTGGACCCGTCCGGGCGAGCAGGTGATCGAAGAGTACAACCGCGGCGACATGGTCAAAGCGCAGGTGCTCGACGTCGACATCGACAAGGAACGCATCTCGCTCGGCATCAAGCAACTGGCGCAGGATACGGTCGGCGAAGCGGCGACAAGCGGTGAACTGCGCAAGAACGCGGTCGTTACCTGCGAAGTCACCGGTATCAAGGAAGGTGGCCTGGAAGTGCGGCTGGTCGACAGCGGCATCGAGACCTTCATCAAGCGCAACGACCTGTCGCGCGACCGCGACGAGCAGCGTCCCGAGCGTTTCTCGGTCGGTCAGAAGATGGATGCCCGCATCATCGCCTTCGACAAGAAGACCCGCAAGCTGCAGGTCTCCATCAAGGCGCTGGAAATCGCCGAAGAGAAGGAAGCGGTCGCCCAGTACGGTTCGACCGACTCCGGCGCTTCGCTTGGCGACATTCTGGGTGCCGCGCTGAAGAAGCAGGGCAGCTAAGCCTAACTATCGGCCGCGCCTTTCGCGCGACCTGACGAAAAACCCCGCCGGAGCGATCCGGCGGGGTTTTGTTTGGACCATGCATCCGTCGTTCGGCCCTTGCATGGAGCGGCATCGTTTACGCGAAGGCAATCTTGCCGGTCTATACAGGGGCATGGGGCGGGATTTAACATCGGCGGATTATGACGGTCTGGGTGTCAGCCGGGCGGCTGCACCTACGGGCGGCGGGCTGCTGCCGCTGGCGCTCTGCTATCTCGGCCTCGCCCTCTACATGATCTTTCGGCATGTGCTGGGCCTGGCCATGGCCAACGATCCCGACGATCTCTTGAAACTGCACGAAATCCGCACGTTCATCGCAACAGGAAACGTCTTCGACCGCACGCTGCCGGGCATCCTGCAGCCGGAACCCTATGTCACGCACTGGCCCTGGATCGTCGATCTTCCCTATGCGCTCGTCGCGTGGCTGGTCATGCCGTTTGTCGGCAACGAAACCGCCCTGTCGGTAGCGACCTTTACCGTGCCGCTGCTTTTGCTGGCTCCGGCCCTGTATTTCTACAATCGGCTGGCGGTCGCGTCCGGCTTCACCAGAACGGTAATCGCCTTGCCGCTGGCCGTGTTCTGCGCGCTGCAAAGCTTCTTCGAGTTCGCGCCGGGCCGCATCGACTATCACAATCTGGAAGTGCTGATCTTTTTCGCGGCGCTTGCGCTCGCCTTGTCGCCGCGCCGCACTGCCACGGTTGCTTGCGGGGCGCTGGTCGCTCTCGGCATGGCCATCAGCCTCGAATTCGCTGTTTTCCATGCGCTGGTCGTCGGCCTCTATGCGTTCGACTTCGTTTTTGGCCGCAAGGACGGGCGGGCGCGGATCGCGATCTTCGGCGGGGCGCTGGCGGTTACGGCACTGGTGCTTTTTGCAGTGATCGTGCCGCCTTCCGCCTATGCCGTGGCCAAGTGCGACACCTATTCCGTCCCCTATGCCTTGGCCCTGGTTCTGGCCGGCCTGACCTTCGCGGCAGCACCATTGCTGGCCAGCCGTCACGGCCCGTTGCTGCGGGCGGGCGTACTCGTCATCCCCGCTATGGCCAGCATGGCCGTGGTCGCAGCCCTTTTTCCGCTATGCCTGGAAGGGCCCTATGCCGGGATGGATGCGCATCTGCGCGCCTTGGTGCTTGACGGCATTCCGCAGGAACTGAGCTTCTTTCAACGGCCGGACTTCGTGCTGTCGGAAAGCTTTCCCGCCATGATGGTGCTGTTTGTCGGCGCGCTGGCGCCCATCATGCTGTGCCTGGTCGAGCGGCGTCGGGAACGCGGCCTCGTCCTGTTCGCGCTTGCGTCGCTTCTCGCGCTGGTCCAGGCCATCGTCTATTTTCGCTATTTGCGCTACCTGCCTCTGTTTTCCGGCATAGGCCTGCTGTTTGTCGTTGCTGCCCTTTTGCCGCCGCGTCTGGCGGCAGAAAAATATGCCCATGGCCGCTTCCCGACAACGACCTTCAGGCGGCTCATGCTGATCGTTCCCGGCATGGCGCTGGCGCTTTTACTGGCGCTTTATCACCTGAGCGTCAAAACCGCGCCGCTGCCGGTCACAGCGGTCGATCTGGCGGGCTACTGCGGCGCGACGCCGTCCGTGGGACGATATGACTGGCCGACGGGGGCCGTCGTGCTTGCGCCTCCGCTTGTCGGCGCCGACCTGCTGGCGCAGCCGGCTGGACCGGTGGTGGTGGCGATACCCAATCACCCGGCCGCACAAGGCATCGAACGCGTGCATCGGTTCTTCGACCCGGCGACGCAAGACGCGGACAGTGTGCTTGCCGAGACGGGAGCAAATCTCGTTGCCGTCTGTGCCGCGCCCGCCGGCTTTGCCGAAGCGTTTCGAAAAAAATCGCCCCTGGCCTTCATGCTGATGGAAGGGAACCCGCCTTCGTGGCTCACGCAATGTCCGTCCGGCAAGGACAAGCCGTTGCGCTTCTATCGCCGGACCGAAGACGCGGACGCGCTTTGTCCGACCATGTAGCGGCGGGACTAAGCCCCGCCATATAGCGGCAGGAGCGCGCCGCTGGTCGCGATGTTGCGGGTGGAGATAAGTGCGGCCACCGTCTCGGCGGTCGCCTCCAGGCTGACCCATTTGGTGAAATCGGCCTTCGGCATGGCGGCGCGATTGGCCTGCGTGTCCAGCATCGAGGGTGCAATGGCGTTGACCAGGATGCCCTTGCCCTTCACTTCTTCCGCCAGCGCCACGGTCATTGCCGCGACGGCGGCCTTGCTTGCCGTATAGGCCACCATGCCGCTGCCGCGCCTGGGGTCAAGGCCGGGCCGGGCCGTGACGTTGACGATGCGGCCGCCCAGGCCGGAACCCAGCATGGAGCGGATCGCGGCGCGGCAGCACAGGAAGGTGGTGCGCGCGTTGGTGTCCATCATTTCGTCGAACGAAGCCGGATCCGTGGCTTCCACGGGGGCCATGGCAAAGCCGCCGGCCAGATGGACCGATGCCCACAAGTCCGGAACGCTTGCATAGAAAGCTTCGACCTTGGCTGGATCGGCCAGATCGACATTATGCGCAAGCTTCACGCGTTCGTCGCCGGCAAAGGCAAAATGCGGCGGTGCCGACGCATGCGCGTTCGGCACATGGCAGACGGCGCCTTCGGCAAGCAGCTTCGCCAGTACCGCCCCGCCGAGCGCACCGGTGCCGCCCGTTATGACGATGTGCCTGTCCTGCAATGTTTCGGCCATAATCGATTACCCCACGGCTATTCCGGCAGAAGTGTCGCGCCTTTCGGCCAGTCACTCAACCGAAATCTCGACAAGATAACAGCGCCTTGACCCTCTCGCCCGCAACAGCGCGTCCTTCAGCCCATCCGGGCTGGAAAGCCGCTCCGCCGGGATGCCGTAAGCGTCGGCAAGTTTGCAGAAATCCGGCGGGGCCGGCGAGACGCCGACCGGCTCGACGCCGACATCGCGCATCGATGTCTCGATCTCGCGGTAGCCGCGATTGTTCCAGACAACGAAGATGACCGGCGCGTCCGCATCGAGTGCCGCGCCCAGTTCGGGCAGCGTGAACTGAAAACCGCCATCGCCGGAAAGGCACACGACCGGCACATCGGGCATGGCGATAGCCGCACCGATTGCCGCCGGCGGGCCAAAGCCCAGCGCGCCGAAGCCGGTGGCGGCGTTGAACCAGCCGGCAGGACGGTCGTGATCATAATAGAGATTAGCCGCATAGATGGGCTGGGTCGAATCGCCGACGATGATCGAGCCCGGCAGCGCGTCGCGGATGGTTTCGACCACCCGCACCTGCGCCTGCATCGCGGCGCCGATCTCGGCGAAAGCGGCTTCCCGGGCGAATGCGGCGCGGGAAGCGCCGTCGGCCGCACCCGGCAACGCCTCGATTTGCGCCAGCAGCGCCTCGAAGGCCGCGCCGCAATCGGCGTGGATGGAAACGCTTGCTGGATGGCGATCAAGCTGGTCGACGCCGATATCGATCCGCACCAGATTGGCCGGCATCGAAAAACCGCCATCGCCATACATATCGTAGTCGGTCGGGCCGAACTCGGTGCCGGCCGCGATGACGAGGTCGGCATCGGCGATCAAGGCACGCACCGCCTTCAGGCTGGGGCTGGCCGGCACGCAGAGCCGATGGCCGTGCAGCAGGCCGCGCGCATTGGAGGTCTGGACGACCGGCGCGCCAAGCCGCTCGGAGAGGCGCTTCAGCGCCGCTTCCGCGCCCTTGGCCCCACCACCGACGAGGAGTACGGGCCGCTCAGCCGCGCTGGCGAGTTTTGCGGCTTGGGCAATGGCTTTTGGTTCGGGAGAAGGCGACGCCTCGCTTGCAGGCATTGCTACCAGCCCATCGGCAGGCATGGCCATCACGTCGATAGGGATTTCGATATGCACGGGTCCGGGCCGCGCCGTCGCAAACAGCGAGAATGCGCGTGCAAGGGCTGCGGGCAATTCCGCCGCGTCTTCGATGCGCAGGGAAAACAGCGCCACCTTTTCCATCATGCCGCGCTGGTCCGGCAATTCGTGCAGGAAGCCCAGGCCCTTGCCGAGCGTAGCGGCAGCGTTGACGCCGGAGATCACCAGCATCGGCACCGAATCGGCGCGGGCCTGTCCCATGGCGGTGATCGTGTTGGTCAGCCCCGGCCCGGTGATGACGAAGGCAACGCCCGGCCGGCCCGAGGCGCGGGCATAGCCATCGGCCATGAAGCCGGCGCCCTGCTCGTGGCGCGGGGTGACATGGCGGATGGTGGAGCCCGCCAGCCCGCGGTAAAGCTCGACCGTATGGACGCCGGGAATGCCGAAGACGGTATCGACGCCATGGGCTTCGAGCAGGCTGATAAGCGCTTCGCCAACAGTGGTCATCGGCAAGCACCCCTTATCGGGCTGCGCGGCGACAGCATCGGTTTCATTAGGCGCTCCCCACGACATCTATCTCCGCGCCAAGTCCGCGCATCAAATCCATGAATTCCGGGAAGCTGGTGGCAATCATGGCCTGGTCGTCGATCGTCACCGGCTTTTCGCTGGCCAGTCCCATGACGAGGAAACTCATGGCGATGCGGTGGTCGAGATGGGTCTTGACGGCGGCACCCCCGCCGAGCCCCTTGCCATCGGCCGAGCCGCGCACCGCCAGCGAAGCTTCGCCTTCGGTGCAGTCGACGCCGTTCAGCTTCAGCCCATTGGCGACGGCCGCCAGCCGGTCGCTCTCCTTGACGCGCAGTTCCTCCAGTCCCGGCATCAGCGTTTCGCCCTCGGCAAAACAGGCGGCGACGGCTAGGACCGGATATTCGTCGATCATCGACGGTGCGCGTTCCGGGGGCACCGTGACGCCCTTCAATTCGGAAGAGCGCACCCGCAAATCGGCAACGTCTTCGCCGCCTTCGTTGCGCGGATTGAGCACGTCGATTTTGCCGCCCATTTCCTGCAAGGTAAGCAGCAGACCGGTGCGGGTCGGGTTCATCAGCACATTCTCGATGATGATATCGGAACCCGGCACGATCAACGCCGCCACCAGCGGGAAGCCGGCCGAAGACGGATCGCCCGGCACCGCAATGGTCTGGCCGGTCAGCTTGCCCTGGCCCTCGATGAAAATGTGGCGCACGCCGCTTTCGTCGGTCTCGACGCCCAGGTTCGCGCCGAACCCCTGCAGCATCTTTTCGGTATGGTCGCGCGTCATCACCGGTTCGATGACGGTGGTGATGCCCGGCGTATTGAGCCCGGCCAGCAGCACCGCCGACTTGACCTGCGCCGAGGCCATGGGGACGCGGTAGGTGATCGGGGCGGCGTGTTTTGGTCCGCGCAGCGTGATCGGCATGCGGTCGCCCGGCGTCGCCTTCAGTACCTGCACGCCCATCTGCCGCAGCGGATCGAGCACGCGGCCCATCGGCCGGCCGGACAGCGAGGCATCGCCGATGAAGGTCGTTTCCATGTCGTAAGTCCCGACCAGGCCCATAGTCAGGCGCGAGCCGGTGCCGGCATTGCCGAAATCCAGCGGCCCCTCCGGTTCGAGCAGCGCGCCGTTGCCGGTGCCACGGATCACCCATTCGTCGCCGTGCTTCTCGATATGCGCGCCCATCGCCTTCATGGCCTCGCCGGTGCGCAGCACGTCCTCGCCTTCGAGCAGGCCGGTGATGCGGGTCTCGCCCGACGCGAGGCCGCCGAACATGAAGGAGCGGTGCGAAATGGACTTGTCGCCGGGCACGCGCACGGTGCCGGAAAGCGGGTTTGATTTTCGGCTGACGGCCGGCAGCGGCGCTGCTTCGTGCGGCATGATTCTTCCTTGCGCAACGGCCGCTATGCGGGCGTTTTCTTATTGTTGCGGCAGTCTCGTATCACGGCAGCAGCGAACGGTCATCCCCTGAGCCTGCCTGTTTGGAAACACGTTTTCGGGGCGCGGCTTTAAGTCTTTGACAGGGCCGCAAACTGTGGTTAAGGGGACCAAACTTTTCCATACGAGGCTTGCAGTGGCAAAATCCGAACTCGGCACCAAACGTATCGACCCCGAGACGGGTCGGAAATTCTACGACCTGAACAAGGATCCGATCGTTTCGCCCTATACCGGCAAGACCTATCCGCGCTCCTATTTCGAGGACAGCAAGGCTGCGGCCCTCGAGGAGGAAGAAGAAGAGGTCAAGGAAGCCGACGCCGACGAGGAAGAGAGCGTCGAGGTCGTTTCGCTTGAAGAGGCGGACGAAGAAAAGAAGACCGACGACGTGCCCGACCTCGACGAAGACGAGGATGTCGACCTCGGCGACGACGATGAAGACACGTTCCTCGCCGACGATGAAGAGGAAGACGACGATGTCGGCGACATCATCGGCGTAGGCGACAACGACGACGACGTCTGAAGCCGGGGCGGGCGCGCGAGACGTTGCCTGCCGGCTTTTCGCCCTGGGCGTAAAAAAGCGCGCGACCAAGGCTTGATCTTGACGAGAGGCGGGGTTAGAAGCCGCCTGCACTGACGGCGCGGTTTCCAGCCACGTCGACTTCGCCGGAAACGGCACCGGCCTGTGCCGGAATGGGGCCATAGCTCAGCTGGGAGAGCGCCTGCATGGCATGCAGGAGGTCAGCGGTTCGATCCCGCTTGGCTCCACCAAACCATTCCGGGCAACCCCGGTTGTTTTCCCACCCATAAGAGTGCGTCGTCTTTCAAAGACCGGCCGGCGCAAGCGCCAAATCCCTCGACCCGCCGCCGGACCGAGGGATTTCATGCAAATGCCGGCCAAGAGCACCGGATCGGAAAGCAGGTACCGGTTTTCGGCCTATTCCGATGCTCAATCGAATGGTTGGAGCGTACAGGTTCCTATTTGACGTTGTTGGCGGCGCCGATCTCCTTGTCCCACTTCTCGAACATGGCAACCAGCGGCTTGGCGTCGAGCGGCGGCTCGATCGGGTTGTCGGCGATCATCGCCGCATATTCGGGTCGTCCGAAACGCTTGATCGTGTCCTGGCTGTCCTGCGGCGCCATCTCGATCGGCACGTCCCTGATCGACGGGCCGGGATACATGTAGCCGTGGTCGTACATGAACGCCTGCTGTTCCGGCTCCAGGATGTAGGCGATCAGTTGCAGGAGAACGCCGAGCTTTTCTTCCGAGACGCCCTTGGGGATCGCCATGTAATTGGCGTCGCTGACCCAGTGGAAGCCCTTCAGGGTCGCAACCTTGTATTCCTCGGGAACGATGCCGAGATAGCGCGGGTTGATGTCCCATCCGGTCGTCGTGGCGATGATGTCGCGGGTGCCGTCGCCCAGTTCTTTCATGGTCACGGTCGTGCCGGACGGGTAATAGTCAATGCAGTCGTTCAGTTCCTTGAGATAGGCCCAGGTCTTTTCCCAACCGTCGATGGGGTCCTGCGGGTCCTTGTCGCCGAGCAGATAGGGCAGGCCCATGACGAAGGTGCGGCCGGGGCCGGAATTCGCCGGGCGCGCATACATGAACTTGCCCGGATGCGCCTTGCACCAGGCAAGCAGCTCTTCGGCGGTTTGCGGAAGATCTTTTACGCGCTCCGGCGCATATTCCAGAAGCGGGCCTGAAGGATACCAACTGTCGACGAAGCCCTGCCCCCTCGCCATCTTCTGCATGGCATAGGCGCCGGGCAGGTAGCGCTCGTCGAGTTTTGGGAACATATCCTCATAGTCGGGCAGGATCTGCGTCCACAACCCCTGCTCGATGCCGGCGGCAAGGGCGTCGTTGCCGGTAAGCACGAAATCGATATCCAGCCGGCCTGCCGCCTGCTGGGCCATGAGCTTGGCGGCAAGTTCCGGCGCGGGCGCCTGGGTGTAGACGAATTTCGACACCAGTTCCGGATGGGTCGCGGCAAATTTGTCGAGCGCCCGCTGGCTCAGTTGCAGGTCGCCGGCAACGTCGACCACGTTGATGACCAGCGGTTCCTTCGGTTTCGGAAACTCCTTGGCGAGTGCGAAAACCGGCCTTGCCGTCACGGCAACGCCAGCGCCCAAGATCGTCAGAAGGGCATTGCGTCGAGTTGTCATCGGTATCTCCTCCCTTTTTCCAAGTTGTGTGGGCGTCTATTCGCCCACTGTGTCCGGTACTTCGCGAAGCAAAGCGGCCGATTGCGGATCGAGAAACAGGTGGCAGGCGCCATGTCTGCGCAGGATGCCTGCCGGCACCATCGGCGTGATCGGCGCTTCGAGCGTATCGCGCACCGCCTCGGCCTTGCGGGCGTCCGGCACCGCCAGCACGACCAGGCCGCTTTTCATGATCTGGTTGACGGTCATCGAGATCGCCTTGTGCGGAACGTCCTCCAGCGTCGGAAACCAGCCTTCGCCGAATTGCTGGCGGCGGCAGCGGTCGTCCAGCGTCACGATGTGGTACGGAGCGGTCGTCTCGAAATCGGCGGGCGGATCGTTGAAGGCCAGATGCCCGTTTTCGCCGATGCCCGCGAAGGTGACGTCGATGGGATGGCGGGCAATCAGCGCGCTGACGCGGGCAACCTCCGCGGCCGGGTCGGCCACGTCCCCATCGATGAGATGAAAGGCCCCGAGCGACGGCAATTGCGTTGTGAAGCGCTCCTTCAGATAGCGCCGAAAGCTCGCCGGGTGCGTATCAGGCATGGCGACATATTCATCGAGATGGAAGCCGGTGACGCGCGACCAGTCGATGTCGTCCCGCTTCACCAGCGCGGCAAGCACCTCGAACTGGCTGGCGCCGGTGGCGACGATGATGTTCGCCGCACCGCGCGCCTCGATCGCGGCCCGGATCGCCTGCGCCCCGAGTTCGGCGGCAGCAGTGCCCAGCGCCTGTTTGTCCGGTTTCACGTAAATTCGCATGTTCACTCCATTGCTGTAAGTCGGTCGGCCCGCGCCATGCCTCGCAGCGCGGACGGGCTTTCGGTCGTCGCCCGGATGACGAGTTCGGTGGCGAGATTGATGCGCCGGTGGGGCAGGGGCTTGCCTTGCAGCATGGCGGCAAGAAGCTCTACCGCCTGCCTTCCGGCCTCCGCGCAATGGGTGACGATGGATGTCAGGGGCGGGAAAAGGGTCGGCGCCAATATGCCGTCGCACCCGACCACGCTGTAGTCGCCCGGCACCGACAGGCCGCGCGCGGCAAGCTCGGACATGATGCCCTGGGCCATGACGTCGTCGAAGGCGAGGGCCGCGGTTGCCCCGGTCTGGACAAGTTCATCAACGCAGGCCTGGCCCGCTTCGAAACTGGGCCGCAATGTCGCAACCCGCACGATGTCGACCCCAAGCTCTGTGGCCGCCTTGGTCACGGCACCGTAGCGCTGGCTGTTCGACCAGGAAAATGCCGGCCCGGCGACATAGGCGATCGACCGGTGGCCGAGTGAAACCAGATGTTCCAGCGCCTGCGCGTAACTCGGCCCGGTATCGACCAGCAGCCGCGTCATGCCGGGAATATCCCGGTTGACGAGAACGCAAGGCCGCCGCCGCGCATGTTCTAGGATCTGCTTGGTCTGCAGGCGCGAGGAAGCGATGATGAAGCCTTCGACCTGCGCCGACAGCTTGGTGAGGAGCATGTCTTCCAGTTCCGGCGTCTCGTCGGAATCGCCGATGAATGTTGCATAGCCGCGTTCGCGGGCCGTTGCCTGCCCGCCGCGCATCAGGGCGGCGAAGAACGGGTTGGTGATGTCGGGCACGATCAGCGCGATGTTGCCTACCCTGCCCGTGCTCAGCGCGCGAGCGGCATGGTTGGGGACATAACCGAGGCGCGCCGCAGCCGAATGGACGCGTTCCACCGTCTCGCGATTGAGAAGCTCCGGCCGGCCGAACGCGCGTGAAACCGTGGCCGAGGAGACGTTGGCCGCATTCGCTACTTCGCTCAGCGTCGGTGTCGAGGATGAATTGTTGCGCCTTCGCCCGGTCATGTGCGTTCCTGTGCAAGCGCTTGCATGAAAGCGCTTGCACAGAGGTGTGTCAAGAGGCCCCCGGCGGCCGGTGCCGGGAGCGTTGCCGCTCCGTCAGGCCTTCGACTGAAGCACGTGGATGATGCCGCGCAGTTCCGCCAGCCCGCGCAGCCGGCCGATGGCCGGATAGCCGGGGTTCACCTTCTTGCTGAGATCGTCCAGCATGCGGTGGCCGTGGTCAGGGCGGAAGACGATGCTGTCGTGCGCTGCCCTTTTGCCGTCTTCGGCAAGCAATTCGCGCAGGACCGCGACCATGTCGACGTCGCCCTCCAGATGGGCGGATTCATGGAAGCTGCGGCCGTCGCCTTCGCGCCGGGTCGCCCGCAAATGCGCGAAGGGGATACGCGATGCGAAGTGCCTCGCCATGGCCGGCAGGTCGTTGTCGGCGCGCACGCCGAGGCTCCCCGTGCAAAAGCACATGCCGACGGAAGGCGACGGCACCGCTTCGAACAGCGCGTCGTAGTCGGCTGCGGTCGAGGCGACCCTCGGCAGGCCGAACAGCGAGCGGGGCGGATCGTCGGGATGCAGCGCAAGCCGGACGTCGCTCGCTTCGGCAGCGGGTGCGATCGCCGCCAGGAATTCGGTGAGGTGGCGGCGCAATTTGGCGGCGTCGATGCCGGCGTAACGCTCCAGCCGCTCGCGAAATTGCGGGACCGTCAACGGCTCCGTGGTCGAGCCGGGCAGCGCGCTGGCGATATTGGCGACGAGGGCCGCGGCCTCGTCTTCGCTCATCGCCTCGAAGACGGCCTTCGCGCGCTCGCGGTCTTCCTTCGAATAGTCGGCTTCCGCGCCCTTGCGCTGCAGGAGATGCAGGTCGAAGGCGGCAAACCGGTCCTGATCGAAACGCATCGCCGTCGCGCCGCTTGGCAATTCATAGTCGAGGTCGGTGCGGGTCCAGTCGACCAGCGGCATGAAGTTGAAGCAGATGATGCGGATGTCGTTGGCCGCGACCGCTTCCATGCTGGCGATCCAGGCTTCGATCTCGGCTTTGGCCTCACCGCCGTGGCGCTTGACGGCGTCGGGGATCGGTATGCTTTCAACGACCGACCAAGTAAGCGGCGAGCGGCCGGGCGGCGTATCCTCGATCATCGCCTTGCGCGCCGCCACCTCCGCCTTGGTCCAGGCGCGCCCGATCGGCACTTCGTGCAGGGCCGATACGATATCGGTGGCGCCGGCCTGACGCACGGCATCGAGCGGAACCCCCGCATCCGGTCCAAACCATCTCCATGCCTCACGCATTCGTTCAATCTCCAAACTATTTTAGGGACCGGTCCGATCAGACAAACCAGTCGGGGTAGGTATCGCGCAACTGCTCCACATCGGGAATGACCGCGCCAAGATGGATTTTCATGGCTTCGCAGGCGGCGTTCACGTCATGCGCCGCAATGGCGTTGCGAATGATCGCGTGCTCGCCGATCACGTGGTCCATGCGGCCAAGTGCGGGCAGCGTCATGCGCCGCGCGCGGTCGATCTGCACCTTGACCGGCTTCAGATAGTCCCAGATGCCGGAATAGCTGGCGATCTTGGCAATCGCCTCGTGAAACGCCTCGTCGGCCTCGTGAAAGCCGTTCATGTCCTGGCGCTCGGCAAGGAACCGCTGCCGCGCCAGTATCTCGTCGAGCAGCGCCACGTCTTCGCTCGTCGCGCATTGCGCGGCCTTTTCGACGGTAGCACCCTCCAGCGCCTTGCGGATGACGACAGCCTCGGGGATGAGCGAGATCGGGATCGGCGCGACGAAAGTTCCCGACTGCGGGTAGATGTTGACCAGCCCGTCCTCGACCAGGCGAATCAGCGCCTCGCGCACCGGCGTCCGGCTGACCCCGAAGCGCTCGGTCAGGGCTTTTTCGTTCAAGGCGTTGCCGGGCTTTATCTGCATGGATACGATCGCCGCATGCAGTTCGCGGTAAACCGCCGATGCGGCGGTGGTGCGCACGATACCGGACGGCCGCATCTTCGCTCGAGCCGGAGCGGCGGGAACAGCGGCCGGCTCGGAGCCCGCAACGTTCTCACGCGCCTTTGCTGATTTCATTCCTCGATCTCCGATCTTCGACCAGTTGACATATTAATATATTATTCCTTACAGTTCGCCAATATCGGAACGCCGCTTCATCCCACATTATGATCGCGGGCGTTTGGTCGCCCCTCCGTTCCGAATGCCGCTTCACTGCCCGACGCCAAGGATTTGCAATGCCGCTCCACCCTGACAGGCTTTTTTCGCCGGACCCCACCGTCCGCTCCATCGCGAGACGCCTCTATCAAAGCGTGCATGCCCTGCCGATCATCTCCCCGCACGGCCATACCGAGCCGGAGTGGTATGCGCACGACCTGCCGTTCCCGGACCCCGCCACGCTGTTCGTCAAGCCCGATCACTATATTTTGCGCATGTTCTACTCCCAGGGAATGCGCATGGAGGATTTCGGCGTGCCGCGGCTGGATGGCGGCCCGATCGAAACCGATCCGCGCAAGATCTGGCGCCGTTTCGCCGAGAATTACGCCCTTTTCCGAGGAACCCCGACACGACTTTGGTTCGAGCATTCGCTGGAAACGGTGTTCGGGATCGAAGAGCGGCTTGGCGCGGAAAATGCCGACCGGCTGTACGACCGCATCGCCGAACAACTCGAACAGCCGCAAATGCGCCCGCGCGCGCTCTACAAGCGCTTCAACATCGAAGCCATCTCGACGACGGACGCCGCCACCGATGCACTTGCCGCGCATGACGCGATCAAGGCTTCCGGCTGGGACGGGCGGGTTGTGCCGGCCTATCGGCCCGATGCCGTCGTCGATCCGGCGCGCAAGGGTTTTCGTGCCGAGGTCGAGCGGTTCCTGGCGTTGGCCGGAACGCCCACCAGCTATGCCGGCTATCTGGAGGCGCACCGCATCCGCCGCGCCTATTTCAAGGATCGCGGCGCGACCTCGACCGACCATGGCCATCCCAATGCCCGCACCGCCGACCTGTCGAAGACAGACGCGCAAGCCCTGTTCGACCGGGTGCTGAAGGCCGATGTCTCGCCGCAGGACGCCGACCTGTTCCGTGCGCAGATACTGACGGAAATGGCGCGCATGAGCGTCGAGGACGGTCTGGTCATGCAGATCCACCCCGGTTCGTTCCGCAACCACAACCCGCAGGTTTTTTCCGAATTCGGCTTCGACAAGGGCGCCGATATTCCCACCCGGACCGACTATGTGCACGACCTCAAGCCGCTCCTCGACGCTTTCGGCAACGACACGCGCCTGACGCTGATCCTGTTCACGCTGGACGAGACGGTCTACGGGCGCGAGCTTGCGCCGCTTGCCGGGCATTATCCGGCCTTGCGGCTCGGCCCGCCCTGGTGGTTTTTCGACAGCCCCGAAGGCATGTACCGGTTTCGCAAGCTTACCACGGAGACGACCGGCTTCTACAACACGGTCGGCTTCAACGACGACACCCGCGCCTTCTGCTCGATCCCCGCGCGCCACGACATGGCGCGGCGCGTCGACTGCAATTTCCTGGCCGAACTGGTGGCCGACCACCGGCTCGACGAGGATGAGGCGCAGGAGGTGGCGCACGATCTCGCCTACCGCCTGGCCAAGCAAGCCTACCGGCTTTGACCATGGCGCAGCGGCTTTCCAATCGAACCCTTGACGACCTGTCGGCGGGGATCGCACGCCCCGCCTATGACCGAAGCGCCATGCAGGCAGGGATCGTGCATCTCGGCATCGGCGCATTCCACCGCGCGCACCAGGCCGTCTATACCGATACGGTGCTGGGCAAGGGCGATCTGCGCTGGGGCATTGTCGGCGCATCGCTGCGCAGCGCCGATACGCGCGACGCGCTGGCCCCGCAGGACGGGCTCTTCACGGTGGTTGCGCGCGACGGCGACGGCGAACGACTACGCGTCATCGGCTCCAGCGCGGGCCTGCTTGTCGCCCCGGAGAACCCCGAGGCGCTGCTTGCCGCGCTGACGCACCGCCAAGTCAAGATCGTGTCTCTGACGGTCACCGAAAAAGGCTACTGCCATGCGCCGGCAACCGGCGTCCTCGACGAAGCGCATCCCGACATTTGCCACGACCTCGCCTCGCCGGGTGCGCCGCGCACGGCGGCCGGATTCATCGTCGAGGCGATTGCGCGCCGGCGCGCCGCAGGCAGCGCACCGTTCACGCTGCTGTCATGCGACAACCTGCCGGCCAATGGCCGGACGCTGAAGCGCGTCGTTTCGCGTTTCGCGGAACTGCGCGACCCCGATCTCGGCCGTTATGTCGCCGATGAAATCGCCTGCCCGTCGACCATGGTCGACCGCATCGTACCCGCGACCACGGATGGCGACCGCAATTCCGTTGCCGAGGCGCTCGGCATGGAAGATGCCTGGCCGATCGTCACCGAACCGTTCTCGCAATGGGTGATCGAGGACGACTTTCCGTCGGGGCGGCCGCAATGGGAGCAGGTCGGCGCGACCTTCGTCAAGGATGTGGACGCCTATGAGTTGATGAAGCTCCGGCTGCTCAACGGTAGCCACTCCACGCTCGCTTATCTCGGCTATCTCGCCGGCCATGAAACCGTGTCGGATGCGATGGCGGCGCCCGGCTTCGGCCCGCTGGTCGAAGCGTTGATGGACGATGAGGTCACGCCGACCCTGCCCCGGCTCGCCGGAATAGACCTCGACGCCTACAAGGCGGAACTCTTGGCGCGTTTCCGGAATCCGGCGCTGCGCCACCGCACATGGCAGATCGCCATGGACGGCTCCCAGAAGCTTCCGCAACGGCTTCTCCACACCATCCGCGACCGGATCGCGGCGAAGGCGCCGTTTGCGCGGCTCGCGCTCGGTGTCGCGGCCTGGATGCGCTATGCAGCAGGCACGGACGAAAAGGGCAATCGCATCGACGTGCGCGATCCGCTCGCCGAAACCATGCGCGACCGCGCGCAAGGAGCCGGCTCGGCTGCCGAGCTGGCGGCTGCCTTTCTGCGCCTGGAGCAGGTTTTTGGCACCGACCTTGCGGCCATGCCGGAATTTCGGGCTGCCGTCGAATCCGCATTGACCGACTTGTTGAACGACGGCGCATCCGCCACGGTGGCGCGATGGGCCGACCGGCGGTGAGGCAATCGAACAGAAAGCGGTTGTCTTTAGTGACTGGTAGATTAATATATCAAAACTGAAACCCTGCCCGACAAGACAGGATCACCCAGTGGAGGAGATGAAGATGATCAAGATCACCCGCAGGCAGGCAGTGGGCGGATTGGCCGGCATGGCGGCGCTGCCGGCTATGCGCGCCTTTGCCCAAACCGCTGCTACCGGGGCCGCCAAGGCGCCGACCTCGCCCGTTTCCATCAATGTCGTCGACGTCGCCGGCAATCTGGCGCTGACCCAAAAGGCGATCGAGAACTACAAGACAGCCAAGCCGGAATGGGTGTCGAACATCGGATTCACCAAGGCGCCCGCGCCGGAGCTTCCGGGCAAGATCAAGGCGCAGCAGGCGGCGGACCGCGTTGACATCGACCTCGTGCTCACCGGAACGGATGCGTTGTCGGCGGGCCTGGAGATGGATTTGTGGGTCAAGCTTTTGCCGGATGAATCGGGCGCCTTGCCGAATCTGGCCGATATCTATCAGGAGCCGGCAGTGCGCATGCAGTCGCTGGCCAAGGACCATGGCGTCGTCGTCACCTATTATCCGTCCGGGCCGCTGCTCGAATACATGCCCGACAAGGTCAAGACGGTGCCGACCACGGCGGAGGAGCTTCTGGCCTGGGCCAAGGAAAATCCGAACAAGTTCCTTTATGCACGCCCGGCCAATTCCGGCCCCGGCCGCACCTTCCTGATGGGCCTTCCCTACCTGCTCGGCGACACCGATGCCAACGATCCGGTCAAGGGCTGGGACAAGACCTGGGCCTACCTCAAGGAATTGCACAAATACATCGAGTACTATCCGACCGGCACCGGCGCCTTGATGAAGGAACTCGGTGAAGGCACGCGCGACATGACGGTGACGACGACCGGCTGGGACATCAACCCGCGCGTTCTCGGCGTCGTGCCGAAAGAAGCCAAGGTTGCGGCGCTGAAAGGCTTCCATTGGGTCGCCGACGCCCATTACATGTGCGTGCCAAAAGGCGTCAGCGAAGAAAAGATGGCGGTGCTGAAGGATTTGATGACCTTCCTTTTGACCCCCAAGCAGCAGGCCTACACCTATGATGCGGGCTATTTCTATCCGGGCCCGGCGGTCAAGGGCGTCACGCTCGACATGGCCCCGCAGGAAAGCCAGGACGCAATCGCCGAGTATGGCCGGCCAGAATATGCCGACCTGATCGCCAACAATCCGATCGAACTGCCGCTGCAGCCCTCGGACATGGTCACGGCATTCCGCATCTGGGACGAACAGGTCGCCGCCATCGCGAAATGACGCGTCTCTGACGGTCGGCACTTGACACGATCCGGGCATGCCGCCCGGATCGTTTGCAACAATGGGGTTACGAACGGATGCTGCTTGCCTCGTCGAAATTCGACGAACTCCGCCTCGATCACATGAGCCGAAAGTTCGGCTCGGTGAGCGCGCTGAGTGACGTTTCGCTGACCGTCCGCAAGGGGGAATTCATCGCCCTGCTAGGCCCTTCCGGCTGCGGCAAGTCGACCGCGCTGAACTGCATCGCAGGTCTGCTTTCCACCACCGGCGGCAGCATCTATCTCGATGACAAGCGCATCGACCAGTTGAAGCCGGAAGACCGCGGCTTCGGCATGGTCTTCCAGAATTATGCCCTGTTCCCGCATATGACGGTCAGGGCCAATATCGGCTTCGGCCTGAAGATGCGCGGCACGCCCAAGGCCGAAATCGCCAAGCGCGTCGACGAGGCGCTGGGACTGGTGCGGCTGGAGACACAGGGGCACAAGCTTCCCGGCCAATTGTCCGGCGGCCAGCAGCAGCGCGTGGCGATTGCCCGCGCCATTGTCATCGAGCCGCCGCTGGTGCTGATGGACGAGCCGCTCTCCAACCTCGATGCCAAGCTTCGCCTCGAGATGCGCGCCGAAATCCGGCGCATCCACAACCAGTTGGGGGCCACCACGCTTTACGTCACCCACGACCAGGACGAGGCCTTGTCGCTTGCCGACCGCATCATCGTTTTGAGCGACGGCAAGATCCGGCAGGTCGGCGCGCCGCGCGATCTCTACGAAAGCCCCGACCATCTCGACGTTGCCGAATTCATGGGCTACCGCAACCGGCTCACCGGCAAGGTCACGGCACGCGACGGCGACATCGGCACGGTCAAAGTCGGCGACGTCAGCCTTTCCGGCAGGTTGCGCGACGATCTCGCCATCGGCGCGCAAGCCGTGATCGCAGCCCGCGCCGACGATGTCACCATGACCGCCAGGGGCGCCAAGACGCTCGACGCGACGGTCGAAACCATCGAATATCGCGGCCGCGAATTCGTCGGCACGGCGCGCGCCGCAGATGGCATGGAGCTTATTTTCCACGCCAAGCAGGCCGCGTCGGTCGGAAACACGGTCTCGCTCTCGATCGATCCTGCCCACGCCCTGATCTACGCGGCGTGAGGGCGGCGATGTCGACGCTCGATCATACGCCCCCTCCGTCGCTGCGCCAGCGGCTGGCCGTGCACGGTATCGATGGCGTCACGCTTCTGGTGTTTCCCGCCGCCCTGTTCACGCTGGCGATCTTCGTCTACCCGTTCCTCTACGGCCTGCTTCTGTCCTTCGAGCCGAAGGAAGGCGGGATGCTCGCCAATTATCAGCGCTTCTTTTCCGATCCGTTCCTCTACAACACCATTGCCACGACGCTCTGGCTGGCGGTGCCGGTCACCGTCATCAGCCTGGCGCTGGCGCTGCCCATCGCCTTTCGCGTGCGCCTGATGACGCACCAGCGCATGTTGACCACCATCCTCGTTCTGCCGGTCACGCTGGGCACGGTGCTGGTGGCGGAAGGGCTGCTCAACTATCTCGGCCCACAAGGCTGGTTCAGCCGCACGCTCATGCTGTTGGGCATCATCGGCAGCCCCGTGAAACTCACCAACAATTACTGGGGCGTTTTCGCCTCGCTGATCATCACCGGCTTCCCGTTCACGTTCCTTTTGACGCTTTCCTACGTGACGGGCATCGACCCGGCGCTGGAACAGGCGGCAGCGACCCACGGCGCCCGCTCCTGGCAGCGCTTCCGCTACGTTTTCCTGCCGCTTCTGGTCCCCGGCCTGGCCATCGCCTTCCTGCTTTCCTTCGTGCAGGCTTTTGCCGTCTTCCCGTCGGCAATCCTGCTCGGCGCGCCGGCCGGTCCGACGCGCGTCATCTCGATCGCGGCCTACCAGGCCGCCTTCGAGCAATATGACTACTCCATGGCTTCGGCCATCGCGATGATCATGGCTGGCGTGCAACTGGTCATCGTCGTCGCCATCCTGATGCTGCGCAACCTGTTCTATCGCGGCAGCACCACCGGCGGAAAGGGCTGACATGATCCGCGATACAACCATCGGCGCCAAGCTCTGGATCACCGCAATATGGGTGGTGGTGGGCTTCTTCATCCTCAACCTCGCGGCGATGATCGCCACCGTCATCCTGTCGTCCTTCGGCACGCGCTGGCTGGGCACATGGATTCCCGCCGGCTTCACCACCCGCTGGTATTTCTCCGCCTGGGCGGAATTCCAGCTCTACGACATCCTGATCGTGACGTTCCAGATCGCCTTCACCGTGGTCGCGCTTTCGGGCCTGCTCGGGGTCACGGCGGCCTATGCGCTGGCGCGGCGCGATTTTCCCGGCAAGAAGCTGGTCATGCTCCTGTTCCTGCTGCCGCTTCTGGTTCCGCCGATCACCTTCGGCATTCCGCTGGCGACCGTGCTCTATCAATCGGGCGTGGGCGGCACGTTCTGGGGCGTGGTGCTGGCCAACCTCGTGCCGACGGTGCCCTTCGTCATCCTGGTGATGATCCCGTTCATCGAGCAGATCGATCCCAAGATCGAGGCGGCGGCGCGCGTCTTCGGGGCCAGCACGTTCCAGCTTTTTATCCATGTCCTGCTGCCGATGCTGGTGCCGGGCATTCTGGCGGCGCTTCTCCTGGTTTTGGTTCGCACCATCGGCATGTTCGAACTGACCTTCCTGACGGCCGGTCCGACCAGCCAGACACTCGTCGTGGCGCTGTATTATTCGGTCTTCGCCTCGGGCGTTCGCGCCGTACAGTCGATCGACGCGATGGCGGTGATCTACATGATAACGACGCTGATCTGGCTCTTGATCGCGCTGCGCTTCGTCAACCCGACGCAGATCGTGGCGCGCGCCAAGCAGCAGCCCGCCTCCACCTGACAAGAACTTGTCTTTCCGCCGCATGATCGCGGCGGAAAGACCGCTTTCTGAGGTAGTCTCGAAAACGTTTCAGATTTTGAAGGGGGCGTTATACCGGCTGGTTGCTGGTAGGATCGGCGCGGATGATGCTGGCGATCAGGCGTTGCGTTGCCAACGCTTCTTCTCCCGTCACAGCGGGATCACGGCCTTGCGCAACCGCATCGGCGAAATCGGCAATCAGCGCACGGTGCGCGTCATGGGGAAAGTCCATGATGGCGGCGCCGCTGCCGGTCTTCCCTTCCGCCTCGACACGCTCTTCGCGCCCGTCGAGCCAGGCAACGTGCAGCGCGCCGCCGGTCAGAGTGGCCGTGCCGAGCGAGCCGATGATCTCCATGGTTTCAGGCGAACCGGGATAGGCTGCGGTGGTCGCCAGCAGCGAAGCCGGTGCGCCGTTGTCGAGTCGCATCAGGGCGGTGACATGATCCTCGGCTTCCATCTTGTGCAGGCTGGTCGTCCGCACCTGCGAGGCCAGCACATCGACCTCTCCCAGCAGCGAGCGGAACAGGTCGATGACATGGATCGCCTGCGACAACAAAACGCCGCCGCCGTCCCGCGCGAAACTGCCGCGGCCGGCCGCATCGTAATAGGCCTGCGGTCGCCACCACGGAACACGCAAGCTGGCTGCCTCGACCGTGCCGATGGCGCCTGCGGCCAGTATTTCGCGCAGCCGCAGGCTGGCCGGTCGGAACCGGTGTTGCAGCACGACGCCAAGAAGCAGGCCCGTCTTGCGCCCCAGCGCCACCAGATTTTCGGCACGCGCCAGCGTCGTTTCCAGGGGCTTTTCCACGAGCACATGCTTGCCGGCGGCAAGGGCTGCCTCGGCTACTGCCAGATGCGCGTTGGCCGGCGTCAGCACCAGCACCGCCTGGACTTCCGGATCGGCAATCGCGGCGGCGATGTCGGTCGTCACGGGGAAGGGAAACTGGCCAGCAAAGGCGTCTGCCGTCGCCTGGCTGCGGCTGGCCGCCCATTTCAGCTCGATGATGTCGGCAAGATCGACGAGGCTCTTCGCATGCGGCAGCGCCGCCGGACCGAGGCCGATCATGGCGACACGTAGCCTGCTCATCGCGCGTTCCTTTCCTTGGCCGTCACGACGACGGCCCCGGCCTGCGCCTCAAGCGCCAGCCGACAGACGGTGAAGACATGTTCCTGCGCCGTCGCGGTTTCGGTGCGATCCCGCACATCGGCGAGCAGGCGTTCGAAATAGCTGATCTTTTCGCCCGACGCATCGAAATGGCGCGTGCCTTGGCCGTCGACCATGAACACATGATCGGTGCCGGGTCGCCCGGCGATGTCGACATATTTCCTCAGTTCGATCGTGCCCTTGGTGCCGAGCAGGATCAACCGCCCGTCGCCCCAGGTCGGCAGTCCGTCAGCGGTGAACCAGTCGACGCGGATATAACCGCTCGCTTTATCGGAGCGCAGCAACACATCGCCGAAATCCTGGAAATCCGGGATATCGGGTGCGCCGTAATGGCCGATGGCGCTCGATACGATACGGGCATCGGAAGAGCCAGTATAGAACAGGAACTGGTCGATCTGATGCGAGGCGATATCGACGAGAATGCCACCATAGTTCGCCGGATCGAAAAACCACGCCGGGCGCAGCGGTCGGTTGAGGCGGTGCGGACCCAGGCCAGTCACATGGATGACCTCGCCGATGGCGCCGTCCATTACCAGCTTCGTCGCCAGCGTCGAGGCCCGCGTCAGGAAGCGCTCGGAAAAGCAGATCGAAAAAATGCGTCCCGTGTCGCGCACCGCCTGCCGCACTGCGGCAACCTGCTCGAACGTGGTCAGGCCGGGCTTGTCGGCCAAAACGTCCTTGCCGTGCCGCATCGCCTCGATGGCAATGCCGGCCCGGTCCGACGGGACAGCGGCCGTGACGACGAGATCGACGGCGGGGTCGTCGAGCAGGCGCTGCCGCTCGACCGCCGCGATCTTCGGGAAACGCTCGGTGATGCCGGCGGCTACCTTGGGATCGGTCGTCGCGGGATAGTAGCCGGCGCACTCCGCGCCGGCATCCAGAAGCCCACCGATCAGGTCATAGACATGACGATGATCGATGCCGATAACGGCAAACCGCATCAGTCCGCTACTTCGTCTTGTTGGCGCCGACCTCGCGGTCCCATTTCTCGAAGGCGGCAACCAGCGCTGCCGGCTTCAGGGGCGCTTCGACCGGGAACTTCTTGATCAGCTCGTCATATTGCGGACGGCCGAATTCGGCGATCGCATCCTGGCTTTCCTTGGGTGCTGCGCTGAGCGGCACGTCCTTGACCGCCGGGCCGGGATAGAAATAGCCCTTGTCGTAAGTGTAGGCCTGTTGCGCCGGCTCGAGCATGAAGGCCATGAGCTTGACCAGCACCGCGACCTTGTCGTCGGCCACGCCCTTGGGAATGCACATGAACTGCGTGTCTGGCACCCAATGCGTGCCTTCCAGCGCAAACGTCTCGATCTCCTTCGGCACGATGCCCAGCACGCGCGGGTTGATATCCCAGCCGAAGGTAGACACGATCATGTCGCGGGTGCCCTCGGCCAGTTCCTTCATCGTCACCGTGGTGCCGGACGGATAGTAGTCGATGCCTTCGTCCATTTCCTTCAGATAGGCCCAGGTCTTCTCCCAGCCATTGATCGGGTCGGACGGATCCTTATCGCCGAGGATGTAGGGCATGGCCATCAGGAAGGTCCAGCCCGGCCCCGAGTTTACCGGCCGCGCATAGCAGAACTTGCCGGGATTGGCCTTTACCCATGCCAGCAGTTCCTCGGCATTCTTGGGGATCGTCTTGACCCTGTCGGGCGCATACTCGAACAGCGGCCCCGACGGCGAATAGACGACGGCCACGCCTTCGTTCTGGCCAAAATTCTTCTGCATCAT
Organism: Mesorhizobium sp. A556; assembly: GCF_054489545.1. Lineage (NCBI taxonomy): Bacteria > Pseudomonadati > Pseudomonadota > Alphaproteobacteria > Hyphomicrobiales > Phyllobacteriaceae > Mesorhizobium > Mesorhizobium sp. A556. The sequence goes on from NZ_JBTMXA010000004.1 coordinate 267,743, forward strand.
CAAGGCGCTCTCGTGATAGACGTCCTCGGCCTTGGGCAGCGCCTGAGGATATTTCGTCCACACGTCGATCCACAGACCCTGCGTGATGCCGTCCGACATGGCGCCCGGCCCCGTCAGCACCAGGTCGATGTCGACCCGGTTGGCCGCCTGCTGCGCGGCAAGCTTGGCCGGCAGTTCGGGCGACGGCGCGCGCGAGAAGGTGATCTTGGAAACGATTTCCGGATTTTCCTTGGCGAATTTCTCGATTGCCGCCTGGGTAAGCTGCAGATTGCCCGCAACGTCGATGATGTTGAGCGCCACCGGCGAAGTGGGAAGGGCAAGCTCATCGGCGAATGCCCTGCCAAAGGGCAGCGCGGCAAAACCGGCCAGCCCGCCAAGCGCCTGGCGGCGTGAAATCGTGAACATCGTCGTCCTCCTCAAGTTTCTCATGGCAAAGCGGCGTTGCTGCGCTTTCGCCCGGCTCCTCTGGCCAAATGATATATTAGTCTATTAGTATTCGAAGGCAACGAAAAACGAGTACCTCACGCCGGACAGATGGAACGCCGGACGAAGCCTTCCGCTTCACGCGGGTGCACGCACAAAAAGGGCCGACCGCAGAAAGCGGCCGGCCGCTATTGAGCGAAGCCTCAGGACTTCTTGGCACCGACCAGTTCGTCCCATTTGCGGAAGGCGACGATCATCTTTTCCGGCGGCAGCGGCAGTTCGATCGGGTTATCGGCGATGAGGCCGGCATATTCGTCCCTTCCGTAGCGCTTGACGATGTCCTGGCTGTGCTGCGGCGCCATGGAGACAGGCACGTTCTTCACAGCCGGGCCGGGGTAGAGATAGCCCTCGTCATAGGAATAGGCCTGCGCCTCGGGGGTGAGCAGGTGCGCCATCAGGTCGAGCACCACGGCGAGCTTGTCGTCGGAAATGCCTTTGGGAACGCACATGAAAAAGGCGTCCGAAACCCAGTGAAAGCCCTTGAGCGTGCCGATCTTCGCCGATTCCGGCACGATGCCAAGTGCGCGCGGATTGATGTCCCATCCCGTGGTCGAAATGATGATGTCGCGGCTACCTTCCCCGAATTCCTTCATGGTGACGCCGGTGCCGGCCGGGTAATAGTCGATATACTGGCCGATCTCGGCCAGATAGGCCCAGGTTTTCTCCCAGCCGTCGACGGGGTCCTGCGGGTCCTTGTCGCCGAGCAGATAGGGCAGGCCCATCATGAAGGTGCGGCCGGGGCCGGAATTGGTGGGCCGAGCATACATGAAGCGGCCCGGATTGGCCTTCGCCCAGGCAAGCAGCGCCTCGGCCGAATCCGGAACGTCCTTCACCCGCTCGGGCGCGTATTCGATCAGCGGGCCGGAGGGATAGTAATTGACCACGACGCCAAATCCCGCGCCCTGCTTCTTGTGCAGCGCCAATGCGGCGGGTTCGTAGTTGTCCTCGATATTGGGAAACTTGTCGTTATAGTCCGGCAGCAGTTTTATCCATGTGTCGTTGGCAAGGCCTGCGGCCAGCCCGTCGGACCCGGTCAGCACCATGTCGATATCGACGCGGTTCGCTGCCTGCTGCGCGCGCAGCTTTCCGGCAAGCTCGGTCACCGGCGCCTTGGTGAACACGATGCGCTCGGCGCGCTCGGGATATTTTTTGGCGTAGTCCTCGAACGCCGGCTGCGAAAGCGCCAGCGCGCCGCCCACGTCCATCACCGAGATGGTGACGGGCGAGGCCGGCAGTTTGGGCGATTGCGCCCAGGCCCCCGTCGTTCCGGCGAGGAACGTGCCGCCGATGCCGCCAAGAACGGTGCGGCGGCTTACCTTGAATTCATGAGCAGTCATGGCTGTTTTCCTTCCCATTTTGTCGTTTGCCGATCGTATTTGCGTTCTTCTTCGCCGACCCGCACGCGGGCGACGGTCATGTCAGGTGTCCACTCGATCTCGCTCGCGGGCAGGCGAAAGCCATGCGCGTCCAGAACGGGCTGGAGCAGCGCCATCGCGTTGGTCGAAGCCATGTCGACGGCCTGCGCGAAACCGGCGATGCCCCAGCGCACCAGATTGCGCACGGCGTCGTCCAAGCATAGCGCCGAGCCGGCAAGGCCAACACCGCCCGGAACGCGAACCGAACCGTCGGCGTGGCTCTCGACCTGCATCCCGGCAAATTGGTAAAGGCCGCGCGGCGCACGCGCTGCCGAAACGGCATCGGTGACGAGGATCGACCGCTCCAGCCCCGTTGCCCGTATAAGAGCTTTCAAAGCGCCTGGCGGAACGTGAATCCCGTCGGCGATGAACGTCGCGGCGAGGCGGTCTTCGGCCAGTTGGGCAAACAGGGTATTGTCCAGCTTCGGCAGGGTTTGCGGCACCCCGTTGCCGAGATGGGTGGAAAGGGCGGCGCCCGCATCCGCGGCCTGCGTTGCAAGATCGAAGCCGCAGGCCGAGTGGCCGACCGAAACAAGGATGTTGTGCCGCTTCATGGCCCGTATGAAGGCGATGCCGCCTTCCACTTCGGGCGCCAGCGTCGTCAACAGGATCGGGCGCGCCAGCAGCCGCTGCAGGCGATCGATGAGTGCGGGGTCGGCAGCCGTCATCGCCGATGCCGGATGGCATCCGCAATAGCCGGGGGCGGGATTGAGGAAAGGGCCTTCCAGATGATAGCCGGGGCACATGAGCGGGCCGAGGCGGCTCTCGGAAACCGCTTTGTCCAGGGCGCTGAATCGCGCCGCCAATTCATCCGGCCTTGCAGTGATGACCGTCGGCAGGCAAGTTGTCACGCCGCACGCCAGAAGGGCCTCCAGCGCGCTGTCGAGTTCCGCCGCCGTCAATGTGTCCGAGTTGAAATCGACGCCGGCGAAGCCGTTGATCTGCATGTCGACCAGGCCGGAAGTGAGCATGATGCTGCCGATCGCCAATGTTGCGCTGTCCAAACACTACACGGGTCGAAACCGCTTGCAAGAAATTTTTGAATAATGTTATCCGAAAAGAGAATTGAAAGTTACCCGGCATGCTGACGCTCGATACCACCGATTTCGCGGACGCCCATCAGCGCGACTGCGCGCGCGTCATCGCCAACCTGCACGATGGCGGCGGCAAATCCCGCGCGGCGCTCGCCGCCGAACTGGACATGACCTCGATGGCGACGTCGCGCGCCATCGCCGACCTGATCGGCAGGGGCATCATCGAGCAAAGCGTCGGCCAGGCGAGCGGCCGCGGCAGGCCGCCGGCGCACATCGTCTTGAACCCCGGCTGCGCGGGCGCGACCGTCCTTCACGTTTCCAGCCAGGAACTGATCGGCGTCCTGGTTGATTTTCGGGGAAATGTCCTCGCCCGGCAAACCGCCCATGTCCCGGCCGATGCCGACAAAGCCCGCATGACGGCGGCGATGCGGGGGCTTGTCGCCGTTCTGAACGAAAACTGCCCGCCGGGCATGCGCCACATCGGAACGTCGGTTACCGTTTCGGGCATCGTAGACGTGAAGACGCGGACCTGGATCTTGACGTCGCGCTGGCCGAACGTTCGCGACTTCGATGTCGGCGAGGCGCTCGAAGGCATCACGCCGCGCGTGTTCCTGTTTCGCCAACTGGATGTCGAGTTGAGTGCCCGCTACGCCGCCGCCGGAAACAGTGCGATCGAAGGCGTCTTCATCCTGCACTGGGGCTGGGGTGTCGGCCTCGCCTACCGCGCCGGCGGCGATTCGCCGATGCACCAGGGCGGCCCGTTCGGCGAAATCGGCCATTGGCGTTTCAATGTCCTCAAGGACCGCCCCTGCGGTTGCGGCAACCGGGGCTGCCTCGAAACGGCCGTTTCGCTATCGGCGCTGCTGCCGGTCATACGGGAGAAATATCCGGAGGCTTCGGTGGAAGAGGAACTGCTTTCCAGTCAGATCGCAACGATGGACCTGGTGGATATTCCCGAAATCCGGACCGCCGTCGATCTCATGGCGCGCGCGCTGGGCAACGCCTGCCGGCTGCTTTTCCCCGAGAAGGTATTCATCACCGGGCCGTTTACCGGCAATGCTGGCATCTACGAACTTCTGCGCACCCGTTTCGAAGCGGAAGGGCTGGTCGGCACGTTGCGCCTGCCGATCCTGATCGCCGACCGCTCCAGCCTCGACTATGTCGTCAAGGGCGCGGTACAGCCGCTTCATGAAACCGCCGTGCGCGTGCTGCTTGGTGCCGATGGGGCCAAAGCGGCACGGCAGCAAAGCAGGCGGCGAAGTCAGACACGCTAAAAGTTGGGTGACCCGTCAGTAGGCCTTACCGGTTGTGGGGTCGAACAGATGCAGGGCTTCCTCGTCGAAAGCGAAGGCATGCGTTTCGCCGATGCCGACACGGGATCGCGGCGGCAGGCTGGCCGTCACACGCTGCCCGCCAATCCGCGCGACGGCGATCAGTTCCGGGCCGGTCAGTTCGACGCTTTCGATCTCGGCCGTAAAGGAGAAATCCGATTTCCCGGCAGCGGCGAGCCGCAGGGTTTCCGGCCTGATCCCGGCCAGCAATTGCCGGTCGCCGTCGAGTGCGCCGGCAAACCGGCTGGGCAGCGGCAAGGCCGCGTCGGTGCCCTCTATCGTCAAGCTATGGCCGCTGACGCTTGCCCGCAGCATGTTCATCGGCGGCGCGCCGACAAAACCCGCCACATAAAGCGTCGCCGGGCGGTTGTAGATTTCCTCGGGCGTGCCGAGTTGCTCGATCCGGCCCTCGTGCATGACGGCGATACGGGTCGCCAGCGTCATCGCCTCGATCTGGTCGTGCGTGACATAGACCACGGTGGTCTTCAGCATGGTGTGCAGGCGCTTGATCTCGGAGCGCATTTCAAGGCGGAGCTTCGCGTCGAGGTTGGAAAGCGGCTCGTCGAACAGGAACACCTGCGGCTTGCGCACCAGCGCCCTGCCGATCGCCACCCGCTGGCGCTGGCCGCCGGAAAGCTGGCTCGGCTTGCGGTCGAGTAGGTCCTCGATCTGCAGCAGCCTTGCCGCTTCGTTCACCGCTTTTTCCCGCTCGGCCGCTGGAACCTTGCGCATTTCCAGCCCGAAGCCGATGTTGCGGCGGATGGTAAGGTTCGGGTAGAGCGCATAGGACTGGAACACCATGGCGATGTCGCGGTCCTTGGGATGGACGCCAAGGATGGAGCGGTCGCCGATGCGCACGTCGCCGCTCGTTGCCTCGGCCAGCCCGGCAATGATGTTGAGAAGCGTGGACTTCCCGCAGCCGGAAGGCCCGAGCAGCACCAGGAACTCGCCGTCCTCCAGCGCGATGTCGATGCCTTTCAGCGTCTCGACCTTGCCGTAGTTCTTGCGGACGTTAAGGATTTCAAGCCTGCTCATGCCGTGATTACCTCGAAAGACTGCAATCCGCCATAGGCGCGGGGATGGGTGGAGATCGCCCGCGATGCCACCTGCGTTCCAGCAGCGAGGCAGGCGGCAAGCGGCAGGCCAGCGGCATGGAATGCCAGAAACGCGGCGTTGAACACGTCGCCCGCGCCGATGGTGTCGACGACCTTTACGGCGGGAGCCTCAGCCGAGGCCAGAACCCCGTCGGCGCCGATTGCGATTGCGCCATCCGGTCCGCGCTTGACGACCGCGACCGCCCCTTTTTTCATGCCGGATCGAAGCTGCCGCGCGGCCTCCTCCGGGCATTCCCGTTCGGCCAGCGTCGTCGTTTCGATCTCGTTGAACAGCGCCAGTTCGCAGCGCGAAAGCCATGTCTTCACGTTGGCGCGGTTCGCCCCAGTCCAGCCGTCCATGGGCCAGCCGGTGTCGAGCGCGACCGCGATGCGGTGCCGGTCGGCCCAGTCGAAAAACGCGTCATAGTCCTTCGTCAGATCGTCGGTCAGGAACGAACCGGTCAGCAGCGCCCAGCCGCCGGAAAGTTTTGGCCCGTCGAGAACCGACAGGACACCGGCAAGATCGAAGCGCGGCAGGTGGCCGCGCGTGGTGAAGAAGGTGCGCTCGCCGTCCGGGTGGGTGATGCCGACCGAGAGCGTCGTGCCCTCGGTACTGACCGGCCAATGTTCGGCGCGATGGCCAAATTCCTCGCGCAGCCAGCGGCCGAACTGGTCCGTGCCTACATTGGCGGCGATGGCGAAATCGACGCCAAGCGCCTGCCAGGCAAGCGCGCTGTTGCCGGCCTGGCCACCGACGCGCAGTTCGTCGTGATCGACGATGATTTCCGTGCCGGCTTTCGGCCATGGCTTGGCCGGGCCGAGGATCAGGTCGACATTGACGTTGCCGATCACCGCGAGAGGCCGCATTCACTCGCTCCGGGTGATTTTTGTGGAACGCACCGGCGTTCCGGCATTATCGACGCGCGCGTCGGCGAAGGCGATCATCAGGTGCTGCGCAACCGGCAGCATGGCGAAGATCGCCGCCAGCCCGGAAGCGGGCTTGAACGCCAGCGTGACTGCACCCGCGATCGGCTCGGCCCCCGAAGCATCGAAAAGGATAACCGGCGCGCCGGTCTCGACCGCCGAGATCGCCATGGCGGTTACAAGCGATGCGGTCGGGTCGTCGCCCCGGAAAAGCACGACGCCGACCTCCGGTCCCAGCATTTCCATCGGCCCGTGGCGAAGCTGCCCGCCTTCCAGCGAAAAACAAGGGCACCGCGACAGTTCGGTCAGGCCCAGCGCCAGCGCTTCGGCAAGGCCTTGCAAGCGGCGGCCCGAGGTGACGACGGTTTTTACCCCTGCAAGGGCAGCAATCGCGCCTTCAATGTTTTTTTCCTCAGGGGTCCGAAGGGCCGCGAGCGCGGCGGACGGATCGTCGCCGAGCGCCGCCAGCACGGCGAGATGCAGCGCGAAGCTGATGGTCAGGCTGCGGGTGGCGGCGAAGGCCAGTTCGCTGCCGCCGGCCCCGACCAGACACGGCACCGTTCGCCCGAGAAACGATTTTTCTTCCAGCGTCAGGCCAAACGTATCGGGCACGTCGCCGGCTTCGGCGAACCAGCGAACCACCTCCGCGCTCTCGCCGGATTGCGAGGTCACCAGCACGGTGCGGCCTTCGAGCGGCAATGGCTGGCCAAGCTGTTCGGAAAGCGGAACGGCAATGGCGTCGATGCCATGGGCGCGGTACAGCGGCTCGACGGCGCGGCCGACCGCATGCGAACCGCCCATGCCGAGCAGCAGCAGGCGGCCGCTGCGTTTCAGCGACGCACCGATCTTTTCGGCCGCCGCCGCCGCCTGCTCGAACGAAGCGAGTGCATCGCCGTGCTGGCGCGCCATCTCGCGGTCTATCGCAGCCAGGCCTGCCGGCCGGTCTTTGCCCATGCTTGTCGTCATCCCTTTACGCCGCCGCTGGTCAGGCCCGAGATCAGGGCGCGCTGCATGAAAAGCCCGACCAATACCGGCGGCAGCGCGGCGAGCACGCCGGCCGTGGCGATCAGCCCGTAGTCGGAGACGCGCCCGCCGGCGAGGTCGGCGATGGCCACCGTCAGGGTTTTGGCGCGCTGGTCCGAGGTGAACAGGAGCGCATAGAAGAATTCGTCCCAGGCAAGCAGGAAGGCAAACAGCGCCGCCGTCGCCATCACCGGACTTGCCAGCGGCAAGGTGACGATGCGCAATGTCTGGAACAGGCTGGCGCCGTCGATCATCGCCGCCGCCTCGATCTCGCGCGGGATGGTATCGAAGCCGGATTTCATCAGCCAGGTGGTGAAGGGCGCGAGGATGGTGAGATAGACCAGCGCCAGGCCGAATACGTTGTTGAGCAGGCCGAGATACGCAAGGCCCATATAGAGCGGCACCGCAAGCGCCACCGGCGGCAGCATGTAGGTGGCGATGACCATCGACAGCGACCAGCCGACGGACGGCGTGCGCGACACCGCCCAGCCTGCGGGGATCGACAGCGCCAGGGCGGCAAGCGTCGCCATGCCCGCGATCTCGATGCTGTTCCTGAGCGAAGAGGTGAAGGCGGCCCCGGCGCTGTTTTCGGCGGTCGACAACAATACGCCGTAGCGTGAAAAATCGGCATGCTGCGGCCACCAGCGCAACGGCTTGGCGGCGAGGTCTCCCGGCGGCGATATGCTCATGATGAACAGCCACAGCACCGGCGCCAGGATGACGGCGGCGAGCAGCAGCGCGCAGGCATAGATGAAGACGGTGAAGATCGGGCTCCGGTGTTCCATCAGGCAGCACTCCCCGCCGTCTTGCGCACTAAAACGCCATAAGCGACGGCCAGAACCGTCACCAGCAGCGTGACGATCAGCGCCAGCGACGCGCCCGACCCGGCACGCTGGAACGAAAAGGCTTCCTGGTAGACGAGGATCGACAGCGTGCGCGTCGAGTTGGCCGGGCCGCCGCGCGTCATCACCCAGATGATGTCGAACACCTTGAACGCCTCGATGGTGCGCAGCACCAGCGCTACCATCAGCGGCCCCGCCAGATAGGGCAGGATGACGAAGCGGAACCGGTTGAACGGCCCAGCGCCGTCGACCAGCGAGGCGGCGGTGATGTCGCGCGGCACCGCCTGCAGCGCCGCCAATGCGATCAGCGCCACGAGCGGAAAATTCTTCCAGCAATCGGCGACGATCAGCGCTGCCAGCGCCGTCCCCGGTTCGCCTAGCCAGGAGCGGTAGGCATCCAGCAGGCCGATCTGCGTCAGCGCCGCGTTAAGCGCGCCATATTCGGGATTATAGATCAGCCGCCACAGCGTGGCGTTGACCACCGTCGGCAGCGCCCAGGGCAGGATCAGCAATGCGCGCAAAATGGTGCGGCCGTGAAAATGCTGGTTGAGAAGCAGGGCCGCGAGCACGCCGATGACCATTTCGGCAGCGACCGATACCACCGCGAACCATGTCGTGGTGACCAGCGTGCGCTGGAAATTCGAGCTGGAAAGCATTTTGGTGTAGTTGTCGAAGCCGACGAAATGGCCGGCGGTGCCGACCAGCCGGGCATCGGTGAAGGATAGGCCGACCGTATCGACGAGCGGCCAGCCGATCACCGCGACCATGACGACGAGCAGTGGCAGCATCAAAAGCCAGGCGCGCGTCGTCATCCAGGTGCCTGACATCGAAGGCGGCTCTCTTCGTTCATGAACAGATGAAAAACCCAGGCGGCACGAACGCCGCCTGGATGGTGGAAATTATGCCCTCAAAGGCCGCTGTTTTCGGCGGCGGTCTTCAGCGCGTCTTCAGGCGTCGCCTGATCGAGTAGCGCTTCCTGGATCGCCTGTTGCAGGGCGACCGAAAGTTCCTGGTACTTAGGCGTCGTCGGGCGCGGATACATCGCGGCAAGGCTAAGCTTGGCCGCCGCGATCAGTTCTTCCTGGCCCTTGGTCACGGCTGGATCGTCATAGGACGAGGCCCAGATCGGCAGGCTGAGCTTGGCATACTGGTTCTGCGTCGCCTGAGACGTCATGGAGACGATGTATTTCCAGGCTTCGTCCGGATGCTTGCTGGCGGTGGTGACGCCAAGCCCCATCGAGCCGTTGACCGCCGACACTTCGCTTTTTCCAGCAACGCCCGGCGCCGGCACGACGCCGACCTTGCCCGCGACCTTGCTGTCCTTGGGGTCGTTGGCCATGTTGTACATGTAGGTCCAGTTGAGCGCGAAGGCGGCATCGCCGTTCTCGAACACCTTGCGCACGTCTTCTTCGAGGAACTCCTTGGAGTTCGGGTTGGTCAGGCCGGACTTGTAGCTGTCGACCATGTAGTTCAGCGCCTCTAACCCGCCGTCGTTCTGGAAATCCGGCTTGCCGTCCTTCAGGAAGTCGCCGCCATAGGCGCTGACCAGCGTGGTGTAGTCGCAGATCGCGGCTTCGGCCTGCGACCAGCTCCAGGCAATCGGCGTGGCCAGAAGGCCCTTGTCCTTGATGATCTTGGCCTGCTCGCTTAACTCGGCCCATGTCTTGGGCGGGTTCTTGATACCGGCTTTCTCGAGAATTTCCTTGTTGTAGAACAGGTACTTCGTATCGAGAATCCACGGCATGCCGTAATATTTGCCGTCGTACTGGACAGTGGTCCAGGCACCCGGCAGAACGCCCTTCTTCATGTCGTCGGTGATCTTGTCGGAAACGTCGACCAGCACCTTGTTGGTGGCGTATTCGGCCGGCCAGATCACATCGAACAGGACGACGTCGTAGCCGCCGGAACCCTGCGCGAGCACCGTCTTGTCGTGCAGCCCCTCATAGGGGACGAATTCAAGATTGACCTTGATATCGGGGTTGGCCTTGGTGAAGGCGTCCGTCATGGCGCGCACGTCCGCCTCGCTATAGGCAGCCTGCGCCATGAACAGCGCGTTAAGCGAAGTTTCCGCAAAAGCCTGCGGCGTGAAAGCAGCGCCGATAACGGCTGCTCCCAAAAGGGTCTTACCGATCGATTTCAACATTTTCTTCCTCCCGTTGTGATGGTGGCAAGCTGGCTTCATCGAGCTTGCACGAGCGCCGAACCGGCTCGGGCATCGCGCACAGTTCATTAAGTCAATCCTCTTGACTTATTAGTTCTTCAATCTTCTAGTCGAGTCAAGAGGGAAGCGAGAATGAACGACATTCGCCCGATCCGCGCCAAGAGCGGCAGCAATCAGGAAGGCACCAGTGCGCACAACCGCCGCGTCATGATCGATGCGCTGCGCTTCAACGGGGCGTTGTCGCGGGCCGATCTCGCGCGCGCCACGCAGCTCACTAAGCAGGCGGTTTCCAACATCATCGAGGAACTGGAGCGCGATGGCTTCGTCGTCTCGCTGGACACGGTTCGCAATGGCAGGGGCCAGCCTTCGAAACCTTATCGTCTCGTTCCCGAACGGGCCTTCGCGATCGGCCTACAGATTGATCGTCACGTCACGCGCGCGCTCATCGTCGATCTTGTCGGCAACGTCATGGTGCGGGCGCAGGCCAATTTGCCGTCGAACGATCCGGCGCAGGGTGTCGGCATCATCCTCGACCTGATCGGTACGGTGCGCGCCAGTCTGGCGGCGCAATCGCCGCACTCCGACACGCGCATTGTCGGCCTTGGCGTGGCTATGCCCGGTCCCTTCGGGTTGCGGGATTTTGGCGACAACGAATGGATGATGTCGGCCTGGCAGCAATTTCCGCTGCTTGAAACCCTGGCCGCCGGCACCGGCCTGAATGTCGGCCTGCAAAACGACGCGGCGGCCTGCGCCACCGCCGAACGCCTGGTCGGTGCCGCCCACGGCGTCGACCATGCGGTGTGCCTCTATGTCGGTTATGGCATCGGCGCGGGTCTTATCCTGAACGGGGAGTCCTACCGGGGCGGCAACGGCAATGCCGGCGAGATCGGCATGGCGCTTTTGTCGCCGGCCGGAAAAGACCGCGCGCCGCTGGAGCACCGCGCTTCGCTCGCCTCGCTCTACCAGCATATGGGAATGGACCCCGCCGACAGGCATCTCCATGAGCGCATAGACAAGCTCGCCTCTGCCGGTGACAGCAAGATCCTTTCGTGGATCGATGCCGCCGCACCCGATCTTCGCTGGAGCGTGCACCTTGTCGAAACCATCTTCGATCCGCAGACGATCATCCTGGCCAGCGGTGCGCCGCAATCCCTGGCGTGGCGTCTTTACGAGGCGATGCATCCTCTCATTCCGTCGATCGCGGACCGTCCCGACCGCGCCTTGCCGAGGCTGCAGCTCGGCATCGCCGATCCCTGGGCCATCGCGCTCGGCGCGGCGGCGGAGCCGATCAGCCGCGCCTTCGATCCTCATCTTTCGGCCATGCTGAAGACCCGGCCGGCCTGATCCCCGACGCCGTTCGCCATCGGCATGGCCTTTGACGAAGGCTTGGTACGCCACCATGATGGGTTTCCTGAAATCAGCGAGGTTGGCATGAGCAGCGGTTCCACACAGGAGAAGGGGCGCACGATTATCGTGACCGGCGCCTCCGGCGGCATCGGCGCGGCGACGGCCAGCGCCTTCATCGAGGCGGGCTGGCGGGTCGGCTTGATTGCCCGCCGTGCGGATGCCCTGGAACAGGTGGCGGCAGACGCGCCCAATACGCTGGTCCTGCCTTGCGACGTGACCGACGAGGCCTCGGTCGAGGCGGCCTTCGATCGCGTGGCAGACCAATGGGGACGCATCGACGTCCTGTTCAACAATGCGGGCATCGGTCTGAGAACCGCGCTGATCGACGAAATCACGGTCGATCAATGGCGTCAGGTCATCGACGTCAACCTGACGGGGATGTTTATTTGCGCCCGCGCCGCCTTTGCCCGGATGCGGCGGCAAAGGCCGCAAGGCGGCCGGATCATCAACAACGGATCCATTTCGGCACAGGTGCCGCGGCCCGGCTCGATCGCCTATACCGCCTCGAAACACGCAGTGACCGGGATGACCCGCGCGCTCTCGCTGGACGGCAGGCCTTTCGGCATCGCCTGCGGCCAGATCGATATCGGCAACGCGCTGACCGACATGACCGGCGGCATGAGCCACGGCATGCCGCAGGCCGACGGGTCCATGCGGGCGGAGCCGACGATGGACGTGGAGAATGTGGTGCGTTCGCTCCTGCATATGGCCGACATGCCCGCCGAGGCGAACGTGCAGTTCATGACCGTCATGGCAACCACCATGCCTTATATCGGGCGCGGCTGAGACGCAGAGGAAAAAAGGACTTGGACGAGGAACCCGTGACAGGCCCGCACTGGCTGGATGGAATTACCGCTTCTGTCCGCAGCTTGCGTCAAGTCAGCCCTTGCCGAATGGCATTTGGGCGTCCATCTGAAGGAGGCGGCAGGTGGCCGTAATGTTTTGGTTTGATGACGTGACGAAGGGACGACAATGCTTGAGAAGCGGAAGTTTTATATTGACGGCGCCTGGGTTGATCCGATCGGGGCGCGAAGCCTCGAGGTGATCGATCCTTCCAACGAGGAAGCTTTCGCGGTGATCTCGCTGGGGAGCGACGCGGATGGGGATCGCGCTGTCGAAGCCGCCAAGCGCGCGTTCGAGAGTTGGTCGAACACGGACCCCACTGAGCGCCTGGCGAAAGTCGAGCGGCTGCTGGCCATCTACAATCGCCGCGCCGAGGAGATGGCACAGGCGATTTCCCGCGAGATGGGGGCCCCCATCGACATGGCGCTCAAGAGCCAGGTTGGCGCCGGTTCCTGGCACATCTCCAATTTCATTACCGCGTTCAAAAACTTCGAATTCGTCCGGCCCTTGGGCGACCATGCTCCGAACGACCGGATCGTCATGGATCCCATCGGCGTCGTCGGGCTCATCACGCCCTGGAACTGGCCGATGAACCAGGTTACCCTCAAGGTCACGCCCGCCTTGCTGGCGGGCTGCACGATGGTGCTCAAGCCCTCCGAGATCGCCCCGCTGTCCTCGATGCTCTTCGCCGAGTTCATCGATGAGGCCGGGTTCCCGGCCGGCGTTTTCAACCTCGTCAACGGGGACGGTGCCGGCGTCGGCGAACGCCTGTCGTCACATCCCGATATCGAGATGATCAGCTTCACCGGCTCGACGCGGGCCGGCAAGGCGATCACCAAGGCGGCCGCCGACAGTTTGAAGCGGGTGGTGCTCGAGCTTGGCGGCAAGGGCGCCAACATCATCTTCGAGGACGCCGACGCCGACGCCGTGCGCCGTGGTACGGCCCAGTGCTTCAACAATACCGGCCAGAGTTGCAACGCACCGACGCGCATGCTGGTCCAGCGCCCGAAATATGACGAGGCTGTCGAAATCGCCAGATCGGTTGCAGAAGCGCTGGCGGTCGATTCAGCCGATAAGCGCGGCAGCCACATCGGTCCATTGTCCTCCGAGGCACAATTTACCAAGGTGCAGGACATGATCCGCACGGGGATCGACGAGGGCGCCCGCCTGGTCGCCGGTGGCCTTGGACGCCCTGCCGGCCTCAACCGCGGTTACTTCGTGCGCCCGACGGTGTTTGCCGATGTCGATAATTCCATGTCGATCGCCCGCGAAGAGATTTTTGGGCCGGTGCTTTCGATCATTCCTTTCGACACGCTGGACGATGCGGTCGCCATTGCCAACGACACGCCCTACGGCCTGACCAACTATGTGCAGACGCAGGACGGCGAGAAGCGCAATCACATGGCGCGCAAGCTGAAGTCCGGTATGGTCGAGATGAACGGCATGTCGCGCGCAGCCGGTTCGCCGTTCGGCGGCGTGAAAGCCTCTGGCCGCGCCCGTGAAGGCGGCGTATGGGGCATTGAGGAGTTCCTTGAGCCGAAGGCCGTTTCCGGCTGGGCGAGCTAAGCCGCAACGGCTGAACGAACTGGCGCGCGGAGCGGCGGTCGCTGACTGCCGTTCCATGCTCCACCAGGGGCAGGTGAGCACGTTTCGCATGCTGCGGCATGTCTTTTGCCTTGAGGTCAGGACAATTGATGCGCGGCGTAGCTGAGCGGTTTGACGCGGTGCGCGTCAAACCCCGTTTCTGGTACAGGTTTAAAGCGAAAAAATCAGTCGCGGGCAACGTAGCCCAGCGCAAGACTGATGGTACGCCCGGCGTGCACGACGTGCTCGGCCATCAGCTTCAATTGCTTGCGGTTGATGCGCGAGTCGGGGCCGGACATGCCGATCGCGCCGACGACTTCGCCCGAGCGGTTGAGGATGGCGCTGGCGCAGGCTGCGATGCCCTCGCGCCACTCGCCATGCGGTACGGCGGCATAGCCCTGCTGGCGGGCCAGTTCGACGTCTTCGCGCAATTCTTCCAGCGTCAAGCGCGTGGTGCCGGTGTAGCGCTTGAAAAGCGGAACGAAGCGCTCGAGGTAGCTGTCAGGCAGATGCGCCAGCATGGCTTTTCCGGTGGCCATGGTGAAGGCCGGCGCGCGCGCGCCAACGCTGGTATGCGCCCGGATGTGGTGGGCGCTTTCGATCTTGTCGAGATAGATGACGTCGGTTCCTTCAAGGACCGACAGATGAACCGTTTCGCCCGTGATCGCGGCGAGTTCCGTCATGGCGGGCCGGGCGACCTGGACGATGTCGAGCCGGCGGATCACATTGCTGCCGAGCTGCCAGATCTTGGTCGTCAGTTCGTAGGTGCTGCTGGGTGGAACCTGGCGGACATAGCCATGCGCCTGCAGGGTCGTCAGCAGCCGGTGAACGTTGCTTTTGGTGAAATCCAGTTCAGTTGCGAGATCGGTGACACCACGCGGGTTGTCGCTCACTGCCAGCGTTTCGAGAAGACGCAGTCCCTTGATGAAGGCTTTATCCATATCTCTTGCCGAGTTTGCAGTTTCCGCCACCGAAACAAGGAAACACTTTCCGGTTTCCGACTAAATCCGATGTATTGCCAAAGTAGCGGAGCGCCCCAATATCCGTTCGACTGAACACTTGGCCTCTACCATGAGCTGCCGGTATTGGCCATCGGTCCATCGCCGCAGGAGCGGCCGCGATCGACCATGCGATCGCGGCCGTGCCAACGCCTTTACGCGTTACTGCGAGAGCAGCGCGTTTAGTTTTTCCTGCCCATATTCTTCATTGGTGGTGTTGCCGTCGGGCGACTTGGCCCCCCAGAAGTCCGGGCTCCACTCGATGGCCTTCTTCACGTTTTCAGGGTTGTTGGCCCAGTAGCGGCTGACCGCAGGATCGGCCTTTTCGAACACCAAAGGCGAAGGCAGCGCCACCGGATATGCCGAGGTTAGCTTGGCCGCCAGTTCCGCGTCGAGACGCCAGGACAGAAGCTTCAGCGCGTTGTCGTAGTTCGGAGCGCCTTTCGGGATCGAGAAGAAATCGTAGTAGACGAAGCCCTGGTTCCAATTGACTTCAACCGGCGCGCCTTTGAGCGCAAGCAGGCTCATGGAGCTTGTATAGGCCATGCACATGTCGGCCTCGCCATCGAGGAGCAACTGCGGCCCCTGGGCGGAAGTGGTCCACCATTTCGTAACGTGAGGCTTGATTTCCTCGATCTTCTTGAGCGCGCGTTCCATGTCGATCGGATAAATGTCTTCCTTCTTCACGCCATCGGCCATGAGGGCTGCCTCGAAGACGAAACGTGGCCATGCCGGCATGCAGCGCGATCCGGGGAACTTCTCGACGTTCCAGAAATCCGCCCAGTCCTTGGGGACATTGTCGCCCTTGTACTTGTCGGTGCTGTAAGCCATGCCGACGCCGATGACCTGAAGCGCGACGCCCTTCGGACGCTTCAGATTGTCGGGCATGGTCTCCAGCGTCTTCTTGGCGCTGTCGGAGAGCTTGTCGTAGTCGATGTCGGCAAGGCAGCAATCGCCGAGCAGCTTGGTTTCCTGATCGAAGATGAAGGTCAGGTCCCATTCTGTCTTGCCGGCTTCGACCTGCGCCTTGATGCGCGGACCGCTGCGGGCTTCCTGGACGAGCACGACGTCGATGCCGGTCTCGGCCTCGAAGGGGTCATACATCACCTTGCGCAGGGCATCGCCATACGGGCCGCCTGGGTCCTGCATGACGACTTCATTGCTTTGGGCGTGGGCCGTCGTGGCCGCCCCTACGATGATAGCCATAGCCGTGAAGCGCGCGGCGAGCGATTTGAACGTCCGAAATCTTGTCATTCCATATTCCTCCCTATTGAGCGTTCTGAGGTTCACACTTGCTTGCGCGAACGGGCCAGTACCGGGCGCGCAAGGATGATGCCGACCACGACGAGGAAAACCTCAAGCGTGGAGACGACGGCCAGCACGGGGCTGAGTTCGTAATTGACGCCGGCCCACAATTTGAGCGGCAGCGTCACCAGACGGGGACTGGTCAGGAACAGCGAAAGCACCAGTTCGTCGAAGGAATGCAAAAAGGCGAAGAAGGTCGCCGCCGCCAGGCCGGGACCAATCGCCGGCAGCGTCACCGTACGGAACACGGTGAGCGGCGAGGCACCATGCACGGCCGCCGCCCGCTCCAGATTGCGATCCACGCTTTGCAGCGCGGCGCAGATGATGACGACGACGATCGGCAGGCCGCCGATCGCATGGGCGGCCGCCAGCCCGCCTATTGTGCCGTCCAGGCCGACGCGCAGATAGAGGCTGTAGAGCGACAGGCCGAGCACAACGGGCGGAACGATCACAGGGCTGACCAGGAACAGCATGATGAACGTCTTGCCGCGCACGGAACTGCGCACGATGCCCATCGCCGCAGCCGTCCCCAGCACGACGGCGATGAGCGCGGAAATGACGGCGATAGTCAGCGAATCCCTGAAGGCCTCGACCCAGGCTTTGTCCGTGAAGAATTCCTCGTACCAGCGCAGCGAATAGCCGGGTGGCGGAAATGTCAGAAAACTGGCCTCGCTAAAGGAAATGACCATCACGACGATGATGGGCACGACCAGGATGGCGATGACCAGGAGGCCGCTGGAAATAACGGTCGCGCCGCCGAGCCATCGGGGGGCGGCGGAGAGTGCGCGCAGGATCGGCCAGCCGATAGTGTCGGCAAGCACGGTGCCAAGCGTGTGTCCGGAGGCCATGCGCCCGCCGGCTTCCTTCGCTTGCTTTTTCGTAGAACCGTTGCCGCTAAGCTGGCCGCCGCCCCACAGGAACTCGAAGCCCAGGAAATCGCCGGCAATGCCCACGAAGATAACGGTTATGACGAGCAGCACGACGCCGAGCGCCTGCAGGAAGCCTTCGCTGCTGACGAAGTTCGACTGCTGCGTGATGTGCATGGCGAACATCTGGTCGCCCGGCCCACCGAGCAGGGTAGGCGTGATAAAGAAGCCGATGCCCATGACGAAGACGAGCAGGAAGCCGGCGCCGACGCCGGGAAATGTCAGCGGCAACAGGACGCGCCAGAAAACCGCCAGGGGCCCGGCGCCGCTGGCGGCGGCAGCGCGCGTGAGGCTGCTGTCGAGACGCGCGACACTCGCATAGATCGACAGCACCATGATCGGCAAAAGCACCGCCGTCATGCCAAGCAACACCGCGCCACGGTTGAAAAGCAAGTGCATCGGCCCGTCGAAAATGCCGAGCCAGACGGCGAATTTGTTGACCGGGCCATTACGGCCGAGAAGCACCATCCACGAATAGGTGCGGATAAGGATGGCGATGAAATAGGGAAGGGTGATGCTCACCGCGACGGCGACCTGTACCCAGCCGCTTGTGCGGTGAATAAGCAGGGCTGTCGGATAGCCGAAGATGGCGCACAATACGGCGACGCTGAGCGAAATGCCCATGGTGCGCACCAGCGAGTCCCAGTAGAGCGGCACCGAGAAGACGCGGTCGAAATACACCCACGGCGTCGGGCCGCTGAGGCTGATGCGGGTGAGGTCGATCAGTGGCAGCAGATAGATGAAGGCGAGAAACAGGGTGGCCGGCACAAGCAGCCATGTCGGGTTGCCGAAGCGTGCGCGCAGGCTCACGGGCCGTTTTCGCGCATCACCCATGACGGCGGACGCACTCACGAAAGCACCCAGCAATCTTCCGCGCGCCAGCCCACATGGAGCTTGTCGCCCACCGAAGGCAATGCCCGGTCGAACCTGTCTGAACAGCGAATGAGCAGCGTTTCGCCGCCTTCCATCCGCACTTCGATACGCAGGATTTCGCCCAGGAACAGCGCGGACGTAACGGTCACCGGGATCGTGTTCAGGGCCGGTTCGTCGCTGATCGTGATGCGCTCGGGGCGGACCAGAACGGTGGCGCGGCCGACACTGGCCGCGTCGCGGGTCTCGGCCTCGAAAGTATAGCCGGCGCGGTTCTTGAGCGTCACGGTCGAGCCGCGTTTCTGCACGATCTCGGCATCCACAAGGTTGCTTTCGCCGACGAACGACGCCACGAAGCGGTTCGTTGGATGCCGGTAAATCTCGACCGGCGTGCCGATCTGCACGATCTTGCCGCTCTCGAGGACCGCGATGCGGTCGCTCATGGTCAGGGCCTCGCCCTGGTCGTGGGTGACGAAAAGAATGGTGCTGCCGAGCGTCTGGTGCAGGTCGCGAATCTCGATCTGGATCGATTCGCGCAGGCGGCGGTCGAGCGCGCTCAGCGGTTCGTCCATCAGCACCACCCTGGGGCGCATGACGATGGAGCGGGCGATCGCGACGCGCTGTTGCTGTCCGCCGGACATCTGCGAGGGCATCTTCGCCGCATGCTCGGAAAGCCGCATGATCTCCAGCGTTTCACCGACGCGGCGCTCGGTCGTCGCACGGTCGACGCCGGCCATGCGCAGCGGGAAGGCGACGTTCTGGGTCACCGTCATGTTGGGGAAAAGCGCGTAGCTCTGAAAGACCATGCCGAAGCCGCGGCGATGCGGAGGAATGCTTTGAATCTCCTTGCCGTCAACGAGGATCTCGCCCTCGTTCGGCTTCTGGAAGCCGGCGACGAGGTTGAGCAGCGTGGTCTTTCCGCTCCCCGAAGGGCCGAGCAATGTGATGAACTCGCCGGGCTGGATATCAATGCTGATGTGATCGGCAGCATGGAAATTGCCGTACGTCTTGACGACGCCCCTGACGGCGATGCTACTCCCGATCACCTGCCGGGAATCGCGACCGCTGGAGGCCGACACGTCTCCACTCTCGCTGCGCTGGGCCAAACTGACTGTCATCATCTTTCTCCGCTGTTCCATATTATAGAACGGCATTCTGTATTTATCATCTGTCGGCGTTTTTAGCTTGTCAAGCAGAGTCATCGCCAAGCCCCGGTGGGCAGGTGGCCGGAGCAACGTTTTGCCGCATGGCACCGAACGGAAATTGGCGGAGATAGCTGGTTCTCTCCTTGTCCACTGCTGCCGAAAAGCGCGTTGCGGTGCAGCCGTCTCATCGGAGAAGCCACCGATGCGGGACGTTTGCAAGCGTGCGGCCGCCTGCTAAATTCCGGTTCCGGCGCCGCATGTTCTCGTGAAACGCATTCTCGCCACGCACGCGCCGTTCGGGTCTGCTGCCTTCGCGGCAGCGGCGCATGAGGTGCGTTGACAGCGTCGCTCAATCGCGCTTATTCTAATTTTTAGAAACGTGTTCTACAATATAGAACGTAGCTTGGATTTTTGGCGGGAGGCGGAACTGCTGAGTGAGCTGAAGGCGATGGCAAGCCGAATCGAGCCGGGCGCAAAGCTCGCGCTGCCGGTCGATTATGCCGGTGTGTCGATGGCGATGACGCAGCCGATCATCGAGCATGGCGCAGGCGGTCTGCATCTCGTCTGCGTCCCGACCGGCGGGCTTCAGGTCGATCAACTCATCGGCGCCGGCCTTGTCGCGACGGTGGAAACGAGCGCCGTTTCGCTTGGCGAGGCCGGCGGCGCGCCGCGCTTCAACCAGGCGGTGAAGGACGGCTCGATACGCCTGATGGATGCCACTTGCCCGGCCATCCATGCCGGCCTGCTGGCGGCGCAGAAGGGAAACCCGTTTCAGCCCATTCGGGGCCTGATCGGCACCGATGTCCTGGCCAACCGCAAGGATTGGCTCGTTATCGACAACCCCTTTGCCGAGGCGCAGGACCCGATCGTGCTGGTGCCGGCGATCCACCCCGACGTCGCCATCTTCCATGCCCCCATGGCCGACCGCTTCGGCAATGTCTGGATCGGCCGCCGCCGCGAACTCGCGGCCATGGCCTATGCCTCGAAAATCACGCTGGTCACGGTGGAACGCATCGTGGAGAAAAGCCTGCTCGCCGACGAGACGCTCGCTGCCGGCACGCTGCCGGCGCTCTATGTCGATTCCATCGCGCTCGCCCCGAAAGGCGCATCGCCCTACGGGCTCTGGGGCGAATACCCGCCCGACACGGCCGAACTTGTCCGTTACGCCGGCATGGCCCGCACCGACCAGGGTTTTCACGATTATATGGCTTCGCGGAAAATGGAGCCTGCGCAATGAGCAAGGTTCTTCCGCGCGAAACCCTCATCTGCACCATCGCGAAACTGCTCGACGGCGTACGCCATGTCGCGGTCGGCGCTTCCTCGCCGATCCCGGCGGCCGGCGCGATGCTGCTGCGCGCGCTGAAGGAAAAAGCGGGCGCGCCGCGCGTGCGTATCTCGATCCTCGGCTCGGTGGAGCACAACTTCTTCACCAACGGATCGGCCGAGCTTTTCGACTGCGCGGGACAGGGGCGTATCGACGCCTTCTTCCTGGGCGGCGGCCAGATCGACGGGCACGCCAACGTCAATCTCGTCGGCGTCGGCGACTACCCGCAGTCCAAGGTGCGCTGGCCCGGCTCCTTCGGCTCGGCCTACCTTTATTTCGTGGTGCCGCGCGTCATCCTGTTTCGCGAGGAACACAGCCCGCGCGTCTTCGTCGACAAGGTCGATTTCATCAGCGCGCCCGGCGTCAGCGAAGAAGGTGTCTATCGCACCGGCGGTCCCTATGCGCTTTTGACCGGCAAAGGCCTGTTCAGCTTCGACAAGACGAAGCCCGGCTTCAAGCTGGAAAGCGTGCATCCTGGCCACGACCTGGCCGAGATCAAGGCCGCGACCGGCTTTGCCTTCGAGCATGAGGCCGCGCCGGCAAGCACGGCGCTGCCCGACGCGGAAGTCCTGAGCCTGTTGCGCGGGCGCGTGCTGGACGAACTTTCCGAAACCTATCCCGATTTCGCCGGCCAATTGCGCGAAGAACTTGAAAGCAGGGCCGAGCCTGCGGCGTGACATGACTGGAAAAGCAATGCAATTCGATACCGGTTCACTGGCCAATCTCAAAGTCGTCGACGCGAGCCGCGTTCTCGGCGGCCCCTATGCGGGACAGGTCCTGGCCGATCACGGAGCCGACGTGATCAAAATCGAGCCACCGGCGGGCGACGAAACGCGCGGTTGGGGTCCGCCCTTCCTCGACGGTACGGCAAGCTATTTCCTCGGCCTCAACCGCAACAAGCGCGGCATGGCGCTCGACCTGGCCCAGCCGGCCGGCCGGGAGCTTCTGCTTGTGCTTCTGGAAGACGCGGACGTCTTCATCGAGAATTTCAAGACCGGCACGCTGGAACGCTGGGGTCTTTCCTATGAGGAACTTTCCCAGCGATTTCCCCGGCTTGTCCATTGTCGGGTTTCCGGTTTCGGCAGCGACGGTCCCCTGGGTGGACTGCCGGGCTACGACGCCGCCATCCAGGCCTCTACCGGCATCATGAGCGTGAACGGCGAACTCGGCGGAAAGCCGCTGCGCGTAGGCCTTCCCGTCGTTGACATGGTGACAGGGCTCAACGCCGTGATCGGCATCTTGATGGCGATCAACGAGCGCTCGGTGAGCGGCAAGGGGCAGTTCGTCGAGACGGCGCTTTACGATTGCGGCATCTCGCTGCTGCACCCGCACCTGCCGAACTATTATCTGTCGGGCAAGGTAGCCGAGCCTTCGGGCAACGCGCACCCGAATATCTGCCCCTATGACACGTTCGCCACGCGCACCGATCCGATCTTTCTGGCGGTCGGCAACAACCGCCAGTTTGCCACGTTGTGCACCGTCATCGAGCGGCCCGATTTACCCACCGACCCCCGCTTCCTCTCCAATGGCGAGCGCAACGTCCATCGCGACGCGCTGAAGATCGAACTGGAAGCCGCCCTGGCGGTCTTCGACTGCGATGCGATCGCCGACCGCCTGATCCAGGCCGGCGTGCCTTGCGGCGCGGTGCGCTCGATCGACCAGGTGGTGGACGACGCCCATACCAAACACCGCGAGATGGTGGTGGATATCGGGCCGTATCGCGGCACGGGAAGCCCGATCAAGATGTCGCGCACGCCTGCGTCCTATCGCAAGGCTCCGCCGGCATTTGCCGAACACACCGCCGAGATCCTGTCCGAACGCAAGATCGAAGGCGAGCGCTTCCGCGACGTGCTTCCGGGCCTACCGGACGCGCCCACCGCCAAGCGCGCATGAGGATTTGAAGACATGAACAACCTTGCAAGCACGCAGACCCTGACGGTCGGCATCATCGGCGACGGCTTCATGCAGCCGTCCTTTTTCGAGAAGGCTTTTTCGGCGCGAATGCCCGGACGGGCGCTGCGCTTCAAGCATATGCAGCTCGACTGGCCGCTGAAACTGGTGTCGACCAAGTACGATCCGCACCTGCCCGTTGCCGAGTTCGTCGGTCGGCCGGAGGATTATTTCGAGTTTCTTTCCGACGTCGACATTCTGGTCACCCATCTCGCGCCGATCACCGCCAAGAGCCTCGACCATGCGCCGCGCCTGCGCATCATCGCGGTGTCGCGCGGCGGGCCGGTCAATATCGAGATGCCGGCGGCGCGCGAGCGCGGCATTACGGTCGTCAACACGCCTGGCCGCAACGCCTCGGCGGTGGCCGAATTCACCGTCGCCTCGCTGCTGGCGGAAACACGCAACCTGATCCGCGGGCATCTTTCGGTTCGCGAAGGCGAGTTCAAGCGCGACTTCTACCATTTCGACCATACCGGGCCGGAACTTTGCGAATTGAGCGTCGGCATCGTCGGCTATGGCGATATCGGAATGCGGGTGGCGCGCCTGCTTCGCCCCTTCGGCTGCAAGATCGTGTTCTCCGATCCGTTCAAGGAACTGAGCGACGAAGACCGGGCCGCCGGCATCGAGAAGGTGGATTTCGAGGATCTCGTGCGCCAGGTTGACGTGCTGACGCTGCATCCGCGCGTCACGCCGCAGACCAAGGGCATGGTTGGCCGCGCCCAGATCGAGGCGATGAAGCCCGGCTCCTACCTCGTCAACACCACACGCGGGCAGGTTCTCGATTACGACGCGCTTTACGACGCGCTGGTTTCGGGGCACCTGAAGGGCGCGGCGCTCGACACGTTTGCGCCCGAGCCGCCGCCGGCCGACTGGCCGCTTTTGAAGTTGCCCAACGTTACGCTTTCGCCGCATATCGCCGGCGCGTCGCGATACTCCATTACCAAGGCCGCCGACATGATCGCCGAGGACATCGATCTCATTCTCCAGGGTCAACCGCCGCTTCACCCGGCGAAATAGAAAGGACGCGCGTCACATGACAAGCGAAGAACTTGCGCTGCGTAAAGAGGTCATCGACTCCTGCCGCAGCATGAACCGGCTGGGCATCAACAAGGGCACTGCGGGCAATATCAGCGTGCGCCATGGCGACGGTTTTCTGATTTCGCCCACCGGCATTCCCTACGACAAGCTCGAGCCCGAGCATGTCGTGGCGATGAAGTGGGACGCTACTTTCGGAGGCGATGTGCTGCCGTCCAGCGAATGGCGCTTCCACCGCGACATTCTGCAGGCGCGGCCCGATCTGAAGTCCGTGGTGCATACCCATTCCACCCACGCCACCAGCGTCTCCATCCTCGGCAAGGCCATTCCGGCCATCCATTATGCGATCGCCGCAACTGGAGGATCGACCATCCGTTGTGCGCCCTACGAGATATTCGGCTCGCAGGAACTGGCCGACCAGGTGGTCAAGGCGCTCGAAGGGCGCCGCGCTTGCCTGATGGCGCATCATGGTGTGATCGCTGCGCATGTCTCTGTCGCGCGGGCGTTGGCGCTGGCGGTCACGGTGGAGGAGCTTGCGCACCAGTATCTGTTGTGCCTGCCGTTTGGTGAACCGCCGGTGCTTAGCGACGAGCAGATCGCGGCGGTCCTGGAGAAGTTCAAGACCTACGGCCAGCAAAGCTCGACGGCGCTGGAGGGGTTGCGCCAGGCCTCGTGACCCCATGACATCCTTCCTCGTCTGCCTCGATTCGGGCACCACCACCGTCAAGGCCGCCGCCTTCGACGGGGCGGGCAAAATGGTGTCGAGTGCGCAGGGCGACAACACCGCCTTGCGCCGGCAGGGCGCGCATGTCGAACAGGACATGGCGGTAACGCGCGCCGATGCTTTCGCCGTGCTGAAGGCCTGCATCGCCAGGATCGACGGCGATGTAGCGGGGATCGTGGTGACCGGGCAGGGCGATGGGCTCTGGCCTCTGGGCAGCGACATGCTGCCGGTCGGCAACGCCATCACCTGGCTCGACGGGCGATGCCGGGCGCTGGCCGCGCGGCTGCAGGCGGATGGCGAGGCTTTCGCCGCCATCGAGGCAGTGACGGGCGCGCGTCCCACCGCAGCCTCGCAAAGCTTGCATCTCCACTGGCTGGCCGAAAACGAACCCGAACGCCTGGCGCGCGTCGCCCATGTGTTGCGCGCGAAGGAATGGCTGTTCTTCGCGCTGACCGGAGAACTCAAGGCCGAACCGAGCGCCGTGCTTCAGGTCTGGGGCAGTTGGCGCAGCGGTAAGACCTCGCCTGTGATCCAGCAGGCTCTCGGTCTGGCGCGCGGCATCGAGCTTTTGCCGGAGTTGGGGTCCATCGCCGAGTGCCGCGCGGTGCTTTCCACAGAGGCTGCCGGCGCTCTCGGCGTAGCCGCCGGTACGCCGGTGCTGCTCGGGCCGGGCGACGTACAGGCAACGCTGATCGGGCTTGGCCTCGGCAGCACGCCCGAGGTTACGCGCGCCTCCATTTTCGGAACCAGCGCCATCCATGCCTGTTACCTGACCGACCCGGCGCAGATGCACGAAAAGCCGGCCGGCGCGATGATCCAGCCTTATGCGCTGGGCGACGGCTATTTGTGCTTCCATCCAAGCTTCAACGGCGCGACGCTGCTCAAGCATCTGCGCGACAAGCTCGCCAGTCCGCCCGATGCGGACAAGCCGGCCTATTCCTCGCTGATCCTCCATCCCTTCTTTGAGCCGGGCGGCGAGCGCGCGCCCATCACCACGCCTTATGCCAGCGGCGCCTTGTTCGGCATGACGGCCGATACCAGCCCGGCGGAGATCGCCTGGGCGGGGCGGGAGGCACTGGCGTTCATCGCCCGCAAGAGCCATGAGATGATGAACGCGCCGGCTGGCACGTTGGCGCTGGGCGGCGGACTGGCGGCGGACGTCCACTTCGCCGGTTTCCTCGCCACGCTGATGGGCCAGAAGGTGGCGTGCAATACGGGCGGCAATTCCGGCTTGCGCGGCCTCGCCATGGTCGGTGCGCGCTTCATCCATCGAGTGTCGCCGGAAGCGGTCGCGGCCAACTGGCGCGGCGCGCCGGACGCGTGGGCCGAGCCGCAAGGCGCGACGTACGACTACGCCGAAACCAAATATCACCTTTTCGCGCGTCTGATCGACGCGCTAGAACCGTTCTGGCAGGAGATCGCCGACCTCGGCGACAAGGCTCTGCCGATGAAG
The DNA here is from genome assembly GCF_054489545.1 of Mesorhizobium sp. A556. Taxonomy (NCBI): domain Bacteria; kingdom Pseudomonadati; phylum Pseudomonadota; class Alphaproteobacteria; order Hyphomicrobiales; family Phyllobacteriaceae; genus Mesorhizobium; species Mesorhizobium sp. A556. The sequence continues at coordinate 293,614 of NZ_JBTMXA010000004.1, forward strand.
GACCTTATCCGATGAATGGCGCCGATCTCCTGTGCGAAACCCTGCTCGTAAACGACGTCGATGTGTGTTTCGCCAACCCCGGAACATCGGAGATGCATTTCGTCGCCGCCCTCGATCGGCAGCCGCGCATGCGCTGCGTGCTCGGTCTTTTCGAAGGCGTGGTGACGGGGGCTGCAGACGGCTATGCCCGCATGGCCGACAAGCCGGCGGCCACGCTTCTGCATCTGGGGCCGGGCCTGGCGAACGGCCTCGCCAACCTGCATAATGCGCGGCGCGCGCGCACGCCGATGGTCAATATCGTCGGCGACCATGCGACCCATCACCTCCAATACGATGCCCCCCTCACATCCGACATCGAATCGCTGGCGCGCCCGATGTCGCACTGGGTCGAGCGCGCGGCCACGGCCGACGCGGTCGGTCCGCGCACGGAAGAAGCGATCCGCACCGCGCGCGCGCAACCCGGCCAGATCGCCACGCTGATCCTGCATGCCGACGCGGCCTGGGGCGAGGTGGAGCGTAACGACAAGCCTTCGCCTATCGAAATCGCATCGCCTGATAAGCCTGAAGCCGCGCGCATAGTCGGGGCGGCGCAAGCGCTGCGCAACGGACGCCGCACGACCATTCTGGTGGGTGGCCGGGCGCTGCGCGGGGCGCAACTCGAAACGCTCGACCGTATCGCCCAGAAGACCGGCGCGCGCCTGATGGCGCAGCAGGCCAACGGACGCATGCAACGAGGTGCCGGCCGCGTCGCGCTCGACCGGGTTCCCTATGTGATCGATCAGGCTGTCGCCGCCTTTGCCGAGACGGAGCAGGTGATCCTGATCGCCGCCAAGGCGCCTGTCGGCTTTTTCGCTTATCCCGGCAAGCCGAGCGTGATGCTGCCGCAGGGTTGCGAAGTCTTGGTGTTGGCGGAGCCGGAACAGGATCTGGCGGCGGCGATTGCCGGTCTTGCCGATGAGGTCGGCGTGGCCGGCACGATGCCGAGGCTAACGCCAAGGCAGTTGCCGGACATGCCGACCGGTACGCTGACCAAGGAGGCAATCGCCATCGCGCTTGCCCGTCACATGCCGGCCAATGCGGTGGTGTGCGATGAGTCGGTTTCGTCGGGACGCGACTTTTTCCGCTACACCTATGGCGCTGAACCGCATGATTTCCTGCAGCTTACCGGCGGCGCGATCGGCATAGGCCTTCCGCTCGCCACCGGTGCGGCCATCGCCTGCCCGGATCGCAAGGTCGTCACGCTTCAGGCCGACGGCAGCGGCATGTATACAGTGCAGGCGTTGTGGACGCAGGCGCGCGAGCGTCTCGATGTCGTGACCATCGTCTTCGCCAATCGACGCTACCAAATTCTACATGGCGAGTTGAAGAATGTCGGCGCGGGCGCGCCCGGCGTGAACGCAAGCCGGATGCTCGATCTGGTCGACCCCGCTCTCGATTGGGTCGGATTGGCGGCCGCGATGGGTGTGGAGGGCGCGCGCGCCGAAAGTGCCGAGCAATTCTCCGATCTTCTGCGCGCCGCGTGCGGCCGCAAGGGACCGTTTCTGATAGAGGCCGTACTTTAGGACAGAAACATCGATCTCCGGAACAACGCCATGACCATCCAGCGCTACTCACATTGCAGCCATTGGGGCGCTTACACGATCCTCGTGGAAAACAACGAGATCGTCGGCGTGGAGCCGTTCGAGCACGACCCGGCGCCGTCGCCGATCATCGATTCCGTGCGCGAATGGGCCAAGCCCGATCGCCGCGTGCTGCAGCCGCTGGTGCGGCAGGGATGGCTGGAAGCCCGCGAGAAAAGCGACCGCCGCGGGCGGGGCTCGGAAAAATTCGTGCCCGTGAGCTGGAATGAGGCGACCGACCTCGTTGCCGGCGAAATCCGGCGCGTCTCTGGCGCGCATGGCAACGCATCCATCTTCGCCGGTTCCTATGGCTGGGCGAGCTGCGGCCGGTTTCATCATGCTTCCTCTCTCCTGAAGCGCACGCTGAACCTTGCCGGCGGCTATACCGGTCATGTCGACACCTATTCCATCGCCGCCGGACCGGTGATCCTGCGCCATACGCTCGGCAACGACGACGCCTGCGGCGGGCAGGCCAATACACTGGACACGATTGCCGAGCATACCGACACGCTCGTCGTGTTCGGCGCGCTTTCACCGCGCACGGCGCAGACCGAGGCCGGCGGTCTTGGCGCCCACTCCCTGGAAGGCCATCTCAAGCGGATGGCGGCGCGCGGCATGAAGATCATTCTGGTTTCGCCGCTAAAGGACGATATGCCCGACTGGGTGGGCGCTGAGTGGTGGCCCATTCGCCCGAATACGGACGCGGCCCTGATGCTCGGCCTTGCCGGCGAAATCCTCAAGAACGACCGGCACGACAGCGATTTCCTTGCCCGCTGCACCAGCGGCTCGGAACGCCTGCTCGCCTATCTCGACGGCAGTCTCGACGGCCAGCGCAAGGATGCCGCCTGGGCAGCCTCCATTACCGGCCTTGGCCACGACGACATCGCCGCTCTGGCTGGCGAACTCGTGCGAACGCGTTCCATGCTGACAGTAAGCTGGAGCCTGCAGCGCGCTCATCACGGGGAACAGCCGTTTTGGGCAGCACTCGGCCTTGCCTCGATCGTTGGTCAAATAGGGCTTCCGGGGGGCGGCGTCGGCTATGGCTATGCCTCGCTCGGCGGCGTCGGCGCGCCGATCAATCTCGGCCGCTCGCCCGCGATCTCGCAACTGACCAAACCGATCGACAGCTTCATTCCCGTAGCGCGCATCAGCGACATGCTGCTCAATCCGGGCAAACAGTTCAGCTATGAAGGGGCGACCCACAGCTATCCCGACGTGCGGCTTGTCTACTGGGCCGGCGGAAACCCATTTCACCATCATCAGGACCTGAACCGCTTCGAAGAAGCGTGGACGCGGCCCGAAACGATCATCGTGCAAGACCCGATGTTCACCGCCACGGCGCAGCGCGCCGACATCGTGCTGCCGGCCTCGACATCGATCGAACGCAACGACATCGCCGGCAACCGCCGGTCGGATTTCATCATCGCCATGCACAAGGCGATCGATCCGCTGGGCGAAGCGCGTTCCGACTTCGACATCTTCAACGCCATCGCCGAAAACCTCGGTGCCGGCGACGCCTTCAACGAGGGCCGCGACGAGATGGGGTGGCTGCGCCATCTCTACGAGATCAGCCGCAGCGACGCGCAAACCCGCCTCGACTACACCATGCCGGATTTCGAGACCTTCTGGGAAACCGGCTATGCGCGGTGCCCGACGCGGGCGGAACACACCTATCTGGCCGAATTTCGCCGGTTTCCCGACGAATTCGCCCTCAACACCGAAAGCGGCAAGATCGTACTCGGCAGCGAGACGCTTGCGCGGCTCGACTACGCCGATTGCCGTGCCTTCCCGTCCTGGATCGAGCCGGCTGAATGGTTGGGTGACACAAGCGCGGCGAACCAGTTTCACCTCATATCCCACCAGCCAGCGGGCCGGCTTCACAGCCAGCTTGAAACGGGAGGCACCAGTTTGGCCATGAAGCGCAATGGGCGTGAGCAAGCGCGCATCAATCCCGCAGATGCCGCCCGGCTCGCCATCGAGGACGGCTCGACCATCCGTATCTGGAACGAACGCGGGGCGGCCCTTGCCACCGCCTGGGTCACCGATACGGTGCGTGCCGAGGTAATCGTGCTGCCAACCGGCGCGTGGTTCACCCCCATGGGCAATAGCGGCCTGGAGATGGCCGGCAACCCCAACGTGTTGACGCTCGATATCGGCACCTCGCAATTCGGGCAGGGCTGTTCGGCCCATACCTGTCTCGTCCAGGTGGAGCCCTATGAAGGCGATGCCGGCGACGCCTTCGAAATCTATTCAGAAAAACTGGCCGCGCTCGCGGCCGAATAACGGAGTGACACCATGACAGAACCAGCGATCAGCCGCTTTCCGGTACCCGAGATCAAGGACCTTCCCGACGACATCCGCGAGCGTATCCTGACCGTTCAGGAGAAGTCGGGTTTCGTGCCCAACGTTTTCTTGACGCTTGCCTATCGGCCAGATGAGTTCCGCGCCTTCATGGCCTATCACGACGCATTGATGGACAAGCCGGGTCCGATCACCAAGGCGGAGCGCGAAATGATCGTGGTTGCCACCAGCAACGCAAACCAGTGCCAGTATTGCGTGGTGGCGCACGGGGCGATCCTGCGCGTGCGCGCCAAGAATCCGCTGATTGCCGACCAGATCGCGATCAACTACCGCAAGGCCGACATCACGCCGCGCCAGAGGGCGATGCTCGATTTCGCGATGAAGGTCTCGTTCCAGGCCTACGAGGTCGGAGACGCGGACATGGAGGCCTTGAAGAAGCATGGCTTCAGCGAAGACGACATCTGGGACATCGGTGCAATCTCGGCGTTTTTCGGCATGTCGAACCGGCTCGCGAACGTGACCAGCATGCGCCCCAACAACGAATTCTACACGATGGGGCGCTGAGGACGGCCCCGTAACGCACGTAAATGCCGGCCAAGACCGACGCCAATGTGAGCCCGGTCACTCAATCGTCCACGACGATGATCGGCCAGACGCCCGTAGCGGCGTCGCCCCGGAAGCCTGCGCCTGAGCGAAGCGGAGGCTGTCCGGGGTTCGTCCGTGATGCCAGATCGCCTCCCCTCACGTTCCCGCATAGGCCGCAATCGCCGCCATATTCACGATGTCGCTGTCCTTGGCGTTCAGATTCACGATCTGAACCGGCTTGTTGAGGCCGACCAGCAGCGGGCCGATGACGGTGGAGCCGCCCAGTTCCTGAAGCATGCGGGTCGAGATCGAGGCCGAGTGGAAGGCGGGCATGACCAGCACGTTGGCGGGGCCGGTCAGGCGGATGAACGGGTATTGCGCCATGGCGCGCGGGTTGAGCGCCACGTCGGCGGCCATTTCGCCGTCATATTCGAAATCGACCCGGCGTTTATCCAGGATTTTTACCGCCTCCTGTATTCTCTCCGAGCGTTCGCCCTGCGGATGGCCGAAGGTCGAGTAGGCGAGCATGGCCACGCGCGGCTCATAGCCCATGCGGCGAGCGAAATTGGCGGCTTCCTCGGCGATGTTGGCGATCTGCACCGCATCCGGCATGTCGTGCACGGCGGTGTCGGCAACGATGACGGTGCGCCCGCGCGCCAACACGATCGAAGCGCCGATGACGGTGTGGCCGGGGCGCGCGTCGATGACGCGGCGAATGTCTTCCAGCGCCGTCGAATAGTTGCGGGTAACGCCGGTGACGATGCCGTCGGCGTCGCCCAGCGCCACCATGCAGGCGGCAAAATGGTTGCGGTCGTTGTTGATCAGCCGCTGGCAGTCGCGGAACAGGAAACCCTGGCGCTGCAGGCGCTCGTACAGATAGTCGGTATAGGCCTCGTTGCGGCGCGACAGGCGGGCGTTGATGATCTCGATGCCGGGCTTGTCCAGATCGACGCCGGAATTCCTGGCGTTTTCCTTGATGACCTCGTCGCGGCCGAGCAGGATGGCGGTGCCGAGGCGCTGGTTCACATAGGACACGGCGGCGCGCATGACCTGCTCTTCCTCGCCCTCGGCGAAGACGATGCGCTTGGGCTGGCGACGCACGCGGTCATAGATGCGCTGCAGCGTCGAGGCGATCGGGTCGCGGCGGGCGGACAGTTCCTGCGCGTAGCGGTCGAGGTCGAGGATCGGCTTGCCGGCAACGCCGCTCTCCATCGCCGCCTTGGCGACGGCGACCGGAATGGCCGAGATCAGGCGCGGGTCGAACGGCACCGGGATGATGTAGGTCGGGCCGAATTTCGGCCGGTTGCCCTGATAGGCGGCGGCGACGTCGTCGGGCACGTCCTGGCGGGCGAGATCGGCCAGCGCATGGGCTGCCGCGATCTTCATGGCGTCGTTGATGGTGGTCGCGCGCACGTCGAGCGCGCCGCGAAAGATGTAGGGGAAGCCGAGCACGTTGTTGACCTGGTTCGGATAGTCTGAGCGGCCGGTGGCCATGATGGCGTCGGTGCGCACCTCGGCGACTTCCTCGGGCGTGATTTCCGGGTCCGGGTTGGCCATGGCGAAGATGATCGGGTTTTTGGCCATCGAGCGCAGCATGTCGGGCGTCAGCGCGCCCTTGGCCGACAGGCCGAGGAACACGTCCGCGCCGTCCATGGCGTCGGCTAGCGAGCGCGCCTCGGTCTTCACCGCATGCGCCGACTTCCACTGGTTCATGCCCTCGGTGCGGCCCTGGTAGACCACGCCCTTGGTGTCACACAGCGTGATGTTTTCGGGCGCAAAGCCCATCGCCTTCATCAATTCGATGCAGGCGATGCCGGCGGAGCCCGCGCCGTTGCACACCATTTTCGTGGTCTTCATGTCGCGGCCGGTGATCTCCAGCGCGTTGATCAGGCCGGCGGCCGAAATGATGGCGGTGCCGTGCTGGTCGTCGTGAAAGACGGGAATGTCCATCAGTTCGCGCAGCTTCTGCTCGATGATGAAGCATTCGGGCGCCTTGATGTCTTCCAGGTTGATCCCGCCGAAGGAAGGCCCGAGATAGCGCACGCAGTTGATGAACGCTTCGGCGTCCTCGGTATCGACCTCGAGGTCGATGGCGTCGACATCGGCGAAGCGCTTGAACAGCACCGCCTTGCCTTCCATCACCGGCTTGGAGGCGAGCGCGCCGAGATTGCCCATGCCGAGAATGGCGGTGCCGTTGGAGATGACGGCGACCATGTTGCCGCGCGTGGTGTAGTCGTAGGCGCGGGACGGATCGTCGGCGATGGCCTGCACCGGCACGGCGACACCCGGCGAATAGGCGAGCGACAGGTCGCGTTGCGTCGCCATCGGCTTGGTCGGCACGATTTCCAGCTTGCCCGGCCGGCCCATGGCGTGGAATTCCAGCGCTTCCTCGGCGCTGACGGAGGGGCCCTGCTCGGTGTGCCGGTCTTTGCGTGCCATATTCGTTCTTTCCTCCCGCAGGGGTTCCCACGGTCTGTGCGTTTCGTTGTGGAGTGTTCCCGATTAAGGCTACACTTTGCAAACGTAAACCGCCAAGCCAATGCCACCGTAAATCTTTGGAAACAGTTTCTTGAACGACGAAACCCCGATCCGCACGGATGCCGCACCCGTCACGCCGATGATGGAGCAGTTCATTGAGATCAAGGCGGCGAACCCGGATTCGCTGCTGTTCTATCGCATGGGCGATTTCTACGAGTTGTTCTTCGAGGACGCGGAACAGGCGAGTGCGGCACTTGGCATCGTGTTGACCAAGCGCGGCAAGCATCAGGGCAACGACATTCCGATGTGCGGCGTACCGGTCCATGCCGCCGACGACTATCTGCAGAAGCTGATCGGGCTGGGTTTTCGCGTCGCCGTCTGCGAGCAGATCGAGGACCCGGCCGAAGCGCGCAAGCGCGGCTCCAAATCGGTGGTGCGCCGCGATGTCGTGCGGCTGGTCACGCCCGGCACCATCACCGAGGACAGGCTGCTAGCGCCGTCGGAATCCAGTTTTTTGATGGCGCTGGGACGGGTCAAGGGCGCAAGTGATTCCGCCTTTGCGCTGGCGTGGATCGACATTTCCACCGGCGCGTTCCGCGTGGCCGAAACCACGGCCGAACGCCTGCTCGCCGACATTTTCCGCGTCGATCCGCGCGAGTTGATCGTTGCCGAGCCGGTGTTTTACGACCCGGAGCTGAAGCCTGTCTTCGACGTGATCGGCCGTGTCGCCAGCCCGCAGCCGCCGAGCCTGTTTGATTCGGCATCCGCCCCGGCGCGCATCGCGCGTTTCTTCGAGGTGGCGACGCCGGACTCGTTCGGCACCTTTTCCCGCGCCGAGCTTTCGGCGGTGTCGGGCATCATCGCCTATGTCGAGAAGACGCAGAAGGCCGAGCGCCCACCGCTGTCGCGCCCCGAGCGTGAGGAGCAGGGCGCGAGCCTGTTCATCGATCCGGCGACGCGCGCCAATCTGGAACTGCTGCGCACGCTTTCCGGTAGCCGCGAGGGCTCGCTGTTCAAGGCCATCGACCGCACGGTCACCGGTGGCGGCGCACGACTTCTGGCCGACCGGCTGATGGCGCCGCTGACCGATCCGGCGGCGGTTGCGGCGCGTCTGGATTCGGTGTCGTTCTTCCGCGCCGAAGTGCGGCTTTCTCAGGCGGTGCGGCAGGCGCTGAAGGGCGTCGCCGACATGCCGCGCGCGCTGACCCGGCTGGCGCTCAACCGGGGCGGCCCGCGCGATCTGGGTGCGCTACGCGCCGGTTTCGAGGCGGCCCACGCCATCGCCGATATTTTCGCGGATGTGAGCTTGCCGGCGGAACTGACGCAGGCGATGTCCGCGATTGCCGGTCTGCCGGAGGCGCTCGGTCAGCATTTCGCCGAAGCCCTCGGCGATGAACTGCCGCTGCTGAAACGAGACGGCGGCTTCCTGCGCGTCGGCTACCGCGCCGAACTGGACGAGATGCGTTCGCTGGCGACGGAATCGCGAAAGGTTATCGCCGGGCTGGAGCGTGGGCTGATCGACGAGACCGGCATCAAGTCGCTCAAGATTCGGCACAACAATGTGCTCGGCTATTATATCGAGGTGACCGCCAATCACGCCGGGGTCATGATGGGCACCGATGCGGCGCGCGGCAAATTCATCCACCGCCAGACCATGGCCAACGCCATGCGCTTCACCACCACCGAGCTAGCGGAACTGGAAACCAAGATCGCCAATGCCGCCGACCGCGCGCTGGCCATCGAATTGGCCGTCTTTGAGGCGCTGGTCAAGGAAGCGGTCATCGAGGCGGAAAAGATCCGCGCCGGCTCCGAAGCCTTGGCCGTGATCGACGTTTCGGCGGCGCTGGCGCTGTTGTCGGAAAGCGAAAACTGGTGCCGGCCGCTGGTCGATTTCAGCCTCGCCTTCGAGATCGTCGGGGGGCGACATCCAGTGGTCGAGCAGGCGTTGCGTCGTTCGGCCGAAGGACCGTTCGTCGCCAATGATTGCGACCTGTCGCCGGAAGGCGATGCCAAGGCCGGCGCGATCTGGCTGCTGACCGGTCCGAACATGGGCGGTAAGTCGACCTTCCTGCGCCAGAACGCTCTGATCGCCATTCTGGCCCAGACCGGCTCCTACGTGCCGGCGACCAGCGCCCATATCGGCGTGGTCGACCGGTTGTTCTCCCGCGTCGGCGCTTCCGACGACCTGGCGCGCGGACGCTCGACCTTCATGGTCGAAATGGTCGAGACGGCGGCGATCCTCAACCAGGCCGGCGAGCGCGCGCTGGTCATCCTGGACGAGATCGGGCGCGGTACCGCCACCTATGACGGGTTGTCCATTGCCTGGGCGGCGGTCGAATACCTGCACGAAAAGAACCGCTGCCGCGCGGTCTTTGCCACGCATTTTCACGAAATGACGGCGCTGGCGGGAAAGCTGTCGCGCCTGCACAACGTCACCATGCGGGTCAAGGAATGGGAGGGCGACGTGGTCTTCCTGCACGAGATCGGCAAGGGCGCGGCCGACCGTTCCTACGGCGTACAGGTGGCGCGCTTGGCCGGTCTGCCCGAAGCGGTGGTTTCCCGCGCCAAGGAGGTGCTGCACCAGCTCGAAGAGGGCGAGGTGTCCGGCAAGACCGACCGTCTGGTCGATGACCTGCCACTGTTTTCGATCGCGGCCAAACGCGAGGCCCCGAAGCCGCTCAAGAGCGATGCGGTGGGCGAAGTGCTCGGCGCGCTCAATCTCGACGAGATGACGCCACGCGAAGCGCTGGAAGCGCTCTACCGCCTGAAGGGCCTGGCTTCCTAATCCGGCACATATTGCGCTTCGCCATTGCCGAACGACCAGTCGATCAGATCGTTTTCGCTGAGCACGATCATGACGTCCTGTTTTCTCAAGCCGAGCCGGCTGTGGAGATTGTCGGCGATCGTCCGATAGAGCGACTTTTTCTGCTCGATGGTGCGCCCGGCGCGCAGCGTGATGTGGACGATCAGCGCATCGGCGCCGCGATCGATGCCAAGAAATGTGGGGTCGATGATCAGGCTGCCGGAATGATGCTCGGTGATGATCTGGAAGCGGTCGGCTTGCGGAACGTTTATGGTGGCGACCATCGCGTCATGAACGCCATCGGAGACGCCCTTGGCATAGGCGGCGTCCTTGCCTGACGGGATGGAAATACGCACGAGCGGCATGGCTTTCTTCCTTTGGCGGCGCGGCTGTCTGGAGCATTTCCAGCAAGAGTGCGAAATGGTCTCGCGCCCGGAAATGCGGTTGGAACAAAGAGATCGGCATTGGCCATTGGCGGCTGTAGAAGCCAGCACCGGCAGATGATGGGTCCAGCATCGAGGCCGGAGCGTTCCAGGGCGGGTGGTATCGGTATTGACTATCATTGTACCGTTCGGTACAAAACACCATCAACCGCGTCGCGGCCATGAATGATGGAGAAAAAACATGAGCCGCCCGCCTCTGCCGCCTTTTACCCCTGAATCCGCCGCGCAAAAGGCGCGGCTGGCCGAAGATGCCTGGAACGGGCGCGACCCGGAAAAGGTGGCGTCCGGCTATACGGAAGACAGCGTATGGCGCAACCGAGCCGAATTCGTCACCGGTCGGGCCGAGATCATCGCGCTGTTGCACCGCAAATGGGTGCGCGAGCTGGACTGCCGCCTGATCAAGGAAGTGTGGAGTTCGCATGAAAACCGCATCGCCATCCGCTTCGCCTATGAGTGGCACGACGATGGCGGCCACTGGTTCCGCTCCTACGGCAACGAGAACTGGGAATTCAACGGCGAAGGCCTGATGGTCCGGCGGCACGCCAGCATCAACGATATGCCGATCAAGGAAAGCGAACGCAAGTTCTTCTGGCCGCTCGGCCGCCGGCCAGACGACCACCCCGGTCTTTCCGAACTGAACCTGTAGGAGCACATGCGCAGGATCGCCCCCGATACAAAAAACCTGCTGGCGGTCATCGCCGAGGTTTTTCGCGAGCATGGCTATGAGGGTGCCAGCCTGGCGCGGATCGGGCAGGCGACGGGGCTCGGCAAGGGCAGCCTCTACAACTTCTTTCCCGGCGGGAAGGAAGAAATGGCGGCCGGCGTACTTGCCCACATCGCCGCATGGTTCGAGGAAAACGTGTTTGCGCCGTTGCGCGATGAGCGCGAGCCGCGAGACGGTATCGGCCGGATGCTGGACGCCACCGACCTTTATTTCCAGTCCGGTGGCCGCGTTTGTCTGGTCGGGGCCTTCGCGCTGGACGATTCCCGGAACCGGTTCGTTTCCGAAATAAAATCCTATTTTGGCGATTGGGTCGCCCATCTGGCGGGTGCCCTGCAACGCGCCGGGCACGGAAAGCCGGAAGCCGACCAGCTTGCCGAAGAGACGGTCGCAGCCATACAGGGCGCGTTGACGCTATCTCGCGCGTTTGACGACACCGATGTTTTTTCGCGCGCGCTTGCGCGGGCTAGGCTGCGGCTGGCTACCTGACCGCCCCTTTATTGGAGCATGATCTTATCCGAAAACCGGTTCCCACTTTTTCGAGGTCATGCTCAGATCATCTCCAGCGGCTCTTTTCGTCGCGGCGGCGGGAAGGCGCGGTCGAGTTCGGCAAGGTCTTCGGCTGTAAGTAAAAGATCCTGTGCGGCGATGTTCTGGCGGATATGCTCCGGGCGGCTGGCTTTCGGGATGGCGATGACGCCCGGTTGCGCCATGGTCCAGGCCAGCGCGATCTGCGCCGGCGTCGCTTCATGGCGCGCGGCGATGGCGTCGAGTTTTTGGTTGTGCGCCAGCTTTCCCCGTTCGACCGGCGAATAGGCCATGATCGGCATGCCACGCTGCCGGCACCAGGGCGAAAGGTCGAATTCCGGCCCGCGCCGGGAAAGATTGTAGAGCACCTGGTTGGCCTGGCAGTTATCGCCGGCGGGCACGGAAAAAAGCTCTTCCATGTCGTCGGTGTCGAAATTGGAAACGCCCCAATGGCGGATTTTGCCGGTGGCCTTCAGCGCTTCGAACGCCTCGACGGTTTCATCCGGCGGCACGCCGCCGCGCCAATGCAGCAGGTAGAGATCGATGCGGTCGGTGCGCAGCCGCTTCAGGCTACGCTCGCAGGCGGCGATGGTCCCCGAACGCGAGGCGTTGGAGGGCAGCACTTTCGAGACGACGAACACAGCATCGCGGCGGCCAGCGATCGCCTCGCCCACCACGGATTCGGCATTGCCGTACATTTCGGCCGTGTCGATCAACGTAGCACCCAGATCGAGGCCCAGCCTCAAGGCATCCGCTTCCGACGGGGCGAGGCGGGAATCCTCGCCCATCTTCCAGGTACCGAGACCGAACACGGGAACCGCTTCGCCCGAAGGCAGGGTGGTCGTTCTGGTCGGCATGGCGCTCTCCTCGAATCGGCTGCTTGACTCGGCTGCGATCAGTCTACTTCGCCGGGTGCGCGGCGAGCCAGTTTTCCATTTCCGCGATTTCTTTTTCCTGCGCGGTGATCACGGCTTCGGCCAGTTTGCGCATTTCCGGGTCCTTGCCATATTCGAGCAGCACCTTGGCCATGTCGATGGCCGCCTGATGGTGGGGGATCATGCCGCGAACGAAATCGACATCGGCGTCGCCGGTATATTTTTGCGCCGACATCTCGCGATGCATCTTGTCCATCGCCGCCTTGTAGCCGGTTTCGGCGGCCCCGGATGAAGCAGCCATCGCACCCATGTCATGTGTGCTCATGTCGTGCTTCATTTCTTCGGCATGGACCGGACTTGCGGCGAACTGCAAGGCGAGCAGCATCGTCGCGGCGGCGGGTGCAAGCATGATTTTGCGGATCGGATGCATGAGGGTTCTCCTTTGGAATCTATCTGGAGGCGTGGTTCAGAGTTTCAATGTCCTGAGCCGTAGCGCATTGGCGATGACCGATACCGACGACAGGCTCATCGCCGCCGCCGCCAGCATCGGCGACAACAACATGCCGGTGAGCGGATAGAGCACGCCGGCCGCGACAGGCACGCCGAGCGCGTTGTAGAGGAAGGCGAAAAACAGGTTCTGGCGGATGTTGCCAATGGTCGCCTGCGCCAGTTTTCTCGCGCGTACAATGCCGTTCAGGTCACCCTTGACCAGCGTGATGCCGGCGCTTTCCATCGCGACATCGGCGCCTGTACCCATGGCGATGCCGACATCGGCCGTGCTGAGCGCCGGCGCGTCGTTGACGCCGTCGCCGGCCATGGCCACCACCGAGCCGCGAGCGCGAAGCTCTTCGATCAAAGCGGCCTTCGCCTCGGGCAGCAGCCCGGCGCGAACCCGGTCGATGCCCAGTTTTTTGGCGATGGCGAGGGCCGTGTTCTCATTGTCGCCGGTCGCCATAATGATGGTGAGGCCCTGCTCGTGCAGCGCCTTGATCGCCTCGACGGTGGTTGCCTTGATCGGATCGGCGACGGCGACGAGGCCGGCGATCTTGCCGCCGACAGCGACGAACATCGCTGTTCTGCCCTCGCCTTGCAAGGCTTCGGCGCGTTCGGTGAGGCGGGAGAAATCGACGCCGAGATCGGTCATCATGGCGGCGTTGCCGAGTGCAGCCTTGCGGCCCGAAACCGTGCCGGCGACGCCCTTGCCGGTGACCGCCTCGAAATCGCTGACCTCGCTGGCTGTCGCGCCGCGCTCCTTCGCACCCTCGATAATGGCTTCGGCAAGCGGATGCTCCGAGCCTTTTTCGAGGCTGGCGGCGAGTGTGAGAAGTTCGTTCTCGGAAAAGCCCTCGGCAGGCACCAGGTCGGTCAACTTCGGGCGGCCTTCGGTCAGCGTGCCAGTCTTGTCGACGATCAGCGTGTCGACGGCGGCGAAACGCTCGAGTGCCGCCGCTTCCTTGATCAGCACGCCGGCCTGCGCGCCGCGTCCGGTGGCGGTCATGATCGACATCGGCGTCGCCAGCCCCAGTGCGCACGGGCAGGCGATGATCAGCACCGACACCGCCGAAACGATGGCATAGACCAAGCTAGGCTCCGGCCCGAACAGCGACCAGGCGACGAAGGCGACGATGGCGACCAACACCACGGCCGGCACGAAATAGAACGAAACGCGGTCGGCTAGCCCCTGGATAGGCGCACGGCTGCGCTGCGCCTTGGCGACCAGTTCGACAATGCGGGCAAGGGTCGTTTCGGAGCCGACTCGTTCCGTGCGCATCACCAGCGTGCCGTTGCGGTTCAGCGTTCCGCCGGTAAGCGGATCGCCTTGCACCTTCTCCACCGGCAGCGGCTCGCCGGTAATCATGGATTCGTCGATCGACGAACGGCCTTCCTCGACGGTGCCGTCGACGGGCACGGCCTCGCCGGGGCGGATGCGCAGAAGATCGCCTTCATGTACGCTGTCCAGCGGCACGTCGGTCTCGCTGCCGTCTGCCCCAATGCGGCGCGCGGTCTTCGGCGCGAGGTCGAGCAAGGCGCGGATGGCCGAACCGGTCTTTTCACGGGCGCGCAGTTCCAGCACCTGGCCGAGGAAAACCAGCGCGATGATGACAGCGGCGGCCTCGAAATAGACCGGTACGGTGCCGCCATGGCCGCGGAACGCATGCGGGAAGATGTCCGGAAACAGCGTGGCAATGACGCTGTAGAGATAGGCGGCCCCGACGCCCAGCGAGATCAGCGTCCACATATTGGGGCTGCGGTTGAGGATCGAGGCCCAGCCGCGCTTGAAGAACGGGAATGCCGCCCACAGCACAACGGGCGTTGCCAGCACGAACTCGACCCAGATGGCGGCGGGCTCGCCCAGCCATGAGCGGAAGAACGGCAGGCCGACCATCGGCCCCATGGTCAGCAGAAGCAGCGGCACCGACAGCACCGTGCTTACCCAGAAGCGGCGCGAAAAATCGACCAGTTCGGGGTTCGGGCCTTCGTCGCCGGTCGGCACCCCCATAGGCTCCAGCGCCATGCCGCAGATCGGGCAATCGCCGGGCTTGTCGCGAACGATCTCGGGGTGCATCGGGCAGGTGTATTGCGTGCCCTTCGGCATAGGTGCGGGCGCTGGCCGGTCGCCCAGATATTTCTCCGGGTCGGCCTCGAATTTTTGCAGGCAGCCGGCCGAGCAGAAATAGAATTGATCGCCATCGTGGCGCGAAAAATGCTTTGCGCTGGCGCGGTCCACATTCATGCCGCAGACCGGGTCCTTCGCGGTCAGGTAGTTTTCCGGATGCGCGACGAATTTGGTCCGGCAGCTTTCGCTGCAGAAATGGAGTTGTCTGCCGTCATGTTCTGCGGTCGGCTTGCCGGCAGCGGGATCGACGGTCATGCCGCAGACCGGGTCGCGGACGACGGCATCCGTAGCCGTCGAAGCGGCATGGCCGGAGCAGCAGGAACTGCCTGCCTGATGCCGGTGATGATCGTGATTCGCCATGGAAGATGCTCCAGAACAGTCGTGAATTTCGAGGTCAACCCAAAGGTAGGGCTTCCAGCAACTGGAAGGTCAAGGGCCGATTTCGCCTGATCGCTAAAATCCTAATCGATCTCCTAAACCATGCTTCACGATCCGGCATTAGGGTTGCGCGTTATGAGCAGGCGCACGAAACGTATCCTTGCAAGAACCTTGCTTGCCATCATCCCGGCGGTGGTGGCGACGTTCGCGATTTCCTTTTCGCTGCGCTGGGCGCTGGGTATGTCGATCGACTGGCTGAGCTGGGTCGAATGCGCGGCAATCCCCGTCATCGTTGGCACGCCGATCGGCATTTTCATCTTCTGGCAGGGCGAAAAGCTGCAGAGCGCGCATGAGCGGCTGGAGCGCACCTATCAGGAAATGCGCCGGGCGCACGATCGACTGGTGCATATGGCCAGCCATGACCAGATGACGGATCTGCTTAACCGCGAAGGCTTCATGCGCGAGGCTGCGCCTTTCCATACCGGCAACAGCGGGCACTACCTGCTGATTGTCGATGCCGACCACTTCAAGCGGATCAACGATCTCCACGGCCATTCGAAAGGCGACGAGGCGCTGATGAAGATAGCCCGTGCCTTGCGCTATGCGACGCGCGGTAAGGACATTGTCGGGCGAATCGGCGGCGAGGAGTTCGCCATCCTGCTGATCTCGGTGGGCGCGCAAGAGGCGGAACGGATGGCCGAATTGATCCGACGCCAGGTGCAGGAAATCCCCTGGCACGCCGACGACCCCTCCGGCCGAGGCCTGACCGTCAGCATCGGCGGCGCGGCAGTACGGCGCACGGCCGGTGGCCTCGCCGACACGCTTCGCGAAGCCGACCGCTGCCTCTATGAAGCCAAGCGGCTTGGCCGCAACCGCGTCATCTTCGACCATATGGAGGCCGTATCGACGGCCGCCGCCTGAAAATCGGTGCCGGGCAGAACCGGCACCAACGGGTGCTCAGGCCCATACCCATGGGCTGGAAAACAGGCTATAGACGCCGCCGAAACAGGTGGATTGCCTTCGGCGCAGATGACGAAAATATCCCTGAAGCTTGGTGAACTGATCGACGGCAAGGCGCTGCGCTGGGACTTGGCCGCGCTGTCCCCGGCGGGCATGCCGGAAGCCGGGGCGCGCGCGGCTGTGCTGCAATGCCTGAAGGAGTGCAAGGCCGAGGCGTTCGCCAAAGCCGAGGCAATGCTGAAGGCGGACGGCAGCGGCACCGCCTGCGCGATGCGGCTTTCCCATGTCATGGACGAGATCATCCAGGCGCTCTACGATTTCGCGCTTGCCGGCTGTGAAAAGCCGGCAAAAGCGGAGCGCATGGCCATCGTCGCCGTCGGCGGCTATGGCCGCGGCACGCTGGCGCCCGGTTCCGACATCGACCTTTTGTTCCTGCTCCCGGCCAGGCAGACGCCCTGGGTCGCCCGGATCGCCGAGACGATGCTCTATCTTTTGTGGGACATGGGGCTGAAGGTCGGCCACGCCACCCGCACCGTCGAAGAATGCCTAAAGCATTCGCGCGAGGACATCACCGTGCGCACGGCGGTGCTGGAAGCACGCTTCGTCTGTGGCGACGAGCCGCTTTACGCGCAACTGGTACACCGCTTCGACCACGATCTGGTGCGCACGACCGGACCCGAATATGTGCAGGCCAAGCTGGCCGAGCGCGACGCTCGCCATGCCAAGGCCGGCGAGAGCCGCTATCTGGTCGAGCCGAACGTCAAGGACGGCAAGGGCGGCTTGCGCGACCTGAACACGCTGTTCTGGATCGGAAAATATTTCTACCGGGTGCGCACCGGCGAGGAGCTTGTCGACAAGGCGGTGTTCACGCAAGGCGAATACAACCAGTTCCACAAGGCGGAAGATTTCCTGTGGGCGGTGCGCTGCCACATGCACTTTCTTACCGGCAAGGCGGAAGAGCGGCTGCATTTCGACATCCAGCGCGAGATCGCCGAGCGGCTGGGCTACACCAGCCATCCCGGCCTGTCGGCCGTGGAGCGCTTCATGAAGCACTACTTCCTCGTCGCCAAGGATGTCGGCGACCTCACGCGCATTTTCTGCGCCGCGCTGGAAGAGGAGCAAGCCAAGCATGTGCCGGGCTTCGACCGCATTTTTCCAGGCTTTTCGCGGCGCAAGCGCAAGCTGGCGGGCACCAGCGACTTCATCATCGACAACCAGCGCCTCAACGTCGCCGACGAGCAGGCTTTCGAGCGCGATCCGGTCAACCTGATCCGGCTGTTCTGGTTCGCCGACAAGCACGCGCTGGAATTCCACCCCAACGCGCTCAAGCTGCTTACCCGCTCGCTCGGGCTGGTGGACAAGACGCTGCGGCGCAATCCCGAGGCCAACCAGCTTTTCCTCGATATCGTGACGTCGGACCGCTACGCGGAACTCAATTTGCGGCGCATGAACGAAGCCGGGCTGCTGGGCAAGCTCATTCCGGATTTCGGCAAGATCGTCGCCATGATGCAGTTTTCCATGTACCACCACTATACGGTGGACGAGCATCTCATCCGCTGCATCGGCGTACTGGCCGAGATCGAGCGCGGCGACGACGCCAAGGTCCATCCTTTGTCGCACTCGCTGATGCCCGGCCTGAAGAAAAGCCGCGACGCGCTTTATGTCGCCGTGCTGCTGCATGACGTCGCCAAGGGCCGCCCGGAAGACCATTCGGTCGCCGGTGCGAGGATAGCGCGCCGCATCTGCCCGCATATGGGCCTTTCGGCGTCCGATACCGCAACCGTCGCCTGGCTGGTCGAGAACCATCTCGTCATGTCGATGACGGCGCAGACGCGCGACCTCAACGACCGCAAGACGATCGAGGACTTCGCCTCTGTGGTGCAGTCGGTGGAGCGGCTGAAGCTGCTGTTGATCCTGACCGTCTGCGACATACGCGGCGTCGGTCCGGGCGTCTGGAACGGCTGGAAGGGGCAATTGCTGCGCAATCTCTATTTCGAGACGGAACTGCTGCTGACCGGCGGCTTTTCCGAAATGTCGCGCGCCGACCGCACCATTGCCGCGCGCGACAGCCTCAAGGCGGCGCTCGGCCTCTGGCCGGTCGAGGCGCGGGAGCGCTATGCCGCCCAGCATTACGAGAACTATCTGCTGACCGTCGATCTCCCCGATCAGGTCCGCCACGCCGAGTTCGTGCGCGAGGCGGACGTGGCCAGGAAAAATTTTGCCACCATGGTCAAGCCGCACGAATTCGAGGCCGTCACCGAGATTACCGTGCTGGCGCAGGATCATCCGCGGTTGCTGTCGGTTATTGCAGGCGCGTGTGCGGGGGCAGGCGGCAACATCGTCGATGCGCAGATTTTCACGACGTCCGACGGGCGCGCCCTCGATACCATCCTGATCTCGCGCGAATTCGATCGGGACGAGGACGAACGGCGGCGCGCCGAGCGGGTCGGCCGCCTGATCGAGGACGTGCTTTCGGGTAAAAGCTGGCTGCCCGAGATGATCGAGAAGCGCACCAGGCCGAAGCGCGGCGCAAAGGTGTTCCGCATTCCGCCGCGCGCCGAAATCCGCAACGCCCTGTCGAACCGGTTTTCGGTCATCGAGGTGAAAGGGCTGGACCGCCCCGGCCTTCTCTCGGAAATCACCGGCGCCCTGTCCGACCTGTCGCTCGACATCGCATCGGCCCATATCACCACCTTCGGCGAGAAGGTGATCGATACGTTCTACGTCACCGACCTGACCGGCCAGAAGGTGACGAACCCGGCGCGGATAGACGGCATCCGCGCCCGGCTGATCGCGGTGCTCGAAGGTGCTGTCGCCGAACGCGGCAGGACGCCGGCAGCGGCGGAATGACCGTGCGTCCTTCGAGGCTCGCCCGCCTGGAACTGAGCCGAACCGTTCACCATGGTGCAGGCTCGCACCTCAGGATGAGGAAGCTTTGTGCTCCTCGCGAACACACCTATTGCGCGGGCGCCTCCGGACTTTGGTCGAAGCGCACCGACAGCCCTCATCCTGAGGAGCGAGTACAGCGAGCCTCGAAGGACGCATCATGAGCCTCGTAAAAAAATTCGCGACCGTCGCTTCCGGCACGCTGATGAGCCGCATTCTGGGCTTCACGCGTGAAATGCTGATGGCGGCGGCGCTTGGCACCGGGCCGGTGGCGGACGCCTTTTATGCCGCGTTCCAATTCCCCAACACGTTCCGTCGGCTGTTTGCGGAGGGCGCGTTCAACACCGCCTTCGTGCCGCTGTTTGCCAAGGAGATCGAAGCCGGTGGCAATGACGGCGCAAAGCGCTTCTCCGAGGAAGTGTTCGGCGTGTTGTTCACCGTGCTGCTTGCCATCACCATCGTCGTGGAACTGGCCATGCCGCTGTTGGTCAGCACCATTATCGCGCCGGGTTTTGCCAGCGATCCGCAGAAATACGACCTGACGGTAGCGCTGGCCACCATCATGTTCCCCTATCTGGTGTGCATGTCGCTGGGGGCGATGATGGCCGGCATGCTGAACTCGCTGCGCCGCTATTTCGCCGCCGCGATTGCGCCGATATTCCTCAATGTGATCCTGATCGGCGTGCTGTACTATGCTTGGCGCATCGGTGCCGATGGATTGACGGTCGGCCACGCCATGGCCTGGGGCGTGCTGGCGGCCGGTGTCGTGCAACTGGCGATCGTGTGGATCGCGGTTCGCCATGCCGGGATTTCCATCGGCTTTCGTCGCCCGCGCATGACGCCCAACGTCAAGCGCCTGTTGTGGCTTGCCTTGCCTGCGGCCGTTACTGGCGGCATCACCCAGATCAATCAGTTGATCGGCACGGCTATCGCTTCGACGCAGGCCTCGGCCGTGTCTTCGCTGGCGCTGGCCGACCGTGTCTACCAGTTGCCGCTCGGCGTCGTCGGCATCGCCGTGGCCATCGTGCTTTTACCGGAACTGTCGCGCGCGCTGAAGGCCGGAAATCTGGTCGAGGCCTCCAATATGCAGAACCGCTCGGTCGAGTTCACGCTGTTCCTGACGCTGCCGGCTGCGGCCGCGCTACTTGTCGTTTCCGAGCCGATCGTGCGCCTGCTTTACGAGCGCGGCGCTTTCGCCGCCAGCGGCTCGACGCCGACTGTTGCCGCCATCTTGGCGATCTTCGGGCTGGGCCTGCCGGCCTTCGTGCTCATCAAGGCGTTCATGCCGGGTTATTTTGCCCGCGAGGACACCAAGACACCGATGATCTTCGCCGCGATTTCCGTGGCGGTGAACGTTGCCGCCGCATTGACGCTGTTTCCATCCATGGGCGCGCCGGGCATTGCCGTTGCCTCGGCCGCCGCCGGCTGGGTCAATGCGCTGCTGCTGCTCGGCGTGCTGATCCGGCGTGGCCACTGGGGCCGTGACGCCGGCCTGATGAAGCGCATCCCACGGTTGGTTCTTGCCGCGGCGGTGATGGCCGCGGCGCTTTATTTCGGCGCTGAACGGCTGGCGCCCGAACTGGCGTCATCGGCGCCGCTTATGACCAAGGGCGTGACCTTGATGCTTCTGCTGGGCGCGGGCGCACTCATCTATTTCGTGCTGGCTTTCGCGATCGGCGGGGCCGATCTCGGCATGCTCCGCCGCAGTCTCGCGCGCGGCGGCAAAGCCGGGGCGGGTACAAAATAAGGCGGTGCTGCCGGCACATGACCGCCGGCAGGCACGCTACTTTGCCGACACCGTGATGGTGCCCTTCATATTGGGGTGGAAGCGGCAGATATAGGCGATGATTCCGGGCTTATCCATGACCATGCTGCCGGATTTCTTCACCGGCAACATGACCTCCCAGCCACCCTTCACGGTCGCGGTATGAGCGAAACTATCCTTGTTCACCCATTCGATGGTGTCACCGACCTTGGCACTGATATCGGCCGGTGAAAACGCCATCTTGTCGACCGTCACCGTAATCGTCTCGGCCTGCGCCGATCCGATACCGCCGGCCAGTATGGCCAGCGATAGCACCAGAAGACGTCGTTTCGTCATCATGATCGCGTGGCCTTACTTGAGGCCGGCCGCAACCATTTCGGCATGCTGCTGGTGGCCCTGGAAGATTTTCAGGCCAGTTTCGAGCAGGCTCTTCAGTTCGGCATTCTGCGCCGACGGGATCAGCACCGTTTCGAGCGCGCCGTTGACCTGCTTGTGATAGGCCACTTCGTTGTCGACATAGGCCTTGTCGAAGGCCGCGCCGTTGAGTTTTTCAAGCTTGGCCTTTTCTGCGGTGATCTCGTCGGTCAGCGCCTTGCTGGTGGCGTTGTCCTCGGGCGTGACATTGAGTTTCTTGACGAGGTCGAGCGCCTGCACGTTCACCGCTTCATGGTCGCGCACCATGTCATTGGCAAAGCCGACGACATCCTTGTTCTGTGACTTGGAAATGGCGAGCTTGGCCAGGTCGACGTCGAGGGCGCCGGCCGTGTAGGCGATGTGGGCGATCTGCGGGTCCGTGGGCTTGTCGGCGGCCTGCGCGAAGCCGGCGGTACCGACCATCAGGACAGCGATGAGTGCCGCTTGCAGTTTGTGGATCATGGGATGAACTCCTTTTCGTGGCGCAGCAGGGTGTGCGCGGTTCAGACACCCATTGGATGCCGCAGGCTGCGAAGCGTTCCCGCACCCGTCACGAATCTCGCGCAAGCGGTTTGCGAAACCGAAATACCGTTTGCGAAACCGAATGCCGGCCCTTGATCGCCGACGCCGGCTGATCCATAAGCCCACTCGAATTTCGCCGCGCGCGAAACGGCCCTCCACAAGCCACGAGGAAAGACATGACAGCCAGTTCCCCCTTCAAGCCCCTCGTCTTTTCCGGCGTCCAGCCGACGGGCAATCTGCATCTCGGCAACTATCTCGGCGCGCTGAAGAAGTTCGTTGCGCTTCAGGACACCAACGACTGCATCTATTGCGTCGTCGATCTCCATTCGCTGACGGCGCAGCTTGTTTATGAAGACCTCGCCGAACAGACGCGCGCCATCACGGCCGCTTTCCTCGCCTCCGGCATCGACCCGAAGAAGCACATCGTCTTCAACCAGAGCCGCGTGATGCAGCACGCCGAACTGGCATGGATATTCAACTGCGTCGCGCGCATCGGCTGGATGAACCGGATGACGCAGTTCAAGGACAAGGCCGGCAAGGACCGCGAAAACGCCTCGCTTGGCCTGCTTGCCTATCCGAGCCTGATGGCGGCCGACATTCTGGTTTATCGCGCCACCCATGTGCCGGTCGGCGACGACCAGAAGCAGCACCTGGAATTGACGCGCGACATCGCCCAGAAATTCAACAACGACTTTTCGGGCCGCATCGCCGATCTCGGCCTCGGCGTCGAGATGCAGATGGGCGAAGAGACGGTCAACGGCTATTTCCCGATCACCGAGCCGATCATCGGCGGCCCGGCGGCGCGTATCATGAGCCTGCGCGACGGCTCGAAGAAGATGTCGAAGTCGGATCCGTCCGACCTGTCGCGTATCAACCTCACCGACGATGCGGACACCATCTCCAAGAAGATTCGCAAGGCCAAGACCGATCCGGCGGCGCTGCCGGGCGAACTCGACGGTCTGGCCGGCCGGCCGGAAGCCGAAAACCTCGTCGGCATCTATGCCGGCCTGGCCGAACTGTCGAAAGAGGCCGTGCTGCAGGAATTCGGCGGCCAGCAGTTCTCGGCCTTCAAGGGTGCGCTGGCCGATCTGGCGGTGGAAAAGCTGGCTCCGATCGCCGGCGAGATGCGCCGCATTTCGGCCGATCGCGCTTACGTCGATGCGGTGTTGAAGGACGGCGGCGAACGCGCCGGCGCGCTGGCCGAGGCGACAATGAAGGACGTGCGCGATATTGTCGGCCTGTTGCAGGGCTGAAGCGGCCGACGGGGGACCGCTTGCCGCGGAACCCCGCCGGTGGCAGATTGCAGCCGCAGAACATCGACGAGGGTGATCATGGTCTCTAAACGACTCAGCCGGGAAGCGGGCCATCGCCGCAAATTCCTGGTCATCATCGACGATACGCCCGAATGCGAGCGGGCCGCCGCCTATGCCGCGCAGCGCATGAAAAGCACCAACGGCATATTGGTCCTGCTCTACGTGATCGAGCCGGACGATTTCCAGCATTGGCTGGGCGTCGAAAAGATCATGCGCGACGAGGCCAACGCCACCGCCCGCAACACGCTTGACGGCTATGCCGGCAAGATCAGGGAACGGTTCGGCATCGAGCCGGAAATGGTGGTGCGCGAAGGCAAGCCGGTGGAAGAGCTTCACAGGGTGATCGAGGAAGACCAGGACATCGCCATTCTCGTCCTGGCGGCCAGCGCCGGCAAGGAAGGCCCCGGCCCGCTGGTGGCCGCCGTGGTCGGAAAAGCCGCCGCGTTCCCGATTCCCGTCACCGTCGTGCCGCAAAGCCTGTCGGACGAGGAAATCGCGAGCCTGGCCTGAGCGGCGCTTGCACTTTTTCTTGAATGTTGCCGTCGGAAGGCCTAATTAGAATAATTCCAAACTATGCGCCCGACTTGGGCGGGCAGGAGACGACCATGTTCATCCAGACGGAATCGACACCCAACCCGGCAACGCTGAAATTCCTTCCCGGCAAGGAAGTCCTGCTGGAGGGCACCGCCGACTTCCGTGATGCAGCCAGCGCCAGCGAGGCCTCGCCGCTGGCCGGGCGCCTGTTCGACATCGACGGCGTCACCGGCGTCTTTTTCGGCTACGACTTCATCACCGTTACCAAGGACGGCCCCGACTGGCAGCATCTGAAGCCGGCCATCCTCGGCGCGATCATGGAGCACTTCATGTCCGGCGCTTCGGTCATGACCAATGCCGGGCCTGCCGCCGAGACCAGCGAAACCACCGAGTTCTATGACGCGGCGGATGAAGAACTGGTCGTCACCATCAAGGAACTGCTCGATACGCGGGTTCGCCCGGCGGTGGCCCAGGACGGCGGCGACATCACCTTCAGGGGCTTCCAGAACGGCACCGTGTTCCTGCACATGAAAGGCTCCTGCGCCGGTTGCCCGTCCTCGACGGCGACGCTGAAGCACGGCATCCAGAACCTGTTGCGCCATTTCGTGCCGGAGGTGCAGCAGGTCGAGCAGGTTTCGTAAGCCTTCCCGGCTTATGGAAGCTAATCTGGCTGGCGACGGGCGCTGATCTACGGGGCAGGGCGGGCGTGCATGAGCCCCTCCAGCACCTCGGCCAGCGTCGCCACCCCGGCGCGGATTTCTCGCGGCTCACAAGCACTGAAACCCAACGCCAGGCCCTGCATCGCAACCGGTTCGATGCAGAAGCGACGTAGCGGCGCGACAATGACCCCGCGTGCCGCAGCGGCTTCGGCCACCTGTTGCTCCTCCAGCCCTTCGGCCAGATAGCCTATGGTCTGAAAGCCGCTTTCTGTCCGCACGACGTCGAGCAGGCCGCCCAGGCGCGCATTTGCGGCCTCGATCAGCACCTCCTGGCGTTCGGAGTAGAGTTTTCGCATGCGCCGAATGTGCGAAGCGAAATGGCCCTCCTGGATGAAGTTGGCCACGACCGCCTGCTGGTTGGTCGGCGCGCCCTGCAGGGTTGCGCCGGCGATGCGCCCAAAAGCGTCGGCAAGTGCCGGCGGCGCGACCAGAAAGCCGAGACGCAGCGCCGGGAACAGCGATTTGCTGAAGGTGCCGACATAGATGACGCGGCCAGCACTGTCGACGCTCTTCAGGGTTGGCAGCGGCCTGCCGGAATAGAAGAACTCGCCATCATAATCGTCCTCGATAATCCAGGCGCCTGCACCTTCGGCGGCACGCAGCAATTCGAGGCGGCGCTCCAGGCTCATGGTGACGCCGGTCGGGTGCTGGTGCGACGGCGTGACGAAGGCAAGGCGGAAGTCGGGTGCGGCCTTGAGGCCGGCCACGACGTTGATGCCTTCGGCGTCGACCGGGACCGGTACGAGCCGCGCGCCGCAGGAAATGAGGCTGTTGCGAGCACCGATCGCACCGGGGTTTTCAAACCAGACAGGGTCGCCGGGGTCGAGCAGGATATTGCCGATCCGGTTGAAGGCCTCCTGCGCGCCGTTGACGATGAATATTTCTTCGGGTTCGCAAACGACGCCGCGATTGGCGCGCAAATGTGCCGAAACGGCCATGCGCAGCGCCATCAGGCCGCTTGGCTCGGGATAGCCGAGCATCCAGCCGCGCGATTCGCGCCAGTAACGCGCCGTGAGCCGCGCCCATAGCGCTACCGGAAATGCATCGTAGGCCGGGGTCCCGGTGACGAAGGCGCGCGATTGCACCGGATGGGCAAGCCGGGTGAAATATTGCTCCGATGCGCCCTGGGTCAGCCTGGCCAGACGCGCCGGCCCTCTCTTGGCCTCGTCGTCCCGCGTGGTCTTTCCGACGATGGCGGGGCGGTGTGCGTTGAGGGCGTCGCTGACATAAGCGCCCGCGCCGACGCGCGAGACGATCAATCCTTCCGCCGTCAACTGGTCGAAGACCGTGACGGCCGTGGTGCGCGAAACGTCATGGTCACGCGCCAGTGTGCGGCTGGAGGGCAAGCGTTGCCCGGGTGCGAGCGCGCCCGAAAGGATCGCGTCCCGGATCGCGCCGGCAAGTTGCACGGAAATGGGAACGGAGGCGCTGCGGTCGATGTGGAGCGTCGGCAGCAACGCACCGCCCGAATACTTCACCATCGCCAATGCTCTCCCCAGCTTCGATACGGGCGCTCGGCCCCATGGAATGGCTCCCCGCTTTAACCAAAATGGCCCTTAACCGCCAGCCAATTTGAATGAAACACTTCCGCGAAATGGCTGCGGCCGCTCACCCGAGAAAGGCCCGGGGGTCCCATCATGAAGATCCGACGTATCGAAAGCTTCTGCGACCGCCATAACGGCTTCGTACGAATAACCGACGAAACCGGCGCGCAGGGGTGGGGCCAGGTATCGAACTATAATTCCGATATTACCGCCACGATCCTGCACCGGCAGGTCGCGCCGTGGGCGCTCGGCGTCGAAACCGACGATCTCGATGATGTGCTGGACCGGATCGAGGAGCGTGAGCACAAGTTTCCCGGCAGCTATGTTCGCCGGGCGATGGCCGGCATCGACACCGCGATCTGGGACCTGCGTGGCAAGGCGGCGGGAAAGCCCGTCGTCGAACTGCTGGGCGGCAAGCCGGGCAAGTTGCGCGCCTATGCTTCATCGATGAAACGCGACATCACGCCGGCCGATGAGGTCGAGCGCTTCAAGCGGTTGCGCGGCGAGCATGGGTTCGACGCCTTCAAATTTCGCGTCGGTGCCGAAGTCGGGCGCAATGAGGACGAATGGCCGGGCCGCACCGAAGCGATCATCCCGGCGATCCGCGCCGGACTGGGCGACGATGCAACGCTTCTGGCGGACGCCAACAGTTGCTTTACCCCACAACGTGCGATCGAGGTCGGGCGGATCCTGCAGGATCATGGCGTCGTCCACTACGAGGAGCCTTGCCCGTATTGGGAACTCGACCAGACCAGGCAGGTCGCCGAAGCCCTGGATATTGCCGTGACCGGCGGCGAGCAGGACTCGGATCTACGCATCTGGAAGCGCATGATCGAAATGCGGGCCGTGGACATCGTCCAGCCGGACGTCTGCTACATGGGCGGCGTGGCGCGCACGCTCCAGGTGGCGAAGATGGCTGCCGAGCATGGACTTGCGGTGACGCCGCACTGCGCCAATCTCTCACTGGTAACGCTGTTCACCATGCATGTTCTGGCAGCGATCCCCAATGCCGGCGCCTATCTCGAGTTTTCGATTGAAGGGCCGGACTATTACCCGTGGCAGGAGGGGCTTTTCCGGACGTCGCCCTATACGGTCGCCGACGGGAAGGTGACGATCGGCGACGAACCCGGCTGGGGCGTCGAAATCGCTCCCGAATGGCTGGCGCGCTCGCGCTACCAGATGAGCGAGATCGCCTGAATGGCCGTTCAGCGCCGTGAAGAAATCTGGAATTGGCCGCGAGAGGGGATTTGATGCGCTCAAGAACTATTGCAAGGTCAAGATGATAGCAGCGCGCATCGGGGGATGATTATTGATGGTTGGGGCAGACGTTTTCACCAAGGATTTCAAGACGACACCTTACTGGTGGGAGCGCAGCCCGCGGCCCGATCCCGCTAGCCGGCAATTGCCGTCGAGCGTCGACGTTGCTGTCATCGGCTCGGGCTACACCGGCCTCCACGCTGCCTTGCAGACCGCCCGTGGCGGCCGCTCGACGCTTGTGCTCGAGGCGAAAGAAGTCGGCTTCGGATGCAGCACGCGCAACGGCGGCCAGATCAGCACCAGCATCAAGCCCGATCTTGCCCTTCTGACCCGCAGGCATGGGGTCGAGCAGGCCCGCGCCATCCTGAACGATGGCCGCGAGGCACTGAGGTGGATCGGCGCGTTCGTCGCGGAGGAGGGCATCGATTGTGATTTCGATGTCGTCGGCCGCTTTCACGCCGCCCACAACGAACCGGCCTTCCGCCGCCTCGTCGCCGCGCTTGGCAGCGAGCTCAGGGGGTTCGAGACCGGCGGGCAGGTCATATCGAGGTCCGAGCAGCGTGCCGAACTCGGCACCGACGCCTACCATGGCGGCGTCGTCTTTCCGCGCCATGCCTCGCTTGATCCCGGGCGCTACCATCACGGCCTGCTGCAGCGCGTCCTGGCGGCTGGCGCGACGGTGGTCGACCACTGCGGCGTGACGAAGATCGAGCGGTCGGGCTCTGGTTTCAGGCTGACAACTCCGCAAGGCGTCGTGGCGGCGCGCGACGTGGTCGTCGCCACCAACGGCTATACGGGCGCGATCACGCCATGGCAGCGGCGGCGCGTGATCCCGATCGGCAGCTATATCATTGCCACCGAACCGATCGATCCGCAGGTGATGGACCGGCTGTTCCCGACGAACCGGATCGTCTCCGACACGCGCAAGGTGGTTTACTACTACCGTGTCTCTCCTGACCGGCGCCGCATCCTGTTCGGCGGCCGCGTCAGCCAGGGAGAGACCAACCCCGTTGTCAGCGGCCCGCTATTGCGGGCGGAACTGGTGCATCTGTTTCCTGAACTGGCGTCCGTTCGCATCAGCCATTCCTGGATGGGGCTGGTCGCCTATACGTTCGACACAATGGCCCATACCGGCCAGCACGAGGGCATGCATTACGCCATGGGCTATTGCGGCTCGGGTGTGTCTATGGCCAGCTATCTGGGGATGCGAACCGGCCAGAGGGTTCTCGGCCGCGAGGAGGCAAAGACCGGGTTCGACGGTGCGCGGTTCGAGACCCGCCCGTTCTATAACGGCAATCCATGGTTCCTCGCCGCATCGGTATCCTATTATCGCTGGCGCGATAGCCGCGATGTTTGAGGAAAGGTGAGCGTCGCCGAATACGAAAGTGGCCCTGAACGCCTTGCAAAATGGACCTGTCGCACAATGCCAATGCGTTCTTAGATCGGATGCCCGTTGCTCGCTGACTTCGTCTTGCGAGCGTCGGGAACGTGTCGCAGACGCACCTGCGGGAACAAATTCAAAAGCCGGATAAGCCGGCGCGGAGGAGGATGTAAGATGAAGCTTTCCCAGTTGAAATACCTCGCCACCAGCGCAATCGCCCTGGCGCTCATGGCCGGGCCGGCGCATTCGGAGGCATCGACGCTCAGGCTGCTGACCTGGGGCAACTACGCGCCCGACAAGGTCATTGAAATGTTCGAGGCAAAATATCCCGACATCAAGGTCGAGGTGACCTTCTCGAACAACGAGGAAATGGTCGCCAAGCTGCGCGCGACCGGCGGCGCGGGCTTCGATCTGGCGCAGCCGAGCCATGATCGCATCTTCTCCGCCCAGAAGGAATTCAACATCTACAAGCCGCTCGATCTTTCCAAGATCAACACGGATGCGATGGACCCGAAGTTGCTTGAAGGCGTCAAGGCCAACACGACGATCGACGGCGAAGTCTACGCCGTGCCGATGGAATGGGGCACGTCCGGCCTGATGGTCGACAAGACCAAGGCTCCGAACATCAAGAACTGGGCCGATCTCTGCGACCCGCAATATAAGGGCCGGACCTCAATGCGCCTGCGCCGCACCATCTTGCTCGGCATGGCGTTTTCCATGGGCAAGGATCCGTTCGCGGCCTATGGCGATCTCGGCGAATATCAGAAGCTCCTCGACGAGGTGACTGAGAAGCTTATCGCCTGCAAGGACAATATAAAGACCTATTGGAAAGCCGGCGACGATCTCTCTGCCTTGATGCTGTCCGGCGAAGTGATCGCTTCGGAGACATGGGATTCCACCGCCTACAAGCTCTACGGCCAGAACCCGAACATCGTGTTCGTGCCGCCGGCGACCGGCGCGTTGGCATGGATCGACACCTTCGCGATGCCGCGCAAGGGCGAGGCGGACGATGCCGCCTACAAGTGGATCAATTTCGTCATGCAGCCCGAGATCGTTCCGTTGATGTCGGCTCAAAGCGGCGCCATCGTTGCCGTCAAGGATGGCATCTCGATGATGCCGGAAGACAAGCGGGCGGCGGTTGAGGCGGCCTTCAAGCCCGAAGACATTGCCAACCTGAAATTCTTCGCCAACATTCCTGCCGGACTGGAAGACCTCGAAGGCAAGGCTCTGGAAAAAATCCAGGCCGCATCGTCAAACTGATCAAAAAAAGCGGCGGCAGGCGCAGGCCCACCGCCGCTTTGACCGGAGTTTTCATGTTCGATTTGCAATGCCTGGACGTGACCAAGAATTTCGGCAAGCTGACGGCGGTATCCGGCGTTTCGCTGGATGTGCCCGCCGGATCGTTCTTTTCCATCCTCGGCCCGTCGGGCTGCGGCAAGACCACCCTGATGCGCATGATCGCCGGTTTCGAAAACCCTTCGGCCGGCGACATAAGGATCAAGGGAAAATCGGTGCTGGACAGCCCGCCCAACAAGCGCAACGTGAAGATGGTTTTCCAGCATCTGGCGTTGTTTCCAATGATGAATGTGGGCGAGAACATTGCTTACGGCCTGCGTTGCCGGGGCGCTGGAAAGGCCGAGATCGAGGAGAAGGTGCGCGAGGTGCTTGGCCGCATCGGCCTTCCCGATGTTGCCCACAAACAGGTCAACCAGCTTTCCGGCGGGCAGCGGCAGCGCATCGCCATTGCCCGCTGCATGGTTTTGCAGCCGGACGTTCTGCTGCTCGACGAGCCACTCGGCGCATTGGACCTCAAATTACGCGAGCGCATGAAGATCGAACTGAAGCTGTTGCAGCAGCAGTTCAACACGACATTCCTCTACATCACCCACGACCAGTCGGAAGCGCTGGTCATGTCCGACAATGTCGCGGTCATGAATGCAGGCCGGTTCGAGCAGATCGGCACGCCGCGCGAACTCTACCATAGGCCGAGCAGCGGCTTTGTCGCCGGCTTCGTCGGCGACAGCAACCGCTGGCAGGGCAAGGTCGTCTCTGCGGGAAACGACACCTGCCAGGTCGAGATCGAAGGCGAAGGCATGCTGGTCGCCACGACGGGTAGTTCGTTTGCGAAGGGCGACAGGGTGGAAGTGTTCGTGCGGCCGGAAGCGATCGCGGTGGTTAGGGAAAAACCATCCGAGATGTACAATCGCCTTGCCGGAACCGTCGATAGCTTGCTGTTCAACGGGGCCAACAGCCGGATCCTGGTGCGCACCCGCTCGGGCGCGCTGATGGAGGTCCACGGCCAGGATATGAATGGCGAACTGGCCTTGAAGGTGGGGGACGCGGTGTCGCTCGGCTTTGCCAATGCGCGCACACTTTGCTTTGCGCCGACGAGCCAGGATATCTGATCCGTGACCGCCGTCGAAGCGCGCCGTCTTTCCTTCATCCTCCTGCTGATGCCGTTCCTGTTGTGGATCGGCGTCCTCATCGTACTGCCCCAACTGGGCATCCTTGGAATTTCGCTGCGCGAGAAGGTCGGTCCGGGGGAGTATGTCGCCGGTCTGGCCAATTACCGGGACTTCCTTGGTGAGCCGATCTATTGGCGCACGCTGCTTCGCACCGCCGTTATGTCGATCCTGGTCACCGGGCTGGCCTTGCTGGTGGGATTCCCGGTCGCTTACTACATCGCCAAGGTGGCGCAGCGTCGTTCACGCGCCGCACTCTTCCTGTTGTGTCTCGTGCCGCTATGGGTGAGCGATCTCGTGCGGGCCTTCGGCTGGATCATATTGCTGCGTGAAACCGGTGTCGTATCGAAAATCCTGCAGGCGACCGGGCTGGTCTCCGGGCCGGTCGAGTTTCTCTACAATGATGCAACGGTGGTCGTCGGCCTGGTCTACACCGTCGTGCTGTTCATGATCGTGCCACTTGTCTCGACACTCGACGGCATGGACGACAGCCTGATCGAGGCCGGCCTCAATCTCGGCGGCAGCCGCCTAACCGTCTTCCGCCGTATCGTCTTGCCATACGCCATGCCGGGCATCGTCGCGGGCTGCATCATCGTCTTCATGCTGACGGCCGGAAGCTATCTGACGCCGGTGCTGCTGGGCGGAAAAAACAGCATGTGGTTTACCGAGCAGATCTACAACCAGTTCATCACCCGCTACAATTGGGAGGCCGGCGCGACGTTCGGCGTCGTGTTGCTGGCGTTCACCTCCGCGGTCGTCTGGCTTGGCTTGCGCCTTACCGGACAGAACCTCGCTTCCACGGTGGCAAAGTGATGGCGCGGACCAAGGCAATGAACATCGCCGCACCGCAAGCGCCGCTTCCGAGCTTTCTCTACAGCGCCTATATGGCGGTGTTCTTCATCTATCTGGCCGCGCCGCTGGTGACGGCCGGCCTGTTTGCATTCAACGATTCGCTCTTCCCGTCGCTGCCGTGGCAGGGATGGACGCTAGGCTGGTTTTTCAACGATGCGGACCCGAAGCTCGGCCTGTTTCATGACCGGCGGCTGCTTGAGAGCCTGGCGACTTCATTCAAGATCGGCCTCATCGTATCGACGCTGACGGTGTTGGTTGGCACCTGCAACGCGTTCCTGTTCGAGCGCCATGAGTTTCCCGGCAAATCGGTACTCTACATATTGATGATCGTGCCGCTCGTCATACCGGGTGTCATTGTCGGCATATCCATTCTTGTCGCCGCCAGTATGCTGGCTAACGGTGTGGAGGATACGCTGGGCTACGACTGGTCGTTTCTGCGGC
Source organism: Mesorhizobium sp. A556 (assembly GCF_054489545.1). NCBI lineage: Bacteria > Pseudomonadati > Pseudomonadota > Alphaproteobacteria > Hyphomicrobiales > Phyllobacteriaceae > Mesorhizobium > Mesorhizobium sp. A556. Next base: position 326,012 of record NZ_JBTMXA010000004.1, read on the forward strand.
CGGGCGTTCCGTTGATCGTCGTCGGTCAGTTTTCGTTCCTTACCACCATCACGTCGCTGGTCATCGCGGCGCGGTTGCGCAAGTTCGATATCGCGCAGGAAGAGGCGGCGTATAATCTGGGTGCCAGCCGCTACCGGGTCCTGCGCACGATCACGCTGCCGTTTCTAATGCCGGCATTGGTATCAGCCTTTATCGTCGCCTTCCTGGTTTCCTTCGAAAACTTCAACACGACGCTGATGCTTGTCGGATCGGAAGCACCGCTGACCATCACCATGTATGATCGCATGGCCAAGGTAGGATCGACGCCGGTCCTCAACGCAGTGTCCTTCGTGCTGATGTTCGGTTCAGGCATCCTGGCCCTGTTGAGCGTCGTGGTGCAGCGTGATCGGTCGAAATCGTCCTGATCGTTGGCCTCTTTGCGAATCGCTGGGATTAACGGACTGCATTGAGATCGATTTCTCACGTCACAACGCCTGTTGACGCGCTGGCAAAGCTGAAATAGCTTTACTCATCAGTAAAGTAATTTTGAGCTAGCCGGGAGGGGTGATGCTGCAGGAGCGGATAGAGGGAAAATGGCTCGCCTGCTTTCGGCGCGTGTTCGCCCTCAACGGCATAGGCAAGGGCACGCGGGTAGCGATTGTCGCTGAGAGCCAGTCGCGTCCCGTTCTGGTCCAACTCTCGGACCTCGCCTGTCACGACCTTGGCGCCGACTATTGCACCATCACCATGCCGACGCCCCGCCAGACCGCGCCGGTGCCGGTCAAGTCGACGGGAACGTCGCTCGCCATCCAGGGCAACCGTGCCGCCATCGAGGCGATGAAGCAGTGCGAATGCATCGTCGACTGCACGGTCGAAGGCATGATCCATGCCGCCGAATGGCCCGAGATCGAGGAGGCGGGCGCAAGGATACTCGTCGTCTGCAACGAACATCCTGAAATCCTCGAGCGCTGCGAACCGCGCGCCGAGCTTGGGCCCAAGGTGGCGCTTGGCATTCAGATGCTGCGCGAAGCCGGCGAAATGCGCGTGACGTCTGCGGCGGGAACCGATCTCACGATCGACCTCAAGGGTGCGCCCTGCGGCGGCACCCCCGGCTTCGCCACCACGCCGGGCGCAGTGGCGCATTGGCCCGGCGGCCTGTGCCTGGCCTTCCCCGGTCCGGGCACGGTCAACGGGCGCATCGTCATGGACGTTGGCGACATGAACCTCACCTTCAAGTCCTATCTTTCGGGCCGCATCGACTTCACGGTCGAGAACGATTTCGTTACCGCTATTAAGGGCGACGGCCTCGATGCGCAATTGTTCCGCGACTACATGGAAGCCTGGGACGATCCGCTCGCCTATGGCATGTCGCATGTCGGCTGGGGCATGAACCCGCAGGCGCGCTGGGTATCGGGCGCGCTCTACGACAAGCGCGACATGCAGGCCGTCGAATTTCGCGCCTGGGCCGGCAATTTCCTCTGGTCGACCGGGGCAAATCAATATGCCGGGCGCTTCACGCAAGGCCATTTCGACCTGCCAATGCGCAATTGCACCATAGCCCTCGATGGAAGGGTCGTCGTGAAAGACCGCCGCCTCCAGGGCGAACTTGCCTGACACGACGAGGACAGTTGATGAGCGAACCCGCAGACTATTACGACCTCTCGCGCATCCGTCCGGAAGTTCTGGCGGTGCTTGAGCGCATCAACGAACTGGGCCGCGAGCGCTTTGCGCCAAGAGCCAAGGCGGTCGACGACGATGCGTCCTTTCCGGTCGAGAACTACAGGGATCTTGCCGCGGAAGGGCTGCTGACCCTGACGGTGCCGCAGGAATTCGGCGGCCATGGCTTCAGCCTCGGCGAATATGCGATGGCCGGCGCGGAAATCGGCAAATATTGCGGCGCGACCGCTCTCACCTTCAACATGCACAACTCGTCGATGATGTGGTCGCGCTTCATGTACGAACTGCCGAGCCTGACCGACGCGGAGCGCGCGGCATTCGCACCGCTGCGCGAGCGTCAGTTCCGCCGCGCGGTGAAGGAGCAGGGCATCTATTCGCAGCCGATCTCCGAAGCCGGCCAGAACTGGACTTCGAAACCGGCACAGACCTGGTGCAGGAAGGTCGATGGCGGCTGGCGCATCAACGGTTTTAAGAAATTCGCGTCGCTGGCTGGCTATTGCGACTACTATTCCATCGTATGCACCGAGCATTTCGAGGGCGTCGAGCCGCGCCACGAAGACACGATGATTTTCATCGTCCACAAGGACACGCCCGGCCTGACCGTCACCGGAAGCTGGGATCCGCTGGGCATGCGCGGCACCAACAGCCGCGACCTCGTGCTCAAGGACGTTTTCGTGACGGAAGAAGACCTGATGATGCCGCGCGGCATCTTCATCAAGACATTGCCGAACTGGCCGCACATGATGGCGACGCTGTCGCCGACCTATATGGGCGTGGCGCAGGGCGCGTTCGATTTCACCGTCGCCTATCTGCGCGGCGAGGTGGCGGGCCAGTCGGCTGCCGACCGCCGCATGTTCGCAACCAAGCGCATCACCGTCGGCAAGATGTACGCCAAACTGGCTAGCATGCGCGCGCTGTGGTGGCAGGCTTTCATGGAAGCGCAGGGGTTCCCGACCAAGGCGCAGGTGCTGCGCATGTATGCGGCGCAATATAACGTCATGGACGGTGCCCAGGAGATTGCCGCGCTGGCGATCCGGACCTGCGGCGGCCAGTCGATGCTGAAGTCCCTGCCGCTCGAGCGCATGTACCGCGACAGCCGCTGCGGCGCGCTGATGCTGCCCTACACTGCGGAAATCATGGAGGACTATCTCTCGGTGCTGACCCTCTACGACCTCGAAGAGTTGGACGGCGCGCCAGGCGACGAGGACGGCGCGCGTTCGTCGCTTTGGCGCGGGGATTCGTCGACATCGGCGGGCGTTCGCTAAGCGATGGCGACGGAACTGGTTCGGGTCACGGGCATGGCGGCCGCCGAACCAGCGGAAGTGTGGGCAATCGCGCGCGATTTTGGCGGTGCCTGGCATCCCTTCATCGAGCGGATCGAAACGCACGGGGACAGAAGAGGGGCCAAGGTCCGGCGTTTCACGACCAAGGGCGACGACGCCCTGTATGAAGAGCAGCAAACCTATTTTTCGGACAGTGACCGGACGCTTGCCTATGAACACCTCGCAGGCATCGAAGGCATCGACGAATATTGCGCTGAGTTGAGCGTAAGCGGGCGCGAGGACGGCGGCTCCACGATCGAGTGGACGGCGCGGATCGAAGCGCCGGCCCGTCGCGTCAAGGAAGCCGCACTTGGCACCGCAATGGTTTTCGAGGCGGGTATAGCGGCATTGGGGTCGCTCGCCGATACGGGCGCGGCCAAGCCGATCAGGCCACCTCGACATGGATCGTCGCCCCGTTCGATCTCGTTGGAAACGATTTCCGTCGCCGGCCAGCCCCGGCTTGAGATTACAGCCTCGCATGGAGCGGGAGAGCCACTCGTGCTCTTTCTGCACGGCATTGGCGGCGAGCGCAGCAATTGGGTTCCCCAACTCCAGGCCGTCGGCGCTCATTGGCGCGCGGCAGCGCTGGATCTGCGCGGTTATGGCGGCAGCCAATTAGGTTCCGCGCCGACGACGATTGACGCCTATTGCGACGACATCCTCCGGGTTGCATCGGCCCTCGGTGCGGAAAAGCTGATCCTGGTCGGCCTCTCCTATGGCTCGTGGATCGCCACGTCCTTTGCCATGCGCAATCCGGACCGGCTGTCCGGATTGGTCCTGTCGGGCGGTTGCACCGGCATGTCGGAAGCGGGCGTAACTGAGCGGGAGGCCTTCCGCCAGTCCCGCGAAGCGCCGCTGGCCGCTGGCAAGGTGCCGGCGGATTTCGCACCGGCCGTGGTCGAAGTTCTCGCCGGACCCAATGCCGGCGAGGCCGTGCGCACAACATTGCTGGCCTCGATGACCGCCATTCCGGTGGCCACGTACCGCGACGCGCTCCACTGTTTCACGCATCCGCCAGAGCGCTTCGACTTTTCGAGGTTGACCATGCCGGTTCTGATGATGACGGGCGAACACGACAGGCTTGCGCCGCCAGCCGAGATTCGCGGCGTTGCCCGGCGCATTCTCCAAGAAGCAGCGCTTGCCTCCATTCGCTTCGAGGTCATTCCCGACGCCGGCCATGTCTGCAATGTGGAACAGCCGGAAGCCTATAATACCATCCTCCTGGAATGGCTTCGGGGGATTGCGCCATGAGCGCCCTTCCAAAGCGTGAGTTGAACCGTATGCTTCGCCGGCAAAGCATCGTCGATGCGGCAATGCGCGAGTTTTCGGACAAGGGTTTTTCGGGCGCGTCGATGGACGTGATCGCCGCCGCCGCCGGGCTGACGAAGCCGACCCTCTACCAGTATTTTCCGTCCAAGGAAGAACTGTTCAACGCCATGATGACGGAAGAACGCAACGAGATGCTCGATGTGTTCCAGCGCCCGGCCGAGACTGCGAGCATGGTCGGCGAATTGCACGCCTTCGCCTGGCGCTACGCCGACATCGTCATGCGGCCGGATATGCTGTCGCTTGCGCGCCTGATCATTTCGGAGGCGCAGCGGTTTCCGGATATCGGCCGTGCCTATCAGGCATCAGGCCCCGATCACGTCCTTCGCGGCATGGTCGACTATCTGACGCGGCAACGCGCGCTGAACCGGCTAAGCTTCGACGACGCCGAACTGGCGGCCGAAGATCTCTGGGGCCTCATCTTGTCGGCGCCGCGCAACAAGGCGCTGCATGTGCCTGACTATGTTCCGGACCGCCGCGACCTGGAGCGCTATGTCCGCAACGGCTTGACGGTTTTCCTGCGCGCCTATTCCCTTCACCCCGACGAGGACGTGGCCGAACTCGCCAGTCTCAAGACGCCACCCTTTTTCCTGACGGAGCAACCATGACGCTTGCCGACTATATCGCGGACACAACGAGCCGGTTCGCGACGGTGGCCATGACCGACACCAACGGCCTGCTGCGTGGGCAGATGGTGTCGGTCGCCTTGCTTGCCGGCATCGCCAGGAACGGCATGGGCATGTCGCCGGTGACCTTCGCGCTCGACCCGACGGACGTCGTGCTGACGGCGCCGGGCATAACCGACGAGACGGCCGATTTCCACGACGATCCGCTGATGCTCGACCACACCACGCTTCGCCGGCTTCCCTGGTCGAAGCCGGGCTACGACCTGCTGGTGCTGGGCAACTATTCCGGCCCCACAGCTGAACTATGCCCGCGCTCCATTCTGCGCAGCGTCATCGACCGCGCGGCGACGGCCGGCTTCACGCCGCGCTACGGGCTGGAACTCGAATATACGCTTTTCAACGAAACGCCCGAGAGCGCTAGGGCCAAGGGCTACCGGAACCTCGTTACGGCGACGCTGCATAAGAGCCACGACCTTGTACTCTACCAGGCGCAGCAGACGGAATGGTACGAAGCGGTTGGAGCGATGTGTGAATCGCTGCGGATCGACATCGCCAAGATGCACGAAGAGATCGGCGGCGGCTTTCTGGAAGCCTGCATCGCGGCCGGAACGGGGCTTGAGCCGGCCGACCAGCTTGTCCTTCTCAAGAATTTCCTGCGCGCTCTCGCCCAGCGCCAAGGCAAATGCGTCACCTTCATGCCGCGCTGGAACGAGGACGCGGATTCGCAGTCGATCCACGTACACACCAGTCTCACCGGCAAGGACGGGCAAGCCGTGCTGCACGACCCGTCGCAACGCAACGGCGTTTCGGAGACCTTCCGGCATTATATCGGCGGGTTGCAGCGCTATATCGGCGATCTGACCCTTTTGTTCCAGCCGACTGTCAATTCCTATCGCCGTTTCGCTCCGGGCACCTTCGCACCGCCCGGCCTGACCTGGGGGTTCGAAAATCGGACCACCTGTTTCCGCGTTGTCGGCCATGACGCCGTTTCGCTGCGGGTGGAAAACCGCCTGCCGGGCGCCGATACAAATCCCTATCTCACGGTTGCCGCCACGGTTGCGGCGGGTGTCGCCGGCATTCTGGAAAAGATCGAGCCGCTGCCCGAGGTGATCGGCAACGGCTATGTTCAAAGCCCCGGCGGACCGGATTTCGCCCGCTCCATGCCCGAGGCGATCGAGCGCCTGCGCAGTTCGACCTTCGCCAAGGACTGGCTGGGGCCGCGCTTCGTCGAAACCTTCGCAGCCTCGCGCCAGAGCCAGTTCGACGAGTTCTGCAAGAAAGTGCCGGACGTCGAACTCCAGCGCTTCTTCGATCTGGGCTGATGGCCATGAACCCCGACCTTCGCCAGCAATTCGTGGAGGGCATGAGCCGGGTTGCAGCCGCCGTAACCGTCGTGACCACGGACGGAGATGCCGGAAGGTTCGGTGTCACCGTCTCGTCGATGACCTCCGTTTCCGCCGATACGAGCCGGCCGTCGCTGCTCATCAGCGTTCACCACCTGAGCCCGGCCTGCGAGGCCATCAAGAAGAACCGCCGTTTCTGCGCCAACGTCCTGACCGGTGCACAAAGCGATGTCTCCGATCTTTTCTCGGGACGTCTCAAGCATGTGACGGCGGATCGCTTCGGCGCGGTCGACTGGCGCAGCGGCGCCACCGGCGCTCCGATCCTTGCCGATGCGCTGGTGTCCTTCGATTGCGAGTTGAAAACAGCCCTGCTTTGGGGAACGCATTTCATTTTCATCGGCGAAGTCGAGCAGATCGACATTTCGGAGCAGCGATCCCCTCTGGTCTATGCCAATCGCGGCTATCGTCGCGCCGTCCCCATCGGGACCGACCAGTACCAGCCGCAGCCCGCCGAACAACAGTTGCGCATCGGTTTCTTCATGACGCTCGGGCCGCAGTTCGTTCCCGGTCTTGTCGCCGACTTCTCCGTTCAGCAGCCGCAGACGGAGATCAGTCTCCTGGAGGCCGACCATGACGACCTCATCGAGCAGTTGAGGGCGGGCCGCATCGATGCGGCGCTCACGCATGCATTCACGAGCGAGCCGGACCTCGCCTTCGAGCGCATCAGCCCGCCCGCACCCCATGTGATCCTGAGCGCGGATCATCCCTTGGCGGAAAGGGAGAAGCTGACACTCGCTGAAATATCCGACCTGCCCATGGTCCTGCTGGATCTTCCATCGGTAAGGGCGGCGACCGTCGCCTTGTTCGAGCGCAATGGCCAAAAACCGGTTTTCCGCTTTCAGTCGCCGTCCTTCGCCATGGTGCGCGGGCTGGTTGCCCAGGGTCTCGGCTACTCGATCGTGCCGCAGGGATTGCACAGCAACACCGGGCCTGACGGAAAACGGTTTCGCACCGTGCCCTTGCAGGCCAAATTCCCGGAGGCGGCGATTGTTTCGGTCGTGCGCCGGGCCGGCGAGCAGAACGGCTCGACGCGGCAATTCCTGGCCAGGTGCCGGGAACGCGTCGGGGCAGGGCCTTCGCAACAGGAAAAGCGCGGCGATCGCGTGCATCACGCGTCGAACGGAACTAAGCGATAGCACCGGTGCTGGCGGGACCGACGCCGGGCGGCAACAAGGGGAGGAAGACTGAAATGAGCAGCATTGAGGTCAATCGACTTCGAAAGAATTCACTCGGACTGATCGCCGTCACCTTCATGGTGATCTCGGCCGCGGCCCCGCTGACCGGCATCGCCGGCGCCGTGCCGATCGCCTTCCTGCTTGGCAACGGCACCGGCTTCCCGGCGACGTTCCTGCTTGTTACCCTGTTGATGCTGGCCTTCTCGGTCGGTTACGTGGCCATGTCGCGCCACATCTCGAATGCGGGCGCATTCTATGCCTATGCGGCGCGGGGTCTTGGCGGTCATGCCGCCGGAGCCTGCGCCATCGTCGCGCTTGTCGCCTACAACGCGATGCAATTTGGCCTGATCGGCCTGTTCGGCGGCATCAGCTCGGGTGTTTTCGCCAGCATGGGCATCGTGCTGCCCTGGTGGGCCTGGAGTTTCCTTGCCATCGCCCTTGTCGCCCTTCTGGGATACCGGCAGGTCGACCTTTCGGCAAAGGTACTGGTCGCGCTTGTCGCCCTCGAATATCTGGTCGTGTTGCTGGTCGATTTCGGGATCCTCGGCCAGGGCGGCGCGCATGGGCTTTCGTTCAACTTCTTCGACACGAGCGCCATGTTCTCCGGCTCGTTTACCGTTGCCGTTCTGTTTTGCCTGGGTTCCTTCATCGGCTTCGAGGCCACGACGATCTACGCCGAGGAAGCGCGCGATCCCGAAAAGACCATCGCACGCGCGACCTATCTGTCGGTCGTGCTGATCGGCACTTTCTATGTTTTCACGACCTGGCTGATGGTCGTCGGGGTCGGTGCGGAAAACCTGCAATCGACGCTCGGTGCTTCGGAGGACCCGACGACGTTCTTCTTCGATCTCGCTGGCCAATATGTCGGCGGCCCGGTGCCGACGATTGCCGCGCTGCTGCTGGTGACCAGCCTGTTTGCCGCCTTGAGTTCCTTCCACAACTACATCGCGCGCTACAGCTATGTAGCCGGGAGGGAGGGCCTGCTGCCGGCCGCGTTCGGCCGGACGCACGACACCCATCAAAGCCCGCATATCGGCTCGATCGTACAGTCGGTGGGCGCGCTGATCGTGCTCGCCATCTTCGCCGGCCTTGGCCTCGACCCGGTGCTCAACATGTTCACCTGGATCGCGCAGATCGGAACCCTGGGCGTGCTGGCGATGATGACCGTGTGTTCCATTGCGGTCATCGCCTTCTTCAAGAAAAACCCGACCAGTCGTTCCCCTTTGGTCACGCTGGTCCTGCCGGCCCTGTCGGCAATCGTGATGGCCGTGTTGTTCGTCTACATCTTCGTGAATTTTGGCGACCTGACCCAGACCGCCGGCGGCTCACTCGGCATCGTTTTGCCATCGCTGATACCGCTGGCCGCGATTGTGGGCGTTCTGCTGGCGGCAAGGCTCAAGGCAAGCGATCCGGCAGCGTTCGCCCGCATGGGCGAAAACCGCCCATGAGGCGTTAGTGGAGCATCGGACCGAAAGCCGGCTTCCGGTCCGATGCTCCAGCGCTATTCAGGCGTCCAAGCGGATGGTCTTGCCTGACGTGGCCGACGCCAGTGCTGCATCCGCCAGCCGGAGCGCGGCAAGCCCGTCCGCACCGCTCGGGCTGGCCTTGCCGCCCTTGGCCAGAACGTCGATGAAGGCGGCGATTTCGTTGGCGTAGGCTTGCGTATAGCGGGTCATGAAGAAGTCATGCAGCGGCGGGCGAGTATAACCCTTTTCATTAGCGAGTTCGATTGACACCGGCCGCTGGTTTTCCGCCGCGACCATGCCCTTGGAGCCATGCACTTCGATGCGCTGGTCGTAGCCATAGGTGGCGCGGCGCGAGTTGGAAATGATGCATTGCTTGCCGGAGGCGGTCTCCAGGATGACGCTGGCCGAGTCGAAATCGCCGGCCTCGCCGATTGCCTTGTCCACCAGCACCGATGCGTGGGCGCTGACCGCGACCGGTTCCTCGCCCAGCAGGAAACGCGCCATGTCGAAATCGTGGATGGTCATGTCGCGGAAGATGCCGCCGGAGCGCTTGATGTAATCGACCGGCGGCGCACCGGGATCGCGCGACGTAATCGTCACCATCTCCACCGCGCCGATGGCGCCGTCGTCGATGGCCTTGCGCACCGCCATGAAATGCGGATCGAAGCGGCGGTTGAATCCGACCATCAGCACCGCCTTGGTCTTTTCCACGACGGCAAGGCATTCCTGGACGCGCTTGGTGTCGAGGTCGATCGGCTTTTCGCAGAAAATCGCCTTGCCGGCCTTGGCGAAGCGCTCGATCAGGTCGGCATGGGTATCGGTCGGCGTGCAGATGACGACCGCATCGATATCCGCCGCCGCTTCGATGGCGTCGATGGTTCGCACTTCCGCGCCATAGGCGGTGGCAAGATCTTTCGCGGCCTTGTCCATGGCGTCGGCTACCGCAATCAGCCTGGCTTGCGGGTTCGCACCGATGGCGCGCGCGTGAACCTTGCCGATACGGCCGGCGCCCAGAAGACCAAACCTGTACATTATTTCCTCCACAGCAATTACAAGGAGAAGCAGCCAATGCTGCTCCGGTCCAGGATTCGATCTACCCGAGAAAGCGCCGGGTCAGGCCTTCATCAGCCATTCGTGCTCGGGCGCATTGTAGAACTTCCACGTCCGCTTCGGCCCGGCCATGACGTTCAAATAATAAAGGTCGTATCCGTGGCAGGCCGCGCAGGGGTGATAGCCCTCCGGCACCAGCACCACGTCGCCGTCCTCGATCGCCATCGCCTCGTCCAGCGACCGCACGCCGTGCTCATCGGCATCCGTATAGACGCGCTGGAAGGCAAAACCCTGCGGCGGGTTGATCCGGTGGTAATAGGTTTCTTCCAGGGCCGATTCCGCCGGCAGGTTGTCGCGGTCGTGCTTGTGCGGCGGATAGCTCGACGTGTGGCCGCCCGGCGTGATCACCTCGACCACCAGCAGCGAATCCGCCGGATCGCCTTCCGGCAAAATGTTGGTGACGTAGCGCGTATTGGTGGTCTTGCCGCGGGTTTCCTGGCCGAGGCCGTCTGGCGCGATGACCCGCACGGGCAGGCCTCCACCAAGGCCCGGCGCCGAGCAGACGGCGAGTTCCAGTTCCGTCTCCGCCGTCACCGACCAGTCGCAACCCTGCGGCACATAAACCGACCACGGCTTGCCCTCGAAGGGCGACATGCGTTCGCCAAGCAGGCCGAGCGGTTTTCCGCCTGCTTCCACGGTGCCCTTGCCGGTGATGAAGACAAGGCAGACCTCGCTGTCGCCGGTTTCTCCCGCCGCCGCCTCGCCGGGCCGCAGGCGATGCAGGTCGAAGCCGACATAGGTCCAGCCGGCGCTCTGCGGTGTCACATGGACAACGCGGCCATAGCCATTTTTTTTCGGGCGAATGTGCAGTTTCGGCATGCCTTGGTCCTTGGCCTATTCCTTGGCGTCTTGTTCGACCGTCGGCGCGGTCTCGTCGACGGGCTTGTAGATGTAGAAGAACTGCCACGCGCCGTAAGCGCCAAAGGCCAGCGCGATCATGCTCCATGTCGGCGAGCCGCCGAGATACTCCAGCCCCGCCCAGATGAAGCAGACCGCAACGACGGCGATGCGCCGCCAGAGTGGCCGGAAGAAAGGGTGATCGTGGTCTTTGATCGTTGCCATCACATCGTTTCCGCTATCGCCTCGCCAAGGGTCAGGAGCCAAAACCCTGCGTTTCGACCGTATACCCTGCGGCGGTCATTACCCGCATCAGTTCCTTGTAGCCGACTTGCGCCATTTGGAGAGGCGGATTTTTCCTCGGGTCCTGTTCGGCCTCGACCACGAACCAGCCTTCATAGCCATAGTCCGCGAACTTCTTGACGATTGCGCCGAAATCCAGCGAGCCGTCGCCCGGCACGGTAAAGGCGCCCAGCGCCACCGCGTCGAGGAAGGACCGGCTCGACCAGTCCAGCCCCGCGATCACCTCCATGCGCACGTCCTTCACATGGACATGGCTGATGCGGGCATGGTGCCTGTCGATGGCGCGCAGCACGTCGCCGCCGGCAAAGGCGAGATGGCCGGCGTCGAGCAGCAGCGGAATACCCTCGCCGGAGTGGGTCATGAAGGCGTCCAGTTCATGCTCGAACTGCACGACCGCCGCCATGTGATGATGATAGGCGAGTGGCATGCCCTGGCCGGCGCACCATTCGCCGAATTGGGTCAGCTTCCGGGCATAGGCTTTCATTTCGTCGTCGCCAAGCACGGCCTTGGTGGCGAGCGGCTTCGACCGGTCGCCCTGGATGGACCGACCAACCTCGCCATAGACGATTGCCGGCGCGCCGACCGCCTTGAACAGGTCGATCATCGGCTGGATGCGGTCCTTGTTGGCCGCCATCTCTTCGTTGACAAGCGTTCCGGAGAACCAGCCACCGCATAAGGTGACGTCCGCCTTCTTCAGGATCGGCAGCATGGTGGCGGGATCGCTGGGAAAGCGGCGGCCCATTTCCATGCCGGTAAAGCCGGCAGAGCGCGATTGCGACAGGCACTCTTCCAGCGACACGTCGTCGCTCAGTTCCACGAGATCGTCGTTCCACCACGCGATGGGGGACATGCCCAGTCTGGCTTTCAAGCTCTTGCTCCGGTTCCTGGCGTTTGTCTGTCTGCGTTGGGCGTCGGTCAATCGCCGATATTCTGCGCCTGCCGCTTCTGCTCATAGGCCTTGCGCGCCGCGTTCACCTCGCCGCGCGCGCTGACTTCCGGCACGGCGACATCCCACCAGGTGCCGCCGGCTTCGGTCGATGCCAGCGGATCGGTATCGATCACCACGACGGTGGTGCGGGTGTTGGCTTTCGCGCTCGCAAGGGCTGCTTCCAGGTCGGCGATGGACGACACCTTCTGCGCTATCGCGCCGAGGCTTGAAGCATGCGCGGCAAAGTCGATGTCGGGCAGCGTCTCGTGGCGCGCATCCTTCAGGAGATTGTTGAAGTTGGCGCCGCCGGTCGCCATCTGCAGCCGGTTGATACAGCCGAAGCCGCGGTTGTCGAGCAGCACGATGGTCAGTTTAAGGCCCAGCATGACCGAGGTCGCGATCTCGGAATTCAACATGAGATAAGAGCCGTCGCCGACCATGACGACGACCTCCCTGTCCGGCTTCGCCATCTTGGCCCCGAGCGCGCCGGCAATCTCGTAGCCCATGGTCGAGAAGCCGTATTCCGCATGGTAGGACCCCGGCGCGCCCGCCTGCCAGAGCTTATGCAGTTCGCCCGGCAGGCCGCCGGCCGCGTGCAGCACGGTAGCGCCCGAACCCATGACGCGCTGCACAGCACCGATGACCTGCGCATCGGACGGGAACGGGGCGTTGGTGGGCGCGGTCACCTTGGCTGCTGCTGCTTGCCATTCGGCCTTGCCTCGCTTCGCCGTCTCGGTCCATGCAGCCGGCGCCTGCCAGCGACCGAGTGCCGCGCCAAGCTCCACCAAGCCCTCGCGCGCGTCGGCTACCAGCGGCAGCGCGCGGTGCTTGCCGGCGTCGAAAGGCTGGACGTTCAGGCCGATGATAGTCTTGCCGGAATTCCGGAACAGCGCCCAGGAGCCGGTGGTAAAATCCTGCAGGCGCGTGCCGATGGCCAGCACGACGTCCGCCTCTTCGGCCAACCGGTTGGCGGCAGAAGTGCCGGTGACGCCGACCGCCGCCATGTTGAGGGCATGCTCGTCCGGCAAAGCGGACTTGCCGCCCTGTGTCTCGCAGACGGGAATACCGGTCGCATTCGAGAATTCTTGAAGCCCGTCGCACGCCTGCGAATAGAGGACACCGCCGCCGGCGATGATGAGCGGCTTTTTTGCTCCTCTTAGCGCAGCGACCGCTTCGGCCATCTCACGCCGGTCCGGGCGCGGCCGGCGCGGGGTCCACAGCCGCTTAGCAAAGAAACTTTCGGGGTAATCAAAAGCTTCGGCCTGTACGTCCTGGCACAGCGCCAGCGTCACCGGGCCGCATTCGGCCGGGTCGGTCAGAACCTGCATGGCGCGGTTGAGCGCCGGGATGATCTGTTCGGGCCGGGTGATGCGGTCGAAATAGCGCGAGACCGGTCGGAAGCAGTCGTTGACCGATAGCGTTCCGTCGCCGAAATTTTCCGCCTGCTGCAGGACCGGATCAGGGATACGGCTGGCGAAGACGTCGCCCGGCAGCAGAAGCAGCGGCAGCCGGTTGACATGGGCAACGCCCGCCGCCGTCACCATGTTGAGCGCGCCGGGTCCGATGGAACTGGTGGCGGCCATGAAGCGGCGGCGGAAATGGGTCTTGGCATAGGCAATTGCGGCATGCGCCATCGCCTGCTCGTTATGGGCGCGGAACGTCGGCAATTCGTCGCGAACGGCATAAAGCGCCTCGCCAAGGCCGGCGACATTGCCATGCCCGAAGATCGCCCAGACCCCGCCAAATATCGGCACGGTCTCTCCGTCGATCTCCGTCATCTGCTTGCTGAGAAAGCGGGTCAGCGCCTGCGCCATGGTCAGGCGGATCGTGTTTGCCATCTTTTTCCTCCGCTCTCTTATGCCGCCTTGCGCCCGCGCGCGGCAAGCCACGCTTCGGTGAGTTTCCTGAATCGTCCCGCCATGTCGGCAACGGCCTCGTCGTCCGACATTTTCCCGGCCAGCCATCGCTCTGCGGCGTGGATGAAGATGGTGCGCCCGACCGCAAAGCCCTTGACGATGGGGGCATCGGCGGTAGCAGCGAACGCCGCCTCCAGTTCGACTTGTGAAGCCTCCAGCCCGAGCAGCACGACGCCGCGGCACCACGGATCGTTGCCGTTCACAACCGCCTCGATCGCCTGCCACGCGGCGGCTGATGCCTGCGGCTCCAGCTTCCACCAGTCGGGCTTGATGCCCAGCGCATACAGTTCCTGTAACGCCCGCGCGATGGTGTCTTGCGCAACCGCGCCATTCTTGGAGGCGATGATCTCGACCAGCAACTCGCGGCCTATCTTGCGCGAGGCCTCGAACAGCGTGCGCAGCTTCTGCTGCTGCTCGGCCTTCAGTTCCGCCGGGTCATCCGGGTGATAGAAGCACAGGCACTTGATGCAATGCCCAACTGGCCAATCGACGAGTTGCGAGCCGATGTCCTGGCTGAACTCGAAGCGAAGCGGGCGCGACCCCGGCAGTTCGACCGGCCGGCCGAGCCATGCAAAGGGATGCCGGGCATATTCGAACATCGCCTCGCGCCCGTATTTCTCGTCGATCAGCATGCCGTAGCCGTCACGGCCGGCAGCGACCTTGGCCGCTGCTTTCACCGCCAGCACCTTGAATTCGTTGATGCGGGAAAAGTCCGCACCGGCCTTTTCGGCCACGGCCTCCAACTGACTGCGATGGTCGCAGGCCAGCGCCATCAGCGATGGGATTTCGGCCCGCCTAGTCGTCGCCCAATGGATGTGGTTGATTGCTTCGTCCTTGCGCAGCGCGTGCTGCGTGCTGCCATTCTCGAGGAAGAACTGCAGTTCCTCGAAGGTCGGGTATTCGGGCGCGCACAACAGGCGCGAAACGGCGAAAGCGCCGCAGGCGTTGGCCCAGGTCGCCGCGACCTCCAGGCTTTCGCCGCCCAGCCAGCCGCGCAGCAGGCCGGACATGAAGGCATCGCCGGCGCCCAGCACGTTATAGACCTCTATTGCGAAGCCCTTGCCGACAATCCCGTGTTCGAGGTCGTCGGGTATAGGGCCGTCGTAAACGATGCAGCCCATGGCGCCGCGCTTGAGCACGATGGTGGCCGCCGACAGCGCCCGGATCGTCTTCAGCGCCGAAAGCAAATCGCCTTCGCCCGATGCGATCAGCACCTCCTCCTCGGTGCCGACGATGAGATCGCAATCCGGCAGGACCGACTGCATCGCCGCCGAAACCCTGTCGGACTTGACGTAGCGGCCAAAGCCCTCGGCGTGGCCGGCAAGCCCCCACAGATTGGGCCGGTAGTCGATGTCGAAGACAACCTTGCCGCCCTTGGCCTTCATGACCGCAATGGCCTTGCGCTGGGCGGCAGCACTGTTGTCGCGCGAGAAATGCGTGCCGGTGACGACGACGGCGCGGGCGGTCGCGACGAAGTTCTCGTCGACATCTTCCGGCGCGAGCGCCATATCGGCGCAATCCGTGCGATAGAAGATCATCGGCGAGACGCCCTCGTCTTCCACCGACAGCAGGACCAGCGCCGTCAGCCGCTCCGGATCGGTCTTCAGCGCCGCGACCGATACGCCCTCGCGTACGAGCTGCTCGCGGATAAACCGGCCCATCTGCTCGTCGCCGACGCGCGTGAGCAAGGCCGAGCGCAATCCCAGCCGCGCGGTGCCGACGGCGATATTGGCCGGGCACCCGCCAACCGACTTGGCAAAGGAAGCGATGTCCTCCAGCCGCGAACCGATCTGCTGGCCGTAAAGATCGACGGAGGCTCGGCCGATGGTGATTACGTCCAGCAGGCAGGAATGATCGGCAGACATGGCGTTCTCCATTTCGCCCCATGTCGACGCCGCCGCGTCAAAGGGTACTCACAGAAACAGATATGAAATCCAAATTCCATAAATAGTCAATATGGAATAAAAATTCTTATCCTTTGTCCGTGACTTGCGATGCGCGGGCTTCGGCGACCCGGACGGCCAGCGTCGCTGCCAGCGCCATGCTGGCGGCCAGCGTGCGAAACCCGGCATAATCGGCCTCGACGACTTCGAAGCAGGTCTTGGAGAACTCGGTCAGCGGAGAAAAGGCGCTATCGGTTATGCTGATGACCGGGACCGATCGCTGGGAGAGCCCGCTCGCATGGCTGATCGTCTCCGAGGCATAGGGGGAAAAGCTTATCGCTATGGCGGCATCCCTTGGCGAAGCGAACGACACGGTTTCGACGTCCAGTCCGGAAGACGAGTCGATGAGGCAGTTCTTGACCCGCAGCTTGCCGAAAATATACGCGAGATAGCTGGCGATGGGGAAAGAGCGCCGCTTGGCCACGATGTAGATCGTTTCCGCCGCCTGAAGAGTGGCGACCGCGGCTTCAAACTTCGGGCGATCGAACGTGTCGGCCAGGCTGTTCACGGATCGCACCGAGGCCGCCATGAAGCCGTCCAGCACGTTGGTGCTTTCCGTATCGACCCCCCCGACCCGCAGCGATTGCAGGCGGTCCTCGTAGGATGCATTCCGATCCAGAAGCCGCCCGCGAAAGACGACCTGCATGCTGGTAAAGCCGTCATAGCCGAAGTGCTGGGCGAAACGGATGAGGGTTGAAGGCTGGACGCCAGCCGCCGTGGCGATGCTTGCCGCCGTTCCAAAAGCGATCTCGTCGGGGTTGTCGAGAGAATAGGCGGCAATCTGCGCTATTCTCTTCGGGAGGGACTTTCGACCATCGAGCATGACCTGTCTCAATGTGGCGAAATCCGTTGGGGCTGAGTGTTGCGGGGGCCGGGCAGTCGCTTTCAACGGGCTTTCCTTATTGTGGCACCATTATTCCAGCAAGCTCTAGCACGGAATAAATGGTATGGATATTCTCCGCGCTCCTACTGCGATAACGGGAGTCGCAAGCAGGCAGGTGGGCTCGAAGCGAAGGAATGGACAATGAGTGGCAATGGGGTTGGTGTTGGGTGGATTGGCACCGGGTTCATGGGCAAGTGCCATGCACTGGCGTGGAACGCCGTCAGCACCGTCTTTCCAGAAACGCCCAGGCCCAGGCTCGTTCACCTTGGCGAAGTCAGTGAGGATCTTGCCAGGCGCCGGGCAACCGAATTCGGCTTCGCCAAGGGCTCCGGCGATTGGCGCGCCGTCGTCAATGATCCCGATGTCGATGTCGTTTCGTTGACCACGCCGAACCAGTTTCATCCCGAAATGGCCATCGCGGCCCTAGAAGCCGGCAAGCATCTGTGGTGCGAGAAGCCGATGGCGCCGAGCTTTGCCGAGGCGGAGATGATGGCGCTTGCGGCGCAAAAATCAGGCAAGGCCGCCATGCTCGGCTATAATTACATTCAAGGCCCCATGATCCGCCATATCGGCCGGCTGCTCGACGAGAAGGCGATCGGCGACGTCAATCATCTGCGCGTCGAGATGGACGAGGATTTCATGGCCGATCCGGAGGCCCTGTTTTTCTGGAAGCATGAAAAGACGTCCGGCTACGGTGCGCTCGACGATTTCGCGGTCCACCCGCTGTCCCTCATCCAGGTTCTCTTCGGGCGCGTTGCCCGCGTGATGTGCGACATGGCAAAACCCTATGCCACCCGCAAGACGGCTGAAGGCGGGCAGCGTGCGGTCGAGACATGGGACATCGCCACCATCCTGATGCATCTGGAGAACGGCGTTTCCGGCACGCTTCAGGTCAACCGCTCGGCCTGGGGCCGCAAGGGCCGCATCGCCATCCAGATCTTTGGCTCGAAGGGTTCGATCCTGTTCGACCAGGAGCGCGCCAACGAACTCCAGCTCTATGTCACCTCCGACCGGGCGACCGAACAGGGCTACCGGACCATCCTGGCCGGCCCCCAGCATCAGCCTTACGGCGCATTCGTTCCGGCACCCGGCCATGGCCTGGGGTTCAACGACCTGAAAATCATCGAATGTCAGGAAGTGCTCAACAGGCTGGCCGGCAAACCGGCGCGCGTCATCGGCTTCGACAAGGGGCTGGAGATCGAGCGCACCGTGCACGCCATGGCGCGCTCGTTCGAGGAAAGCCGGTGGGTCGCGGTGCGGTAATACTCCGCCTGCCGGCCGCTTGGCGAACTTCATCGAAGGGCGTGCCCGGCCGGCCATAATTGTCAGGAGAGATGGTGTAAGCGGCTTTTAGATTTCATCTTGAGCTTGACGAATGGCCCTGTACGAATTACGTGTGACGAAAGTTGAAATTCGTCACACGTAACAGAATGGCCATGAACGAGACGACCGAAGAACTGGACTCCTCGCGGCAAGACAATGTCGAGCGCATTCTGGAATGCGCCGAGCGGCTGTTTAGGCACTACGGCTACGGCAAGACCACCGTTTCCGACATTGCCCGCGACCTCGGCATGTCGCCGGCCAACGTCTATCGTTTCTTCGCCTCGAAGGAACAGATCCACCAGGCCATCTGCGGGCGCATGCTCGCGGCAAGCCTGCATATGGCCATCGGCATTTCAAAACTGCCGCTCCCCGCTTCCGAACGCCTGCGCCGCTGCATCCTCGATCATCACCGCCTAACGATGGAAACGATGCTCGACGAGCAGAAAGTCCATGAAATGGTCATCGTGGCCATCGAGCGCGACTGGCATGTGATCGAGAAACATGTCGACCGCCTGCACCAGATCTATGCCGGCCTTATCCGCGAAGGGATCGAGACCGGAGAGTTTCGCCAGCAGGACCCCGAAAGCGCCGCCCGATGCTTCGGTGCCTCGACGGTTACACTTTGCCACCCGCAGATGGTGGCGCAATGCCTTGCGAAGGAAAATCGCGCGGCACCGGAAGAACTGGTCGATTTCGCGATCAGGGCATTGAAGTAGGCGCGGCTTAGGCCCGTCATCCGATCAGAAACATTTCAGGAGCGCGAACGATGCTTTCGTTCAAGACCTTCGATGGCTTTGCACGCCTTTTTGCCAGTCTGGGAATGCTTGGCATCGTGGCTGTGTCCGTTTCGGCCTGCACCGAGGCCAAGACCGAACCCGCAGCCATCATCCGGCCGGTCAAGGTCGTGGAGATCGCCAAGGCGGACGGCACCAGGGAACTCGACTATTCCGGCGCGGTAAAGGCCCGCACCGAGATGAACCTCGGCTTTCGCGTTGCCGGCAAGATCGTCGAGCGGCGCGTCGATATCGGCGACAGGGTGAACCCCGGCGATGTTCTTGCCCGCATCGATCCCACCGACTACGCGCTGGCGGTCCAGACCGCCGAGGCCAATCTCGCGGCCGCCGACAAGCAGGTCGAAACCAGCGGCCTTGTCCAGAAGCGCGCGCAACAGCTTTTTGACAAGAAAATTTCCTCGCAGGCCGAGCTTGACCAGGCGACGCTTGGCTACCGGCAGGCTGTTGCGACACGGGATGCGGCGGCTTCCGCGCTTCAGCAGGCCCGGAACCAGGTCGGCTATACCGAACTGAAGACCGACCGGAGCGGGATCGTGACGGGGCTGAGCGCCGACAGCGGCCAGGTCGTCGGCATCGGCGCACCGGTGGTGACGGTCGCGGTTGACGGTGAGAAGGAAATCCAGATCGCCGTGCCGGAAACCGACATTTCGCATTTCAGGCCGGGCCAGGCCGTCAGGGTCGGCTTCTGGACAGACGACAAGTTGCTTCTAGTTGGCAAGGTGCGCGAAGTCGCCGGCAGCGCCGACCCGCAATCGCGCACGTTTTCCGTCCGCGTCAGCCTGCCGGACGACCCGCGCGTTCTTCTCGGCATGACCGCGACAGTCGAAGCCACGATCGCTACGGTGCATCGCCAGGCGGCGGTCCCGCTGGAAGCGTTGTCTCAGAAGAATGGCAAGCCGATCGTCTGGGTGGTGAATCAGGACACCTCGACCGTTCATGCGCGCCCCGTCGCGGTCGCCGATTTCGCGCCGGACGGCGTGCGGGTCACGCAAGGCCTGCAACCGGGCGATCTCGTGGTCGCCGCCGGCACGCAGTTCATGACGGAAGATCTGAAGGTAAAGCTTCCGGATGACAGGCGGGCGTCGGCCGATGACGGGGGCGATGCTTCCGCCGCGATCACCGGCGCCATTCGCTGAACCTATCCTGCGGCCAACCAAGAAGAAGAGGCGGCCATGACGACCTCCGCTGACAAGAACCCTTTCAACCTTTCGCGCTGGGCGATCGGCCATCCCAGTATTGCCCGCTTCCTGGTAGGGCTGATCATCGTCGCCGGTGTGCTCGGCCTGATGCGCATGGGGCAGCGCGAGGACCCCGAATTCACCTTCCGCGTCATGGTCGTGCAGGCTGTCTGGCCCGGCGCATCCTTGCAGGACATGGAAGACCAGGTCGTCAACAAGATCGAGCGCAAGCTTCAGGAAACGCCGCACCTCGATTTCGTGAAGTCGTATTCGCGGCCCGGCAGCGCCACCATCATGGTGCAGATCAAGGGCGACACCGACGCGGCGGAGGTGGCGGATGCCTTCTACCAGGTGCGCAAAAAGGTCGGCGACATCGAAGGCGACCTGCCACAGGGCCTGCTCGGCCCCTTTTTCAACGACGAGTTCGGCGATACCTTCGTCACGCTGCATTCGATCAGCGGCGACGGTTTCACCTATCCGGAACTCAAGGCGTTCGCCATCCAGGCGCGCGACATGCTTTTGACGACGCCGGGCGTCGAAAAGGCCGTCATCATCGGCGATCAGCCGCAAGTCATCTACATCGACGTCTCCTCCAAGGCGCTCGCCGAACGTGGGTTGACGCTTCCCGACCTGCAAAACGCCATCAACGGCCAGAATACCGTCGATCCGGCGGGCGTGGTCGATACTGGCACGCGCTCGGTGCGCATTTCCGTCGAGGGCGACGTGAAGCGGGCGGAAGACATAAGGGAATTGCGCCTGCGCACCGGCAACCAGGTCACCCGGCTCGGCGACATCGCCACGGTGACCTCCGGCCTTCAGGACCCGGTCCAGCGCAAATACCGCTTCGACGGCCACGACAGCGTGCAGATTGGTGTGGTGATGGCGAACGGCTTCAAGGTCACCGACGTGGGCGCCGCCATCGAGGAAACCTACAAGCGTTTCGAGGCTTCGCTGCCCTATGGCGTCTCGGTCGACCAGATCGCCAACCAGCCGCATGTGGTGGCGGACGCCATCGGCGAGTTCATGCGGGCGCTCGGCGAGGCGCTGGTCATCGTGCTGATGGTGTCGTTCCTGTCGATCGGCTGGCGGTCGGGGCTGGTCATCGCCATTGCCATCCCGTTGGTGCTCTCCGCCACTTTCGCCATCATGTACGAGCTTGGCATAGACCTGCAGCGCATTTCGCTCGGCGCCCTCATCATCGCGCTCGGCCTTCTGGTCGACGACGCGATGATCGTCGTGGAACTGATGGAGCGCAAGCTGGAGGAAGGGCTGGAAAAGCTCGATGCGGCGGGCTTTGCCTATAGTTCGACCGCCTTCCCGATGCTGACCGGCACGCTGATCACCGTCGCCGGCTTCATCCCGGTCGGCTTTGCTGCGTCTGCTGCCGGCGAATATGTCCGCTCGCTGTTCTACGTCGTGGGTATCGCTCTGATCGTCTCCTGGTTCGTGGCGGTCTATTTCACACCGTGGTTCGGCTATATGATCCTGAAGCAGCGCCGGCATGCGGGGCAGCATCACGATGTGTTCGACACGCGCTTCTATCGCCGCCTCAGGGCGAGCATCGGCTGGGCCGTGCGCCACCGGCTGATCGTGCTCACCCTGACGGTGGCGACCTTCGCCGCCAGCTTGTGGTCGTTCCAGTTCATCCCGCAGAACTTCTTCCCGCAGTCCGAGCGGCCCGAGATCCTCGTCGATCTATGGCTGCCCGAAGGCACCTCGATCAAGGAGGTCGAGGTGCAGGCCAAGGCGCTCGAAGCCAAGATGATGGACGACCCCGACAAGAAGTTCATCGCCACCTATATCGGCGAGGGCGCGCCGCGCTTCTTCCTGCCGCTCGACCAGCAACTCGCCAATCCGAACTTCGCCCAGCTTCTGGTGATGGCCAATGACGAACCGGCGCGGGAACGCCTGATCGTCAAGCTGCGGTCGGTGCTTGCGCAGGACTTTCCGTCCATCCGCGCCAAGGTCGACCGCCTGTTCCTCGGCCCGCCGACCGGCTGGCCGGTGCAGATGCGGGTGATGGGTCCGGACCGGCAGGAGGTGCGCAGGATCGCCGACGAGGTCAAGGCGCGGTTTTCGGCCGAGCCGCTGCTGAGTGCGGTGCATGACGACTGGCTGGAGCCGGTGCCGGCCATGAAACTGGTGATCAACCAGGATCGCGCCCGTGCGCTCGGCGTCACCTCGCAGCGCGTGCGCCAGATGCTGCAGACCGCCATGTCCGGCGCGCCGCTCGGCACGTTCCGCGACGGCGAGGAAACCGTTTCGATCGTTGCCCGTGAGCCGGCCGCGAGCCGTTCGCTGCTATCGGCCGTCGCATCGGTCTATGTGCCCACGGATTTCGGCGGCTTCGTGCCGGTCTCGCAGATCGCCAAGGTCGTGCCCGTCATGCAGCAAGGCATCGAATGGCGGCGCGACCGGCTGCCGACCATTTCCGTGCGCGCGACCTTGCCGGACGGGGTGCAGGCCAACGACGTCGTCACCAAGCTTTTCGACGGCATGAAGGATCTGCGCGCAAACCTGCCGGCCGGCTACAAGGTCGAGGTTCAGGGCGGCGCGGAGGATTCAGCCGAAAGCCAGGCTTCCATAGCCGCCAAGGCGCCGATCATGCTCGTCGTCATCGTCCTGCTTCTGATGGTGCAGCTTCAGCATTTCGGCAAGGCGATGCTGGTGCTGGCGACCGGCCCGCTGGGCATCATCGGCGCTGCCGCCGCGCTGTTGATCAGCGGCGCGCCGTTCGGCTTCGTCGCCATCCTCGGCGTCATCGCGCTGCTCGGCATCATCATGCGCAATTCGATCATTCTCGTCGACCAGATCGACCAGAACATCGCGGCCGGCATGGTGCGGACCGAGGCGATCATCGGGGCCGCCGTCAGCCGCTTCCGGCCGATCACGCTGACGGCGCTGACGGCGGTTCTGGCGCTGTATCCGATCTCGCGCGGCGTGTTCTGGGGGCCGCTCGCCTATGCCATGATGGGCGGCATTCTCGTGGCGACCGTCCTGACCATTCTGGTCCTGCCCGCCGGATACGCGCTCTTCTTCGGCCGCGAGCCGAAGAAGAGGATCGCCGCTGCGTCCAACCAGAATATGCAAAGCCCCGTCAACACCATCGATGACGGGCCAGCTTTGGCCGCTGAATAGCCTACGCTCGCTAGGCGGGCGCAGGCATGCCGTTAGATGTGGCGGAACGGCAAGGTCTCAATACCAGGCGTCCGCAGCGGCCGCTTTGCGGCGTGCCATGAAATCCTGCAGCGCTTCGTCGATGCCTTCGTCGAGCGGCGGCGCTTCATAATCCGCCAGGGTCGCCTTCCAGCGCTTGTTGGCGCGAATGGCGGCATCTTGCGAGCCGTTTGCCTCCCACTTCTCGTAATTTTCGTTGTCGGCGATTTCCGAATCCCAGAAGGCCGTCTCGTAATTCGCCAGCGTGTGCTGCGAACCGAAGAAGTGGCTGCCGGGTCCGACCTCGCGGAAGGCGTCGAGTGCAAGCTGGTTGTCGTCCACCTTGACGCCGTCGAGATAGGTGTGCAGCGCGCCGCAGAAATCAGCGTCCATGACGAACTTCTCATAGGACATCGACAACAGCCCGTCGAGGAAACCGGCCGAATGCAGGATGAAATTCGCCCCGCAATGCACGGCGGCCAGCATCGACATGGTGCCTTCGTTCATCGCATGCGCGTCCGGCAGTTTCGATGTGGTGAAATTGCCGGAGCAGCGCAGCGGCAGGTTCAGCCGGCGCGCCAACTGCCCGATCACCATCGAGCCGATCGCCGGTTCCGGCGTGCCGAAGGTCGGCGAACCGGAGCGCAGCGACATCGAGGATAAAAAATTGCCGAAGATTACCGGCGCGCCCGGCCGCTCGAGCTGCGTCAGCGCGCAGCCGGCCATGGTTTCGGCCAGCGACTGCGCGATGGCGCCGGCATTGGTCACCGGTCCCATGGCACCGCCCAGGATGAAGGGCACGATCACCGCCGCCTGGTTGGAGCGGGCATAGGCGCGCAATGCCGTGGTCATGGTGGCGTCCCAGACCAGCGGCGAGTTGACGTTGACGTTGCCGAGGATAACGCAGTTCTCGTCCGTGAATTTCTCGCCGAAGACGAGGCGCGCCATATCGATGGAATCTTCCGCCCGCTGCTCGGAAGTGACCGAGCCCATGAACCCGCGATCGGAATATTTGATGTGGCTGTAGACCATGTCGAGGTGGCGCTTGTTGACCGGCACGTCGACCGGCTCGCAGATGGTGCCGCCGGAATGGTGCAGCCAGGGCGACGACTGCGCCAGTTTCACGAAATTGCGGAAGTCCTCGATGGTGCCGTAACGGCGGCCCTTGTCGATATCCATGACGAAGGGCGAGCCATAGGCCGGTGAGAACACCACGCTCTTGCCGCCGATCTCGACGGAACTGGACGGGTTGCGTGCGTGCTGGGTGAATTGGGCCGGAGCCGTCTTGAGTATATCACGCAGCATGCCGGGCTCGAATTTTACCAGGACGCCGTCAATCTTGGCGCCGGCGCGCTTCCAGTGGTCGAGCGCAACGGGATCGTCGCGAAACTCGATGCCGATTTCGGCCAGGATGCGGTCGGCCGTGTCTTCGATACGGACAAGGTTCTCCTCCGACATGATGTCGTAGGTTGGAATGCCGCGCACGATATAGGGCCGGTGCAGCCCTGCCGTTGGATGCGAGCGCTGCTCACGCCGGGCGCTGCGTCCCCCGCGCTCGCGGCGATGCTCGCGCGGGCTTTCCATCTCGGCAGCTACAGTCATCGCAAAAACCTTTCCTCGACAGGGCTTCAGTACGCAGTGCAGTCGCGCTTTGGCGCGGCCGCGACGCAAAAAGCCACTGTGCATGAGCATCCGTTATGCGATAACCGAGTCAAGGTCACTTTTTCGCATGTTACGCATAAGGCAGGCTCATGTCTGGATTCCGCCGCCGGCTCCCGTCCATGACTTCGCTGGTGGTCTTCGAGGCCGCCGCGCGACATGCAAGCTTCACCAAGGGCGCGGCCGAGCTTGGCATTACGCAAGCCGCCGTCAGCCGTCAGGTGCAGGCGCTTGAAGAGGATCTGGGCTTTCCGTTGTTTCGCCGCCTGCACCGCTCGATCGAACTGACCGAGCGCGGCCGCGCCTTGTCGAAGTCGATGTCCGAAGCGTTGGGCATCATTGCGCGCACGGTGCAGGCCATCGCCAGCGACAAGAAGTCGGGCGAGTTGACCATCGCCGCCTCCGTCGCCTTCACCCATTTCTGGCTGCTGCCCAAGATTTCCGACTTCCGCCGCACCAATCCCGACGTCAAGCTCAGGATCGTGACGCAGGACGGCAACTTCAACCTGCTGCGGGAAGACATCGACGTGGCCATCCGCTATGGCGACGGCAAATGGCAGGACGGCAAGGTGATCGCCCTGTTCAACGACGATGTGTTTCCCGTATGCAGCCCGGAATACCTGGCGAAGCACGGCTCGCCGGACTGCGTGGCCGACCTCGCCAGCCATAGTCTCATCGTCAGCGATTCGCAGGACGCGACCTGGACCGGCTGGGAGCAATGGTTGCGCGCTTTCGGCTATGACGGCGAAGCGCGCAACGTCACCTTGAGCTGCAATTTCTATACGGACGCCATTCATGCTGCCATGCGGGGCGAGGGTATCGCGCTCGGCTGGAACCGGCTGGTGCACGACCTCGTCGACCGCAACCAGCTCGTGCGCGTTTCAGCTGAATCGCTGCGCACGCGCGAGGCTTATTTCGTCGTGCTGAAGCAGGATCATGCGGCGAAACCCCCGGTCGAGGCCTTTCTGCGCTGGATCCGGTCCGAAACCGTAGAGCCGACGCCGGTTGGTGTGGGCTAGAATCCGGCCCGTTTGCATTACCGTAGATCATGGGTCACATTCGCGACCGTGCACTTTACAAACAGGCTTCAAGCTTGAAATCATGCCATGCGACGGCGGTCATGCCTGTGGAGGGGCACCGTCGCGCGGGGGAGGAGTTGCCATGACAGGCACATTCGGAATATTCGGCCCTTGCCCGCCGGCTTGGCCCGCGCGCTGTTCGTGGCCTTTTTTTGATGAATGATGCGTCCGAAAATAGCGTCGCGGGAACTGCCGTCCAGCCCCGCCGAATCGAAGTGCGTGGTCTCAGCAAGGCGTTCGGCGCGAACCCCGCCGAGGCGCTGAGGCTGGCGCGTGACGGCGCCTCGAAAGCCCAGATACTGGAGCAGACCGGCGCGGTGCTAGCCATCAACGATGTCTCCTTCTCGGTCGATGCTGGCGAGATTTTCGTGGTGATGGGGCTTTCCGGCTCGGGCAAGTCCACGCTGGTGCGCTGCCTGAACCGCTTGCAGCAGCCCACTTCGGGCGAGATCGCGATCAATGGCGAGGACATCCTTACCGCTTCGGAGGAAAGGCTGCGCGCGATCCGCCTGGAAAAGATTACCATGGTCTTCCAGCATTTTGCGCTGTTGCCGCACCGCACGGTGGCCGAAAACGTCGAATACGGCCTCAAGATGCGCGGCATGGCCAAGCCCGAGCGCCGCGCCAAGGCAGTGAAGACACTGGACAGCGTCGGCCTCGGCAATTGGGCCGACCGCTACCCCGCCGATCTTTCCGGCGGAATGCAGCAGCGTGTCGGCCTTGCCCGCGCCTTGGCGCTCGATCCCGAGATCCTTCTCATGGACGAGCCCTTCAGCGCGCTCGATCCGCTGATCCGCCGCGACATGCAGGGTGAATTGATCGAACTTCAGCGCCGCTATCGCACCACCATCATCTTCATCACCCACGATCTGAACGAGGCGCTGACGCTTGGCCATCATGTGGCGGTGATGAAAGACGGCCGTTTCGCGCAGGTCGGCCGGCCGGCCGACATCGTGCTGAATCCCGCCGACGATTATGTAGCCGCCTTCACGCGCGACATAGACCGTGGCCGCGTGCTTCCGGTGCGCTCGGCGATCCGGCAGCAGACCGAGGCAGGCGCGCTCGACGCCATGCTCGCCAACGGGGCCGCAAAAATCGACGGCAGCCGGCGGCTGCACGAAGTGTTCGCGCTCGTCGGCGCTTCCGGGCCGATCGTCGTGATGGGTGGGGAAGGCAAGCCGGAAGGCGTGGTGTCGGCTGCGGACGTGGCCGCCGCGCTGGCCGGCACGCCAGCCGAGCAAGGGAGCAGATGAAGATGGCGTCGGATGTAGTGACCCGCCTGCAGGCGGTTGCAGACCTTGCCCAGCCTTCGCATTACGGGAACCTGCCGCTCGACACCTGGATCCAGACGCTGGTTCGCGGTTGGCTGGTGCCGACGTTCAGGCCGATGTTTCGGGCCATGCAATGGCCGATCTCGCAGATACTGGACGGGTTGCAGGCGCTGCTTCTGGCCGTGCCGTTCATTGTTCTCGTGGTGCTGGCCGTGTTCGCCGCGTGGCGATGGGCAGGCCGCGGCGTGGCTATCTTTACGCTGGTTTCGCTGGTGCTGCTCGACTGGATCGGCCTCTGGCAGGAAACGATGATTACATTTGCCATGGTTGTCACGGCCGTCGTGTTCTGCATCATCATCGGCATTCCGCTCGGCATTGCCGCAGCCCGCAGCGACCGGACGGCAGCGGTTATCCGTCCCGTGCTCGATGTGATGCAGACGATCCCATCGTTCGTCTATCTGGTGCCGATCGTCATGCTGTTCGGCATCGGTATGGTGCCGGCGGTGATCGCCACCATCATCTTTGCGTTGCCGCCGCTGGTGCGCCTGACCAATCTCGGCATCCGCCAGGTGCAGGAAGAACTGGTGGAAGCCGGCCGCGCCTTCGGTTCCACCCCGCGCCAGATCCTGTGGGAAATTCAGTTTCCGCTGGCGATGCGCACCATCATGACGGGCGTCAACCAGACGCTGATGCTGGCGCTGTCGATGACGGTGATCGGCGCATTGATCGGCGCCGGCGGTCTTGGCCTCACGGTCTATACCGGCCTCGGTCGGCTCGACGTCGGCTATGCAAGCATCGGCGGTCTCGGCATCGTGCTGATGGCGATCATCCTCGACCGGGTGACGCAGGCGCTGGGCGATGCCGATGCTACGGCAAAGCGGCAAAAACCCGCTCGGCGCAAGCGCGGCGCGGCGGCAGGGAGCCTCTCAGGGGCATGAGTTCGGCAAAGGCTGCGCGCGGCGCAGCAAGAAGGAGGAGAACCTGAAAATGACTATGGGAAGATTTCTGACAGGCGCTGGTTTCGTACTGGCATCGATTGTGCTGGGCGCGGCCCCCATCCAGGCGCAGTCTCTGCCCGGAGAGGGAAAGACCGTGAAAATGGGCCAGCCGACCTGGGATACCGAATGGTTCCAGGCGCAAATCTACAAGAAGGCGGTAGAGGCGCTGGGCTACAAGGTCGAAGGACCGACAGCACTTGATAATCCGCCCTTCTACCAGGCGGTCGCACAGGGCGACATGGACTTCTGGGCCAGTGGCTGGTTTCCGCTGCACAACACCTATCTCGAGGACCTCAAGGGCAAGGCCAGCACGGTGGGCTACGTCGCCAGGGGCGGCGCGTTGCAGGGCTATTTGATCGACAAGAAGACCGCCGACGCCCACAACATCAAGTATCTGGAGGACTTCAAGAAGCCCGAGATTGCCAAGTTGTTCGACGACAATGGCGACGGCAAGGCGGATCTGGTCGCGTGCCCGCCCGGCTGGGGCTGCGAACTGACGATCACTTACCAGATGAAGGCGTACGGGCTGGGCGACACCGTCCAGCCGATCCAGGCGGCTTATTCGGCCTCGATGGCCGATGCGATCAGCCGCTATGAGGAGGGCAAGCCGATCTTCTTCTACACCTGGACGCCGAACTGGACCGTCGGCCTGCTGAAGCCCGGCCAGGACGTGGTGTGGCTCCAGGTCAAGAAGCCGGACCTGCCCGCCGACCAGAAGGACATGGAAGCGCACACCTCGATCCCGGGCGTGACGGGCTGCGCCGACGATCCTTGTGAAATGGGCTGGCCGGCCAATGACATCCAGGTCGTGGCCAACGACAAGTTCCTTGAGGAGAACCCGGCGGCCAAGAAGCTGTTCGAGGAAATGAGCATCCCGCTGGAGGACATCTTCGCCCAGAATGCGCAGATGTATAAGGGCGAGAGCAAGCCCGCCGACCTCGATCGCCAGGCCGACGAATGGATCAAGGCACATCAGGAAAAGTTCGACGGCTGGATCGACGCCGCCAAGGCCGCCGCGAAGTAGCCGCGCCCCCGCCGAACGATGCATACTTCCGGAACCGCCGTGCGGTTTCGGAAGCCGGATCAGAACCGCCGGGGAATTTGGCCTCGGCGGTTCTGATTTTCCCGTCGACCGTCCACCCTTCGACCATTCATCGATCGCGTTCTTTGTAGCTGGGTGACACCCGGCTACCGGCTACGCATTTCTATCTGGATTCAGACGGGCTCCGTCGCGGCGGTTATGCGCCGATAGACGAAGGGTTCGTTGGCCGCCGCCGCCTGGGCGTTGCGTTGCGCCTCATCGACAAGGGCCGCCATGCGGGCATGGATCGGCGATTTGATGCAGGCCGGGTCGGTCGCGGCGGCATCGCCGGCAATCGCCATCGCCTGGCATCGGCAGCCGCCGAAATCGATGTCGCGCCGCTCGCATGTCCGGCACGGTTCCTGCATCCAGTCGGTGCCGCGAAAGGCGTTGAACGCCGGCGAGTCCGTCCATATCTGCGCCAGCGGGCGGTCGCCGAAGCGCTCGAAATGCAGCGAGGGAATCGTATGCGCGGCGTGGCAGGGCAGCACGGTGCCGTTCGGCGCGACCATGAAGGCGTCGCGCGCCCAGCCGCCCATGCACGGCTTCGGGTACATGGCGAAATAGTCCGGCGTGACGAAATCGATGGTCATGATGCCGGCATATTTTTCACGCGCTGCCTCGACGAAATCGGCCTGCCGATAGACCGCGTCGCGGTCTGGCATCAACGCGTCGCGGTTCGTCAGCGCCCAGCCGGCATATTGCACATTGGCGATTTCGATCCGCTCCGCGTCCAGCGACAGGGCAAGCTCGATAAACTCCGGCACTTCCTCGATATTGTGACGGTGGATCGGCGCATTGATGGTGAGCGGCAGGCCGGCGGCGCGGGCGCGCCGCGCCGTCTCCAGTTTCTTCTCGTGGCTGCCGCGCTGGTGGCTGATGAGCGCCGTGGTTTCCGGCCGCGCGCCCTGAAAGCTCAGTTGCAGATGGTCGAGCCCCGCATCCGCAAACGCTTCGATGCGGCCGGCGGCGATGCCGACGCCGGCGGTGATGAGATTGGTGTAGACGCCGCGTGCCGACAGCGTTGCAATCATCTGTTCGAGATCGCGGCGCAAGGTCGGCTCGCCGCCCGACAGATGCACTTGCAGTACGCCAAGGTCCGCCGCCTGCCCGAACAGGTCGAGCCAGCCTTGCGTGTCCATCTCGCGGTTGGCTTTCAAAAGCTCGACCGGGTTGGAGCAATAGGGACATTGCAGGGGACAACGATGGGTCAGTTCGGCCAGCATGCCGATCGGCGGGAGAAGGGGAGCGTTCATAGTGTCACCAGAAGCTTGTCGGACCATTCCTGCAGGAAGGCGGTGACGTCGTCCGATACGTCAGAGGCGTCGGCATTGTACTCCGTCGCGAGCGCGGCGATGATTTTTTCGACAGTCGCGTGCCCGTCACAGTGGCGCAGGATGTCGAGGCTGATATCGTTCGGCCAAAAAACCTTTTCCGGCGACAGCACCGCAAAAGCCTGCCGCACCGGATCGTACTGGATGCGCACATGTTTTGGCAGCGCCGGCACGGACGCCAGCGAAATCAGCGCCCGTTCCCGCAGCGCGGTCACCGTACGTCTCCCGGCCGAAAAGCACCGGGCGGGATGTTCCCGCCCTCGCCATAGGCATGCTGGAGCGCGTCGAGCATCGCCCACAGGAGCGAGCATTTGAAGTCCAGCGCGTCGATTGCCTGCTGCTGGCGCTGCGGCGTGTCGGCATGCTCGAGCACATAGGCCAGCGCGAATTCGGAATCGCGCGCCGCCTGTTCGGGCCGCCGCGTGAAATAGGAAAGCGTGTCCTCGGTCACATAGTCGTATCTTTTTAGCATCGCCGGAACGCGCTCGTTGATGATGACCGGCGAGAACAACTCGGTCAGCGACGAGGCGACCGCCTCGAACAGCGTGCGGTTGGTGCAAAACGACAGATAGGCGCCGACGGCGAAGCGCGTGGCCGGCAAGGCCAGCCGCTCGCTTTTCACGTCCTCGGCGTCGAGGCCGAGCGAGGTCGCCAGATGCAACCAGCGTGCGATGCCGCCGCTCCAGCCGTCCTCGCCGTCATGGTCCTCGATCCGCTTGCGCCAGGCAGCGCGAAAGGCCGGGTCCTCGGCGCGGGCGAGGATCATCGCATCCTTGCGCGGGATGACAGCCTGGTAACAGTAGCGGTTGAGCGCCCATGCCTGAAGCTCGGTCTTCGACAGGTCGCCGCTGGTCATGCGGTGATGGTAGGGGTGGCGGTTGTGATAGCGCTCCGTGCCCACCTGATGCAGAACGTCCTGCAATTCGGCGCGCGACAGGCCGCCTTTGGCCGCATCATGGAAATCAGTCACAGTTCTATCTCCATGCCGTCATGGCCGACTTCCCACCCCGCCGCCTTGACGATGGCGTGTTCGGCCGAATTCTCGTCGAGCACCGGATTGGTGTTGTTGATGTGGACGAAGATGCGCCGGCCGATTTCGACGCCGGCCAGCCCGGCAAGCGAGCCGGTGTCGCCCGTCATGGCGATATGCCCCATGCGCGCGCCGGTCTTGTGGCCGACGCCGGCGGTGATCATTTCGTCGTCGGTGAAGACGGTGCCGTCGAATAGGACACAGGCGGCGCCGGTGAGGCGGCTCCGCAGGGCGGCGTCGATGCGGGCGCAGGCGGGAATGTAGAACAGTGCTGCTTTGCCGTCATCGGGGCGGATGCGCACCCCGATCGTATCGCCGGCGTCGGAACTGAAATCGGCCTGCGGGTGGCTGCTGTCTTCCAGGAAGAGCGCGACTTTCCCGCTCACCGAAAAGCTTTCGATGGTCACGCCGGTTGGCGCACCCTTCGCGTCACAGACCGCCAGTTCGCCTGCCTGCGGAAGCAGGCGCCGGGGCACAACCGAAGGGTCGAGCACGTTGAAGATGCTGTTATCGCGCAAGGTCGCGAGAACTTGCCTTGTCGCGTAGAGGGCGAAAGGTTGGCGCTCACGCAGGCTGAGCAGGCCGGCGATGTGATCGACATCGGCATTGGTCAGCACCACGGCGCGGATCGGCGTCGAGCGCAGCGGCGCATTGGCGGCCGGTTGCAGTTCGGGCGTCTGCGCGATCTGCTGATTGATGTCAGGGGAGGCGTTGAACAGCACCCAGCCAAGACCGTCGCTCGACGCAGCGAGGCTCGATTGCGTACGCCGTTGCATGCCGGTCTGCTCCGCCCGTGCGCCCTTGCTCAGTCGGTAATTGCAATTCCATTGCGGAAAACCGCCACCTGCGGCGGATCCAATAATCTTAAAGCGCATGACAATGCCCGGCCCGCAAAAACCCCGGCCGAAAAGTCCCCGACCGAAACATCCCTGCCAGAAAAATCCCTGCCAGAAAAATCCCTGCCAGAAAAACCACTGAATGCCGGGACAGGTTGCAGGCGCAACAAGACAACTCCCGTGCGATGCACGTCAAAAGCCCGCTCACAAATTCGCCCGCAAGGTAGTGCGTGCCTCTGTCGCCAGAGGCACGCACCTGCGCGGCCTACTTCTTGGGAGTGATTTCAGCCGGCATATACCGCGAAATTTCAAAGCCAGCGGCAACCTGGCACATGGTCGGTTTCGTCCAGTTCTTCTTCATGGTCTTTCTCCTTCTACCAGCCTCAAGGCCGATTTCTGTTACGCGTCCGTTGCCGGGCACTGACAGGCAACGGACGGTCCATCAAAAACTGAAAATGGACAAATGAATTGGCAGGTCCTTGAAATTCGAAAACGTCATTTGGAAAGCACTTTCGTCCGCATTTTAGTTTCGTTGCACATAGGGCGTGTTCTCCGCCAGCGGCAGGCCCGAACTTGCCCATCCATCCGCGCCGACTGGGTACCAGTGTACCGAGCGATACCCCAACGCGACGGCGCGCCTGGCCGCGTTCCACGACATCCAGCAATCGGTCATGCAGTAGAAGACGATCGGCCTGCTCTTGTCCGCGCCGGTAGTGGCTTCCAGGCCTTGCTGGAAATAGCTGCTCGCTTCCTGCGAGAGCGCGCCATAGCCGACATTGACCAGCCAGATGCTGCCCGGAATATCGTCCCTGACCTTGTCGCGCCAGATCGTGCCGGCCGGCAAATTGGCTGGCTTGGGCGCATGGGGCATGACATCGACGAACACCGCTTTCTTCCCTTGCCACAACGCTTGCGCCTGTTGGGTGGTAACGACTGTCGCACCGCGCAGCGTATCCGGTACCGGCGCCCGGTATTCGTCCATCCGGTAGTCGGCGGGCTCATCGACACCGCCGGCCCATACCGGTCCGCTCAAGCCCAGAAAACCCGCCGCAAGCAGCAAAATCGCTTCCTTTCCTGTTCCTGTCCGTTGCATTCCGGCCTCATCTTGTCCGGCCCCGTCTATTGGGTGATCGGTTTGTCTTGTTCGTCGATCAGCGGAACGTTGTAGTCGAGCAGGATCTTGTTGATCTCCTGCTGGTTCTCCCGGATCACCTTGTTGAGCGTCCGCTTCCATTCCTGGTCGGAGGGGCGCACGCCCATGGTGATGCGGTAGGCCATCCGGTTGGCGTCCTTTTCCTTCAGCAGCGGCACGATCGTCACGTCCTCGCCCATTGCCTTGGCGTAGTAGCCGGCCATTGGCCCCCACAGGACGGCGGCGGCGATCTTTTTTGCCGCCATGTCCTTATACATGCGCTCGGCCATGGATTCGGTGCTGCGGGTATCGACCGCCAGCGGATAGATCTTGGCGGTCCGCAGCGTCTTGTTGATGGCCATGTTGGCGGTCGGCGGCGTCCGTTCGACAACGCCCACCGTCTTGCCCATGAGCTTCTGGTCTTCAAGGGTTTCCACCCCTTCCAGATCGCCGCCCTTCGGATAGACCAGCACATAGGCAGAGCGATAATAGGCGTTGGTGTTCTGCACCAACTCGTCGCCTTGCGCGTAACCCATGATGATGTCGCATCGATGGGCGCCGAGCGTGTTTCGAACAAAGCCCATGATCGTCGGAAACCACGTATAGGCGACCGACTTGCGGCCGGTCTTGGCCGCGACCAGTTCGGCGAGCTTGTTTTCGAAACCCTCGCCGCTTTTATCCGTGAAAGGCATGTTGGACGGATCGGCGCAGACGCGCAGAATGTCCGTGTCGACCAGTTCGCCGGCTGCCCCAAGTCCCGCGCTCTGCGCCTGCGCGCCCGAGGGCAGCAGCGCAAGCGCTCCGGCAAAGGGCAGCACGATACGCCACATCTTCCACGTATCGAAACCGGCCATGGTCTTGCGGGCTGCGGTCATCTCAATTGGCCATGCACGCCGCTTCGGCATCCTTGGCTGCCTGCGACTTGTCCTCATGCTGGGGCGGCCTGCCGCGCGGCGCAGAACCGTCGGCGCGGGCGCGCAGATAGACGTAGATGTCGTCCATGTAGCAATAGACGTTCTTGTTGTCGCCAAAGGCCGGCATGACGCTTTCCTTGCCGCCGCCGACGTCGGTGCGTCCTGCGGCCACGATGGCCAGGAAGTTCGCGTAGTCGATGGTCTTGAGGGAGGTGGCGAGGGCCGGCGCGTAGCTTGACCCCATGCCGTCCTGTCCATGGCAGACATGGCAGTCGGAGTGGTAGCGACGGTAGCCGCTGAATGTGTACCAGTCGACCTTGCCGTCTTCTATCTTGTAGGTCGGGTTCCCGTCCGCATCGAAATACTTGCCGCCTTCCTCTTTGACGGCCTTAGCCTTTTCAGCCGTATCTTCGGCCTGCACGACACCTGATGAATAGATCAGGGGCAGAAGGGTCAGGGCCAGGGTCGACAGTGCAATGCGAACCTTCATTGTTCGATATTCCTTCATCTCGCAGCGATACAGCGCGCCAACAGGCAGCGACGTTGAAAGGTTTTACAGTTTATGCGGTGGACAGAGAGCCCGGAATCACGTGTCGATCCGGACCCCCGTTTCCATGCAGGGCTCCCAACTCATACAAGGTGGGAGCCCTGGCGATGGTTCCCGTCAATCAGTCCGGAAGACCGAAGATGGTGATCTGGCCACCGAGAGCGGTATAGTCGGCAAGAGCCGCATAACCGCCGACCGCGCCAAGGCCTGCCGTTCCGACAACGGCACTTTCATCGCCTTGTGCCCGGCCCTGATCGACCGCGCCGTGCCAAGCAGCAGCGTTGTCGGGGGAGAGCAGTCCGCCTGCCAGACCGATACCGGCCCAGCCGCCGACGCCTGACAATACCGCGATGTACTGCTTGCCGTCATGAACGTAAGGCGTGACGTTGCCGATGATGCCCGATGGCGTCTTGAACTTGTAGAGTTCCTTGCCATCGAGATCGACCGCCTTGATGTAGCCTTCGAGCGTACCGTAGAAGACCACGTCGCCAGCCGTTGCCAGCGCGCCCGACCAGACCGAGAACTGCTCGGGCTTGGACCAGACGATCTTACCCTTGGCGGCATCCCAGGCAATGAAGTTGCCCATGTTGCCGTCGCCGCCGGGGGCAGGATACATCGACACGGTGGCGCCCACATAAGGCTGACCGGCGGTGTAGCTTACCTTGTAGGGCTCATAGTCCATGCAGACATGGTTGGTCGGCACGTAGAACAGCCCGGACTTCGGCGAATAGGCCGCAGGCTGCTGGTCCTTCGTACCAAGAGCGGCCGGGCAGATGCCCGCCGAGTTGGTGTCTTCACCGTTCTGCTGGGTCGAGTATTTCGGATCGACGAGCGGTCGGCCATAGGTCTCGCTCTTGGGATCCATGTCGACTTTGGTCGCCCAGTTCACCGTCGGATCGTATTTCTCGGCAACGAGCAGATCGCCGTTGGCGCGGTCCATAGTGTAGGCGAAGCCGTTGCGGTCGAAGTGGACCAGAACGTCATGCTTGGCGCCGTTCACCTCCATGCCGTCGACGAGGATCATCTCGTTGACGCCGTCATAATCCCATTCGTCATGCGGGGTCATCTGGTAGAGCCACTTGGCTTCACCGGTATCCGCATCGCGGGCCATGATGGTCATCGACCATTTGTTGTCGCCGGGGCGCTGCACCGGGTTCCAGGTCGAGGGGTTGCCGGTACCGTAATAGACCAGGTTCAGCTTGGGGTCGTAGGAGAACCAGCCCCAGGTCGTGCCGCCGCCGGTCTTCCACTGCTCGCCTTCCCAGGTCTTGGTGCTGGATTCCGCACCAACGGGCTTGCCGAGCTCAGTCGTCTTTTCCGGATCGATCAGCGTTTCGGAGTCAGGACCGGTGGAATAGGCTCTCCAGGCCAGCGATCCGTCCTTCAGATTGTAGGCGGCCAGCGAGCCGCGAACGCCGAATTCAGCGCCCGATATGCCGATAAGGACCTTGTCCTTGACCACCACCGGTGCGGCCGTACCGGATTCGCCCTTGCCGCCATCGGTCTGATCGCCATTCTTGACCGACCAGACTTGCTTGCCGGTCTTGGCATCGATCGCCACGACAGTTGTGTCCGCCTGGTTGAGCAGGATCAATGCTGCATGGTCGTCTGCGGCGGGCGCATAAGCCACGCCACGGTTGACGGTATCGCAGCACATGATCGGAATGACATTCGGATCCTGCTTGGGCTCGTACTTCCACAGGATCTTGCCGTCATTGTTCAGATCCAGGGCATAGACGATGTTAGGGAAAGGCGTGTGAACATACATCACGTCGCCAATGATCAACGGCCCGCCTTCATGGCCGCGCAACACGCCGGTCGAGAAGCTCCATTTGACCTGGAGGTCCTTCACATTGTCCTTGGTAATCTGATCGAGTGGCGAATAACGGGTATTGGCGTAATCGCCCGTCTGCATCACCCAATCGTTCGGGTTCGCCGCCATTTTTGCCAACTCATCGTTGGCGGAGGCACTAAAGGAAACACCGCACGATAAAAACGCACTAGCGGCTAGTAGGTAGGTAGCTTTCTTGAGTACACGCATCGAAATCCTCCCTGGGTTCACAATGATGAATCGACCGTTGTGCCCACGAGGGCTTGCCCAAGCGATTCATGTGGGGGAAGTATTTCCGGCAGCGTGTCACGATCCAAGCCAGACGAGCAGAGGGCACCGTTACTACCCACCTCGCTTGGCCTACGAAAGACATTCACCGCTCCCTAATGACGGTGAGGCCCTTGAAGCCGGAAACAGGGAAAGGCTATGCCAGATAGAAATGATAAGCAAGCACAAATCGACGCCGTTGGGTGCACTGCAATATATTAAATGATGCGGTGCAATATAAAGACTTAAATATCAAAGGAAACCCATTTCACAATATCGGATAGTCGATTTCATCAACGCTATGGATATCATTTCGGGAATCCTGTCGTGAAAGTGCGATAGAACGACCGGAGTTGCTTTGGATGAACTAGCAGGGCGGAAAATAGCGCTTATGCAACGCCATGCTTGGCTGCCGTCGGCAGGCAAGCCGCACAAGGCAACATTGCAGTCTGGGGATGAACGTTCCGGGTGCTGTTGCGGGAGACAGTCTTGGGCCACGCCGCAAATCCTGACCGTCCACGCCGCCTGATGTTATATGTTGCTCATTGGCGCTTGACTGATTTCAATGCGCGTTGCCAAACTGCCTGGATGGTCCGCCCGCACCCAGCGCTCGCTCAATCGGAGGATTCCAAAATGATCCGGTTACTCGCATTTTCAGCCGCATCGCTTCTTGCCGCGACGTTGACAGCCACCGGTCCCGCCAGCGCGGCGGGCGACTATCCAACGGCGACAGTGGCCGACTACGTGCTTGGCTGCATGCAAGTGAACGGCCAGACGCGCAAGGCGCTTGAAAGCTGCTCGTGCTCAATCGATGTGATTGCTTCGGTTCTTCCTTACCCACGCTACGAGAGGGCCGAAACCTTCAAAAGCATGTCCCTGACCACGGGCGAGAATGCGGGCCTGTTTCGCGAAAGCGCACCGGCCAAGGCGGCGCGAACGGAACTGAAGCGCGCGCAGGCAGAGGCCGACGTCCGCTGCTTTTAGCGCAATGCCGGGCTGGTCCGTTGGCTGCTACGCGAATGGCGGACCGTCAGATCAGAGTCCTGCCGCTTCCAGCGGCCATTGGTCGTGAAATACCTTGCCGTCCGTATCCACCGCCTCGACATTGAGTTTATCCGTGCCTTGCGCCGAAAAGTCGAAGCGGAAATTGGGGTCTTCGGAGATCGAAATCCCGCCCTCCATCGACAGGATCGGCCGGTCACCCTGCGAAATCGCCAGCTTCTGGATGAAATGGGCCGGGATGAAATACTGGGTGATCGGATCGCGCTGCAGCCCCGAATTATTCGGGTGCCGAATCATCAACTGAATATCCTCGCTTTTCGACATCGTGTCCTGAGGCGGAAACTGGCGCAGCTTCATCTTGCCCATCGTGGCGAGGGCCTTGTCCATGTTCTTCACCGCCGGCGCTGAGCATCCGCCCGATGCCTTGACGAAGGTTTGCGCCATGTGCAGTTCGCCGCTCGGCATTTCCGCAATGGCGCGTAGATAGGAATAATCGTTGACGCGCACGCGCGTCGAAATATGCGTCACGCCGGCACCCTTGCCGATCTCGATCGTCGCGGCCACTGGCGACGGGTTCGCGTCGATGATTAGGGTCAGGGACTTGATGCCCTCGGGCGCCTTGGTCGGATCGATGGTGATGTCGACCGGCACGATCGCGGCATCCTGCGCGCGTTTGGGCGCCTCGATCTTGACCAGGCCGGTATCCATCAGAATCGGCCGGTCGCCGAAGACGTCGCCTTTCATCCCGTTCCAGAGCTTTTCGGAGGAGACGGTTGTCTGCTGCGCGGTGGCCGGTCCGCTGAACCCCACAAGGCTACCCATTGCAATGCCAGCGGCGGCCAGAATAGCCAGCGGCAACGCGGGCCGGCGGCTTCGAGAAGCACGTTTTTCCATTTCGGTAGCCTCCACCGATGTTGTCGAGGTGGTGCCCAGGCAAGCGCTTATGATAGGCGCTCGCCGGGCCGTTGGCAAACGGTGAAGCTGGACGCGCGGATCATTCCCACTCTAGTTCGGCATAGGCCGCCGTTGCGTTGCGCTCGTTGTAATCGTCGAACAGCGCCCAGTGGCTTCGTTCGCTGCCTCCGGCCGTCTTGACCGCCTCGGCAAGCGGTGTTCCGTCGGCGATCGCCTTGCGGATGTCGCGGGCCAGGGTCTCGAAATAGCGTCGCTCGGCGGCAAGCGCCTGCGGCCACGCCGAAGGCGCCGGCCCATGACCCGGCACCACGCGCGCCGCCTTGATCGCGGCCAGTGCGTCCATCTGGCCAAGCCAGCCAAGCAGTGATCCATCCAGCGTCGGCAGCGAACCCACGAAGACGAGGTCGCCGGAAAACAGCGTACTGCTCGCGCTGTCGAGGACGGTCAGGTCGTTGTCGGTATGCGCCGCCTGCCAGGCCCGCAATTCCAGCATGCGCCCGCCAAGATCGAGCTGCAGCCGATCTTCGACAAGCAACGTCGGCGGCACGATCTCGACGCCTTGCATCAGGGCGTCGCCGACCTGTTCGCGAAAACTTTGCAGATAGAATGCGCCTCGGGCGTCAAGCGCGCGCGGCAGATTGTGATGGCCGACGATCGTCGCACCGATCGCCTTGAACGCGGCGTTACCGAAAATATGGTCCGGGTGCATATGGGTGTTGACCAGATAGCGGATCGGCTTGTCGGTTATTTTAGCGATTGCCGCGAGAAGGGCTTCGGCTTCGACTAGGCTGCCGCCGCTATCGATCACGGCTATCGCGTCCGCGCCGACGATGAAGCCCAGATTGGCAATCGCGCCAGCGTTTTCAGCGGCCATCAGTTCATCGACACCCTGCAGGGCGAAAACGCCCTCGGCTATTTTTTTCGCCGAGAATTCGGCGGTGCCAGCCGCCATGGCCATTCGCCCAAGGCAGCATGGCAGCAGCGCAGCACTTGCCGAGACGCAGGCGAAGCCTTGCATCAATCGGCGGCGCATCGGGTCGACCGACCTCTCAAAGTCGTTCTTTTGTCGGCGCGCCATCATTGCCCATCCGGGAATTTCGCATGAAACGACCGCAACAGGTCGCTCATCACCTGCGGATTGCGATTTTCACGCGGCAATCGCACGTCGAACACGCCCAGTACATGCGCCGGCCGCGCCGACAGAACGATGATCCGATCCGACAGCATCAGCGCCTCGCGCAGATTATGCGTCACCATCAGGGCGGTCGTCGGCCGCGCCGACCAGACGGTCATCAGTAGATGACGCAGCCGTTGCGCCGTGTGTTCGTCAAGCGAGACGAAAGGCTCGTCCAGGAAAAGGATGGCCGGTTCGGTGGCGAAGGCGCGGGCGAGCGCCACCCGTCGCGCCATGCCGAGCGACAGCTCGGACGGGTACAGCGATTGCATGCCGGCGAGGCCCAGGCTCTTGAACAGCCCGTCGAGGTTCTTGTCTCTCAGGCTCTTGGGCAGCGCCAGCCTGACATTCTGCTCGACCGAGCGCCACGGCAACAGGGTCGGCTCCTGGAATACCGCGGCAATACGGTTGGTGCCGCCCTGCGGCAACTGGATGGTTCCGGAAAATTCCTTGTCGAGCCCAAGCAGGATACGCAGCGTCGTGGTCTTGCCGCAGCCGGACGGGCCGAGCAGGCAGGCGAATTCGCCCTGCCTCACCTTGAAGGAAAGGTCTTTCAACGCAGCGACGCTGACGCCGTGCGCGGACCGGAAGGTCTTTTCGGCAATCTCGACCCTAAGCGGGACGGCGGCGCCAATGGGTTGCATGT
Organism: Mesorhizobium sp. A556; assembly: GCF_054489545.1. Taxonomy (NCBI): domain Bacteria; kingdom Pseudomonadati; phylum Pseudomonadota; class Alphaproteobacteria; order Hyphomicrobiales; family Phyllobacteriaceae; genus Mesorhizobium; species Mesorhizobium sp. A556. The sequence goes on from NZ_JBTMXA010000004.1 coordinate 367,073, forward strand.
CGTTCAATAGGCTGCACCACGAGAAGTTCGATAACGAGCATGATTGCCACGAAGGCCAGCGCATAGGCCAGGATGGCGGCGACGTCGAAGAGCTGGAAATAGAGGTATATCTGGAAGCCGACGCCGTTGGAGCGGCCAAGCAGTTCGACCACGAGCACGATCTTCCAGATCAGCGCGATGCCGGATCGCGAGGCCGCCGCCAGATAGGGCTGGAGTTGCGGCAATAGGATGTGGCGGATGCGGTCGATGCGGCTGAAGCGATAGACGGTGGCCATTTCGGCATAGCTGCGCTCCAGCGCCCGGGCTCCTTCGCGCATGGTCACAACGACCGTCGGGATCTTGTTGACCGCGACTGCGCCGATCGCCGCAACCTCGTTGAGGCCGAACCAGATATAGGCGAGCACAATGACTACAAGAGCGGGAATGTTGAGAAACAGGATGACCCAGGGATTGAAAAAGCGATCCGCGCCCCGATGCATGCCAAGAAAAACGCCGATCACCGAGCCAATGACCATGGCGACGACGTAAGCGGCGGCAACCCGTGCCAAGGTCACGCTGAGATGAAAGGCGAGATCGCCGCTTGCGGCCTCGCGCAGCAACACCTGCCATACCTGCCCCGGCGATGGGAACGCCCGGCTTGGCCATAGACCGGCCATGACGCTCCACAGCAGGCCGAGGCCAAGCAGCGAAACCGCCACCGTCAACGCGGGCATCAGGGCCGCCGCCGGATGCCGCTTCGCATGGGCAATTGGCGAACCGCCTCCGCCATGATCCGTTTCGGGCAGCTTCATCCGTCGAGTTCCGGCCAGAAAGTGCCCGGCATCATTTCGGGCGACGGCCCAACCAGTTTTTCGCCGCCGATCTTGGCCAGGACGCGATAGAGTGTGGCGGCATCGGCGGCCTCTTTTGCCACCGGCCGTCTGGGAATGCCCTGGCGATAGCGGTCGCGCAGCGTTTCCAGTACCTTGCCCTGTGCACGCACCATCGGGGCCAGACGCAGCCATTCCGCATCGGATTTAGCCAACAGGTCCTTCGCCTGCGCGGACGCCTTGAGGAAGCTCTTGACGGCGGCGACATTGGCGCTCGCCCATTTGTCGTGGAAAACATAGCCCAGCGCCGATACCGGGCCTGAAGCGCCGAGCGCGCCAGCAGCATCGTCGGCCCCGACCAGGCGGCGAAAGCCGTTGGCTTCGAGCCGGGCGCAGAAATGCCAGAAATTCAGCACCGCATCGAGTTCGCCCTGCATCGCCTTTTCCGAAATCAAAGGCGGTGCGCCGAAGACGACTTCACAGGCGCTGGTCAGGTCCATGCCATGATCGCGCCGGGCCAGCGCCTGGATCAGGAGCCAGCTCTTGTCGAGCGGACCGCCGGCGACGCCGATCTTTTTCCCCGCAAGGTCGGGAATGGCGCGGATCGGCGACGCGTCCTGGACCATGATGGCGCCGACAGCCGTCGAGTAAGGGGCGAGCGTCAGGTCTTCTCCTTCCGATCGCAGCCGCGACACCCATAGCCAGTCGGAGACGATGATGTCGGTGGCGCCCGCCAGCAGGGCGACATTGGTTGCGTCTTCTCCGGCGAAATAGGTGATCTCGAGGTCGATACCGTTGGCGGTATCGAAGACGTGCTGTTTCAGCGTGTCGAGTTCCCAACTCACGGTTCCGAATTTCAGCACGCCGATCCGTATCGGCGGCGCCGCGATAGACGCGGCGGGCCTGGCGACCAGGGCCGTGGCCGTCGTTAAGGCGGCAATGCCAAGTACCGCGCGTCGGGAAATATTCATGCCTTTCCTTCCGGTCCGCCCCGTTTCTTCCGGTCCGCCGATGATCAGATCGACCGCTCCTTGCTGGGGAAGGCGCAACGCCAGCGCATGACCTTCCTGGTCGGGTGCTGCTCTGACCATTTCGCGATTTCGCTCGGAGCCAGGAACATGCATTGCAGCAGCGAGCCCCGGCTCTCGAAATACAGGTGCTCCTCCCGGCAGTTGCTTGGGTTCGTGCTCAGGCAAACCGTCAGGATCAGGTCGATCATGTTCATTGCAGCACCTGCCACGCGTTCGAGGGCGCTTGTTTCGGCAATTTCGCTTCGGCAATTTCGCCGACTGTCAGTTCCCGAGGTGCCCGACGGGAAATGGAACCGCTTGAGGCTACGCGCTCGTCCAAAAAGCGTCAACAGGACGAAAGGCCGGGGGGCGGCTCGTTGCAGGTGCAAAATTCATATCCTGTTGACTTACCCGGCCCGGGGGTTAGCCTTTTGGCTTGAAGGTGCCGTCGCCCGGTCGTATCGAGGCATCGGCGTGTTCAATCGTCTAGGGCACCATGACGATCAGTGAGGAGATACCATGCGCGCGTTAGTGTTTTTTGCTGCCTTGTCCGCAGCGGTCGGAATTGCCGGGCAAGCCCAGGCCCAGGATGCCGCGGCGGGTGAGAAGGTCTTTGCCAAGTGCAAGGCTTGCCATGTCGCCGATACGGACAAGAACAAGGTCGGGCCGTCCCTGAACCACGTGATTGGGCGGGTGGCCGGCACCCATGAAGGGTTCAAATATTCCCCGGCCATGATCGAGGCTGGAAAATCCGGGACCAAATGGGATGACGCAACGCTGGCGACCTATCTTCACGACCCCAAGGCGGCGATCAAGGGCAACAAGATGGCTTTCGCTGGCCTCAAGAAGGACGAGGACGTAGCCAACGTCATCGCCTACCTGAAACAGTTTTCGAAGTAGCCGGCCCAAAAATAGCCGGCACAGAATGACAATCGGCCGTGCGTCTCGGCGGACGCATGGCCGATAGCCTCCCGGAGAAGGCTACTTCTTCGCCAGTATCTGCGCGATCGTCTTGTCCAGTTGGTAAAGCCGTTGCTCGATGATCGTCGGCACATCGCAGACATAGGTCAGCGATTGCACGCGCTCCTGGTAGATCCGGGTGGCAAAGGTCAGTTGATCGGTTTGCCGCTCGACGGCGTCGGGATTTGCATCGGGCTTTTCACGCAGCGCATCGACCGCTGACGAAGTCTTGCGCAACTGTGCCGCCATTTCGATCTGCTTGTGGGCATAACGGCTTATCCCGGTCATGACGTGAGAGCGCTCGGCGCTCATATGGTCGAACAGACCCTGCACGAGCATCGTCAGGCGCGGCTCACGCTGATCCGCCGGCAAGGCGCTTGCGAAGTCGCCGATTTTCTTCTCGGCTTCTTCAAGCGGCACGCGCCGCGCCGCCACCTCCTCCACCAAGGCTGAAACGCCGGCATCCTTCGCCCAGTCCTTCGCCGTCTCAGGCAGTTCCGGCCCGTTCCAGAACTGGCCGGGAGAAAGTTGCGGCACCTTGCGCTGGATGCAGGGCCAGTCGGGGTCGGCATTGGCCGCGCCGGCGTTTGCCGTCGTCAGGAACAGGGCAACCGCAATCAGGCCGCCGACATGAACGATCCGTGCCATCAGGCATTTCCTCCCGTGTCGTGTTTGCGGCTCATCAAGCCGCGTGAAGGGTCGTAGGCGACAATGGCGCCGCCAAGAAACAGCAGCATGCAGCCGGTAACCACGCCCAGCGATACCAGGTCAAGCTGACCGTAGAACGCAAACCGGATCAGTTCGACCGCATAGGTAAACGGATTGGCCAGGCAAATCTTGTAGAGCAGGGGGCTCGCCTCCTGAATTCGCCACAAGGGATAAAGTGCCGGAGAGGCGAAATAGGCCGGAAAGATCACGAAATTCATGATGCCGGCGAAATTCTCGAGTTGTTTTATCATCGAAGACAAAAGCAGCCCGAGCGCGCACAGCATCGTGCCGGACAGGAACAGCGCCGGCAGGATGAACAGATAGCCGAGCGGCGGCCCCTTGACCCCCCAGAACCAGGCGACCAGCAGAAACGCGTAGACCTGCGCGATGGATACGGACACGCCTGCGAGCATCTTCGACACCAGCAGGAACCAGCGCGGAAACGGGCTGACCAGCAGCGTGCGCATATTGCCCATTTCGCGGTCGTAGACCATCGACAGCGACGACTGCATGCCGGCAAACAACAGGATCATGCCGCAAAGGCCTGGCGTGATGTAGACCTCGTAGAGAACATATGTCTTGTAGGGCGGGATGATCGACACGCCGAGCACCTGGCGGAATCCGGCGGCGAAAATGAACAGCCAGATCAGCGGCCGCACCAGCGAGGAGATGAAGCGCTCGCGTTGATGCAGGAAGCGCAGCAACTCACGCAGCACGATGCCCTTGAGGCAAATGAGATAGTGTTGCAGGCCGAACGGTTCGGACCGCACCGCGACCGCGTCGATGGCCTGTTCGGGCATTCCCGGCTTGCTTGTTCCTGGGTTGCTCATGGCATCAGTTCCGCTGGTTCGATCCCGCTGAGCTTTGAAAAGGCCGCGCGGATCGACCCGGCGCCGGTGGCGGCGACGACATCGGACATCTTGCCCTTGGCTACCAGCCTGCCTTGCCGCAACACCACGCCGTCGTCGCCGATCTCGACCTCGTCGATCAGATGCGTGGCCCACAAAACGCCGATCCCCTCGGTTTCGACAAGCTTGCGGATGGTGGCGAGAATGCCGGCGCGGGATTGAATGTCGAGCCCGACCGTCGCCTCGTCGAGCAGAAGCAGCGACGGGCGGTGCAGTAGGGCTCTGGCGATCTCGATGCGGCGCATCTGGCCGCCCGAAAGACTGCGCGCCTTGTCGTGCTGACGGCCTTGCATATCGACCGTTTCCAGCAGCGCCCCGATGCGCTGCCTGGCTTCGCGGCTGCCGATGCCATGCAGCGCGGCGTGGTAGGCGAGGTTCTGGTGGACGGTGAGATCGAGATCGAGCGTGCGCGCCTGGAAGACGATGCCGACACGCCGCAATGCTTCGCCGGAAGTGCGGCTGATGTCGTGGCCGAAGATACGGATCGAGCCTTGGCGGGTATCGTAAAGATGGCTGATCAGCGAGAACAGCGTGGTCTTGCCGGCCCCGTTGAGGCCCAGAAGGACGGTAAAAGTCGCCGGGGCGATCGAGAAAGAGACGGCGTCGAGCGCTTGCTTCTGGCCATAAAAATGGCTGACGGCGGCAACCTCGAGTGCTGCCGTCACGCCTTCTCCTTGTGTCCTCACATGCTGCACGCGGTTGTTCCTTATGGCGCGATGCGCACTATGACGCCTTCCGATGAAACCGTCATAGCCTGACCGTCTCCGGCCAGCGTCACTTGATCGTGATCTTTCCCGACATACCCTTGTCCTTCAGATCGGGGATCGACCAGCTGTATTCGCCCGGGCGCACGGTGTGGAACTGTACCAGGATCGTGCCGGTATCGTCGAATTCCAGCCAGGCCGGCGCGCCCGCCATATGCACTTCCAGATCGTCGATGACGATCTGGTCCATCCACACATTGCGGAACAGATCGGTGACGAACT
>NZ_JBTMXA010000040.1:0-4214 GCF_054489545.1 Mesorhizobium sp. A556
TTGGGCGTCGTATTTGAGGCGCGTTGCCGCCGAAGCTCATTGACCAAGTGAAGGACAGCGTTCCCGGCGCAGCTGCCCAAAACCTGCCTGTCCGCTTCCCACCCAATAGGTGACCTAGACGTCGCCCCAGATGCTTCCACGTGGGAAATGATTTCCCATCTCGGATATGGGCCGCTACCTGACTGTCTGGTATCAGGTATTGCTCTGAGGAAAGCTGCAGTTCGGCATATCGGTCGAAACGGCGGCCCTGGCATCTCACCGAAAGCGGACATTTTATCGGTGTAGGTGATGACGGCTTCGCGCCACAATCGGCCATGATAACTTAACAGGGATGGGCGCGAAGCGTAGCCGCTCCGCGCGGTTACGGTCTAAGTATCACCGGCCCATTGGATTGGCCGCTTTCGATGGCTTCATGGGCGGCGGCGGCCTCCCTGAGGGGGAACTCCTTCCAAAACGCCGTTGAGAATACACCCGTCATGGCTGCATCGAGAACATCTGCCGCTCGTTCCCTGTATTCAGTCGCCTCAGTCGCATGGGCTGCGAGCCCTGGACGAGTAAGATACAACGAGCCCTTGGCGTTCAGCGTGCCTACTTCGACGGGCGGAGGTGCGCCGGTGGAGGCCCCGAAGGACACCATCAGCCCACGCGGGCGCAGACTGTTTATGGAAGCCTCGAAGGTGAGCTTGCCGACGCCGTCGTAGACGACATCGGCCTTGTGGCCATCGGTGAGGGCTGCGACTTTCTCGGCGAGATCACCTTGCCCCCAAACCAGGACATCGTCGCATCCAAGCGTACGCGCTCGGTCCACGCTCGACTCCTTCGAAACGACACCGATCACCGTCGCCCCAAGGTGCTTTGCCCAAGGTGCCATGATCTGGCCGAGCGCTCCCCCTACGCCGTAAAGCAACACGACTGTACCCTGGCCGACCGCGTAGGTTGATTTCAGGAGGTACTGCGCCGTAATGCCCTTGAAAAGGACGGTCGCTGCGGTTTCGAAAGAAACCCCATCAGGCAGCGGGACGACCCGATCCGCGGAAATGGTGCGGCTCTCGGAATAGGCTCCTACAGGTCCCAGGATGTAGGCGGCCCGATCTCCGACCTTGAAATCCGTCACACCCGCACCGACCGCGCTGACAACTCCGGCAGCCTCAAGCCCGAGACCGGACGGCAAAGGTATCTTCACCGCGCCATTTCTCTGCGTGATGTCGAGGTAGTTCACGCCAATGGCTTTGTGATCGATAACAACTTCATTCGGACCCGGCGCGACGGCATCAATTTCAGTGGCGTGCAGTACATCGGGACCGCCGGTCTCGGTTAGTCGGATTGCTAAAGGCACGAGGAACCTCCTTGGTTACAGGATGGAGCGGGCTGTAATGGCTGAGCGGTAGACATTATTACCTGCGTATTCAGATTAGGATGCCTCCGCCGCCCAGTCGTGATCGCCGGAGGATTGGATACTACATGAACAATGTCCGACTTACACGGACCCCGAAATCAGCGTCCGGGTTCATCTTCGGGTCTCCCATCCTCTCGAGGAAGGCCCCAACCGCAAGATCGCGCCGCCTGGGAAGGCGAGCTTTATCGGCCGCTGCCAGCGCATCTGGCATCTCGTCGCGTGTGAGATCGGTGCAATAGGCAGGAGCGCCCGGCTGCTGCCGCCAGGAATCCGCGATGGTGCCAGAGTAGACGGCGTCGAGGCCTGAATCCTCTACGAGCGTCATCGCGACCTCGCGGTCCTTGTCTCTGTCGGCCGCGACGGGAATGGCAATGCGGTCCGAACTGCCTGCAGGCTTGCCCTTCCTCGCAAAGGAGTCGGAGCCGATCATTTGGGGGTAGCGTCTCGAGGCGTAATCTTCGTCGTCTCCTTATAGGTTTCGACGGCGAACAGCGTCGTGTAGCGGACCACGTCCGGATCACTGTCGAAGAGCCGGTCACAGAACGCCTGATATTCTTCCATGTCGCCGAAATGCCCGATCAGCACCGCGTCCAGATCGCCAGTGACACCGAACGCTTGGGTGATCGCCGGTTCCTCTGAAACGCGCGCGGCGAAGGACGACCGCACGTCCTTGGTGTGGTTGCGCGTCGTGACAGTGACGATAGCCCGAATGCTGCGCCCGAGTTTGGCCGGGTCCGCGAGATAGACGCAGGCTTTCAGGACGCCTGTTCGCCGCAGCTCCGCGACTCGGCGTAGGCAGGTCGAAGGCGTCGAGCCAACCGCCTCTGCCAGCTCCGCCTTGGTGAGCGTACCGTCTGCCTGAAGCGCGGCCACGATCCGGAGGTCCAGTTCATCCATATGCAGCGCCTCCGGTGGGCTGATTCGCCATTCTTTCGGATATTTTGACCACCCTAGCCGCGGCTTTCGCCGTATCAAAATAGAAAATCGGTGTGGTGAGACGATGGATAACGCAACGCTCGGGCTGATCTGGGCCTTCTCCTTTGTGATCCTGGAAGCGGCACAGGCCGTGTTTTTTGGTGGCGTGTTTCAGGACTACGACTCGTTCCTGATCGGCGGGGCAGTCTTTGGATTCACGGCTGCCGGAACGCTGATCTGGGCGAAGGTGCGGGCCCCGGAGCAATTGAGAATTGCGTGGGCCAACAGAGCCAGCCTGCTCGGGTTAAATCTCTCGACGGCCCTTGTCTGGATCGCATATTTCTTCGCGCTTCAAATGATCGAACCAGCTGTGGTCTTCACCGTGTTTTCAGGGCTGGTTCCCATTGCCATCGTGATTGCCGCGGCTTGCGGGGTTCCGGAAGCGTCACCGTTGCGCAACCGGGTCGAAGGCGTCGGCCTGATCACTGTGGTGATCGGCGTTGGTTATCTGGCGGCGATCACGCTGCTTGGACAATCAGGCTTCGTGCGAGGCGGCTGGACTGCCGCGATGGTCGGACTGCTGCTGACCTGTGTGTCTGCCGTCAGTCTCGCGGCGATGATGATCTACAGCCGGAGGCTCGACCGCCTCGGCATCGCACCGGTTGCGCAATATGCGCTGCGGTTTCCGCTCTACATAGTGGTGGCGCTTTCGGCCGCATGGCTCGGCCTTGATGGGAAAAGTCCGGTCGATCCAAGCGGGCTACTCGCTGTTGTCGTGATCGGCTTCGCGATCATGGCGTTTCCGGTCTTTGCGATGCAGAAGGCGATATCGCTGATGTCCACCCTGACACTGGCCGCGATCACGGCGCTCGGTCCACTGTTCGTTTTCCTGTTTCAGATCGGTGAAGGCCGCGTGGCTTACGCACAGGCCACGATGACGGGTCTGATGATCTATTTCGCAGGAGCTGTTCTTGCGGCCTATGGCGGGGCCAGACATTCGGGTGGAAAGGTCTCAGTGACATGACGGACAGAGGGCCAGCCTTTTGTCGCAAGGGTAGAATCCCGCGACATGATTTGCGACAGGGGGAAGCCATGAACACCGCAGCGTAGGCCCCGCTCACGATGATCGCCTAGACGCGGCCCGGTGGGTCGATCCGATACCAATCACGTCATGGTCCAGGAGATAGCGGTAGGCGTCGGCGTTGAAGTTCCCAGCCATGTCGTTGAACAGCAGTTCGCCGACAGTGCCGTACGGCTTGGCCTCGGACATCGGCCACCATGGGTTCTCGCGGTCGTAGGCTTCACGCGCCTTGCGCTCGATGGTCATGCAACCTCCCCCGCGCTCCGGCGTTTAGTTCGCGTGTTGCATGAGAGGTAAGCCCATGAAGAACTTCAGCGCGAGTATCTGGGCCAAGGATGGTGAGTTCGGCATTCGTCCGATCGGCTCTGTCGAAGAAGCGCAGATATTTCTCGAAAGCTGGCCGCATGCAGGGCGAAGCCCCCACTCTATTATGTTGCCGCAAACAGCATCGAATCTGCCAAGGCAGGTTCGACCCCGCCCGACGAAGCCATGCATGCCCTTTTCGAGCTTCTGGAGGACGCCAACGCTCTGGCCGAGGAAAAGCTTGCCACTTAAAGTCATGCCTTCCGCTACAAGGACTATCGCCGCGACAGCGCTGACCGCCAGCAGATTATGACGCTGGCCACCGACGAGCTCATCCGCCGCTTCCTCATCCATGTCCTGCCTCGTGGCTTCCACCGCATCCGGCACTACGGCCAGCTCGCCGGCTACGCCCGCGAGGCCAAGGGTCAGGAATGGAAATCGGTATTCGTCCTCAATACCATCGACGGCTGCATTCCCTCCGACCTTGGCGTCGGAACGACCGACGGCATCGAGGAGGAG
>NZ_JBTMXA010000041.1:0-3616 GCF_054489545.1 Mesorhizobium sp. A556
CTGAAGAGCTGGCCATCGAGCTGGGCGCATTTTTCCAAGCAACTAGAGCTACGTCAGCTTTCTGCAGAGGCTGATCAAAAGCAGACTGACGGCTTCCCACCCAAGTTGAGCCCTTCCAAGGGCCCGTTGCCAACCGCGATCGTGGAACGTCTACTTCCGACCTCATCTCTGTCGATCCTAGGTCACTGACGGTTCTCCGAAAGCTGCCGTTCCTGGCGCATCCAACTGTCGGCATGGTCGGGGCCGTTTCCCGCCAGTCCGCTACCGGAGCCAAGTGGGCGGATAGCTGCCATTCGGCAACCGACCCCATCTCGGACCAATCTAGTTTAGCGCAAGAAACGGGTGTTGCGGCTGATCTCAGCGGGTACTGTCCTCTCAATCCCGACCGCGGCAGGAGTTTGTAGAATGACGTCGGACAATCAACAAAGCCGAAAAGCTCACAACGAAACAGTCGACAAGATGCGAAATCCCTACGGCGTGATGGATGTCCCCGACCCGTTCGATAGGCAGGTCGAAGAGTTCGCTGCGACCGCAAATCTCGATGGGTCAGCGAACGATGAAAACGCGTCGGTCTGGTTCAGGGACACAAAGCAAGACATGAACGACACGATCGAAGGCAAGTGGTGCAGTCGCTGGAACGGTGGGCCGGATCCCACGATCCCCGACGATACCAAGGCGAAGTGGAAGCCGGGCCGAGGGGAAGCAAAACTGGTTGGAGACAGGATCTATTTTCTATTTGATTGGGACAATGGCGCGCGGCGGGGCTTGATCGAAGCGCGTTGTAAAGAGCCGGATAGGCTCGTTGGAAAGTACATCAATCTGACCTCTCCTGAGATTAAGGTTCCGTGGGTTGGCATCGTGGTAAACGATCAAAGGATCGACGGGCGTCACGCCGGAGGTCGCCTGGATTTCCGCAGATAGAAACTCTGACCGCGGATGCTATTTGGTCTACTTCCGCGGAACACCTAACCGATAACGTCGGGAATACCGCGGTCGAAGATGACCGGGCCGTGCGCGACAGGCCTCCCGATACGATCGCATTTCCCTGTAGGCATTAGGGCTGCAAAAGCCTCGGAGTCGGCCCAAGACAAGGCGGTGCCGCCTATGTCTACCTGATCTTGTTTGATGGCGCGGCGTTGGATTCGCGATCCGGCAGGGTTTCGACCGCAAGGCGGTCACCAGTCGCCCGACATGCCGAGTCCAAAAGCAGATTCCCTGGGGCATGTCATCGGAGAGGCTCCGATCTCCTGGCTCCAAGCATGAGGCCCCAAGCCGCTTGAACACCGGATGCCTGCCAATTCTCGACCAAGCACGTTAAGTTTACAGTGCCCTTGCATTCCTTTCCGTTGCACCGGCGACCACCAGGCCCATGAGAGGCCCGATGGCCTATGCGTTCACCCAGCATTTGGTCAGCGCGTGACTGCCCATCAATTCGCCGTTCGGATCGTCCACCCAGCCGCCGACCCTGGGGCCGCTGGCATCGATGTAATTGTTGAACATCGGCACGATGACACCGCCTTCGTCGCGCAGGATCGTACCGGCTTGCCGGTACATGACCTTGCGCTTGGCCGGGTCGAGTTCGGCGCGGGCGCCGATGATCAGCTTGTCGAAATCGTCGCGGAAGAAACGTGTGTCGTTCCATTCGGCATCCTTCAGATAGGCAAGCGAATAGACCTGGTCCTGCGTCGGGCGGCCTGTCCAGTAGGACATGGAAAACGGCTGCTTGTTCCACACTTCCGTCCAGTAGCCGTCACCGGGTTCGCGCCTGATGTCGAGCGTGATGCCGCATTTGGCGGCGCTTTGCTGGTAAAGCTGGGCGGCATCGACGGCGCCGGGAAACGCTACATCCGACGTGCGCAACAGAACCGATCCCGTATGGCCCGACTTCTTGTAGTGGAAGGCGGCTTTGTCGGGATCGAACTTGCGCTGCTCGATATCGTCGGAAAACAGTGCATAGGCCTTCATGACCGGCATGTCGTTGCCGACCGTGCCGTAGCCGCTGAGGATCTTCTGCACCATCTCGTCGCGGTCGACGGCATATTTGAGCGCCAGCCGTAGGTCGTTGTTGTCGAACGGCGCGGTGTTGCAGTGCATGATGAAGACGTAATGGCCCTTGCCCGGCACGTTGCGGATTGTGACGCCCGCCGCGCGTTCCAGAAGCTTGACGATCTTCGGCTCGACGCGATTAATGAGATCGACCTGCCCACCCTGGAGCGCGGCCGAGCGGGCGGTGGCGTCGTTAATGACGGTGATCTCGATCTGGTCGGCATGGCCGCGTTCTTCGCGCCAGTAGCTTTCGTATTTCTCACCGACATGGCGCACGCCGGGATTGTTGACCGCTATTCTGTATGGGCCTGTGCCGATACCGGCGATCGGATCATCCCGGCCGCCGTTCGGCTGGATCATCAGATGATAGTCGGCCGCCACATAGGGAAGGTCCGCATTGGGCTCCTTCAGCGTGATGACGACGTTGTCGCCATCCACCTTCACGCTTTCGAACCCGGTCAGGAAAGGCAGAGCCGCGGATTTGGAATCGGCATCGCCATGGCGCTCCAATGTCGCCACGATGTCCTGCGGCGTCAGGTCCTTGCCGTTGTGAAAGGTCACGCCCTTGCGTATCTTGAAGGTCCAGACCTTGGCATCGGGGGAAGAGTCGTAAGATTCGGCCAGCTTGGGCTCGATCTCGCCGCTCGGCGTCACGTCCAGCATCTGTTCGCCCCAGCAGCGGCCGAACGTGTAGGGTATCTGGTTGGTCCATGTGCCGGGGTCGAGGCTGTCGGTAGCGCCGCCTCCGACCATCCCGGCCTTCAACGTGCCACCCTTCGCCGGTGCCTGCGCCCGCGCGGTACCGGCCAGTAAGGCATTGGCGGAAAGCGCGGTGACGCCAAGTACGGCGGCACGGCCGAGAAAGTCGCGCCGCGACAGCCTGCCCACTACAACGAGACCGCTCAGATGTTCCATTTCTGCCGACATGGACGTACTCCTCAGTTCGTGATGCCCGTAGCGCCGCCGCCTGTCTCCCGGCGACTGCGCAAGACCGGTTTGCTAGGCTCTATTTTCCTTGCCCCGCTGTCAAACCCATATGACGATGCCTCCAAACGAGGGAATACCGCCCGCGATGGCCAAACGAGCCGGCCGCCGCTCCTTGGAGAAACGCCGAGTGGAGGTCCAGCCATGGGTAATCGCGCCTGAGGACGACGCGCGGGGCCGAAATGCATCGCCATCGTCGGTCCCCTTTCAAGCGGCAAGACGACGCTTCTGGAAGCCATTCTCGCGCGAACCCTTCGGACGCGCCCACTAGAAGCAGGTCATTCCATTGCTTAATATTGCTGCGACAGCTCGACCAGGGTCTTCTCGCCGGGGATCGCGACAACAGCCACCTTTGCCTTGAATTCGGGGCTGTGGTTACGGCGGGGACGTTTCGTCATGGTCTCTCCTGTTCCCGGCTTTCATGCCGCGTTCAGGCGAAAATTCCACTCATCCCCCCGTCCAGTTTTGCTCATCTATAGAAAATTTGAAACAATTTTCTTGATTGAATTGAACGCTCTTTAAGAGATCATACGTACAACGAGAGTATGGCAAATATACCACGCTCGGCGGGTGCGGAAATGTCGGC
>NZ_JBTMXA010000042.1:0-3490 GCF_054489545.1 Mesorhizobium sp. A556
TACACCCGCACCGTAAGCACCGGATCGAAATTGACGTTTTCATCATCATAGCCGCGGGGATTGCAGACGATACGCGTGTCGCCAATCTTGTAGTCGCAGCTATCATGGGTATGCCCATGGACCCATAGCGCGGGGTGTCCGCTCTCGATCACGTCGGACAGATCGCTCGCATAGGCGGCATTCAGCAGATCACCCTTGAAACGCGGCGGAACAGAACGCGCGTGAGGAAGGTGGTGCGTCACAACGATGGTCGTGATCGGATCGGCCCTCAAGGCCGTGTCGATAAACCGCCTGGAATCCCGATGCATACTATATGCGGTTTCCGGGACAAAACGCTGCCAAGGATTCCGCTGCTTGGCGATCTGCTTATGATCATTCATGCGCTCACGGGCGTTGAACATCGCCAGTTCACGATGTCCTTCGATCCGATAGTCTGTCCAGAGCGTGGCGCCGATGAAACGAACACTGTCGATCACGACAAATTCGTTCTCCAGGAAATGGACATCCGGGAATTGTGTGGCCGCGGCGTGCCCGTCCTCGAGCCCTTCGCGGATCGAGCCCTTGTAGAATTCATGGTTTCCGGCAACGTAGATGCACGGCATCGAGGGTGCGATGTGTTTCGCCAGCCAGTGTGCGCCGTTTGCGGCCGCGCGGCAAAGGTCTCCGGCGACGATGCAGACGTCGGCGTTCGGAATGACCAATGGTTGCCGCAAATCGGCATATTCGAGATGGAGATCGGAAAACACCCAGATTTTCATGGGATCGAATCCTGTGTTTCATTCATGCGGGCGCAACAAAGCGATCCACGAATTTTTGGTTCGCGGACGTGCATTGATTGTTGCGGTCGGTGGCCTGATCAGCCGGGTGGCGGCGCCAAGCGATGTCTCACTTGCTCCAGCACCGCTTCGAGTTCCTGTCCTTCCAGTGTCTTTCGCTGCATCAGAACATCGCCAAGGAAATCGACCGTCCGCTGATGCGCGGCAATCAACTTGCGGGCGACGGTTGAAGCACTCGCCAATCTTGCGTGGACCCGTTCCGCGAGTTCATGGTCCATGGCGAAGATCGCCCCGCGATCCTCGACTTTTCGATGAAGCAGCGGCCATCGTTTGGAAAAACCCATGGTAGTTTCCATATCGAGAGCAAGCGCTGTGGCGCACGCCAGATCACTCCTTTCGGATCCTGACCCGGCAACTACCGACTCAATAATGACCTCTTCCGCCGCACGGCCGGCAAGTGCCGCGATCAGAACTCCGGTCAGCATCTCCTCGGTCTGTTCACCGGGTCCTGGCATGGTGCCGGCGACATAGCCGCCTTCCGGCGCTTCGATGGTGATTTTCACGATCGTCCCGATATCCAGGTGAAGCCGCGCCACCGCATGGCCGGCTTCGTGAACCGCCATGCGGAGTTCGAGTTCTAGCGTCCGCACGATCTGGAGATCATCGGAATGGCGGTCGATGGCGAGCGGCTCTGCTGGTCCTTGGCGCGGACAACCGGGTTCGACCGCAGGCGTGACGGCCGCGACCTCCATTCTCTTCTTTTTACGCCGCCGCGACGTACCACGTATCCGCTGGCCGTTTGCTGTCGGATCGTTCTTGGACATGTTGATTCCAATCCTTTCCTCATCGATCATTGTCGCGGGCGGTTGCGCTCGCGGGCTTCAACCAGGACTTCGATGAACCGCTCCAGTTTTCGGATTGATCCGCCAGGCCAGGCCGTTCTCAATGCCTCGATCTCAAACTCCTGTAGCGGCGCCGCCCAGCGTCGATCGTGCCCGGTATCAAGGTAGAGACGCTCGAGAATACTTGGTGCAAGGAATTCAAGCTGGTCGGCTCCTGGAACGGGAAACGACAGGATTCGGCATCTGTCCCTGAGAACGGCCGGAATGCCTTGCGTTGCATTGGCGGTCATCAACCAGATGACATTGGAGAGATCACAGTTCGCTTCGATGTATGGATCCGACCAACGTGACGATGTCTGGGGTTCAAGCAAGCCGATCAGGACGTCATGGACATTGCCGTTGTGGCGTCCGGTGCCGATCTTCTCGGCCTCGTCCAGAATGATGGCTGGTCCGGCACTTTCGTGCTGACGTACCGCCATAATCGGGAGGCTGGGTTCTCCGGACGACCATCGCCGAGGCGTGCCGCCAATCGCACTGTCGCTTAAGCCGCCACACGAAATCAGTTCATAGGGAACCTTGAGTTCCTCGAACAATCGCCTGGCAAGGCGGGTCTTGCCGCATCCTGGTGGTCCGACAAGAATGGTCGGCCGCATGTGGGTGTATTTGCGGCCGACGAGCCCCCACAGGATGGTATCGATCACCGAAGCGGCATAGGGAAACTCCGCCAGCAACACCCTGCGCGCAGTAGCCAGATCCGGCACCCGCGCCAGCGGCAATCGCCGTTGCACGTA
Organism: Mesorhizobium sp. A556; assembly: GCF_054489545.1. Lineage (NCBI taxonomy): Bacteria > Pseudomonadati > Pseudomonadota > Alphaproteobacteria > Hyphomicrobiales > Phyllobacteriaceae > Mesorhizobium > Mesorhizobium sp. A556. The sequence continues at coordinate 2,410 of NZ_JBTMXA010000042.1, forward strand.
TTTATGATATTCAACAGTGACGCGTTTTCCTTCCGACGTCGTTTCGTTGCCGATGGAAGGGATGACAACAATGTAGTCGTCGGCATCGGCACCATCCGCTGCGTCGTCTTCGTCCGCGAACAGATCGGCGTCATATTCATCATCGGACGAAGGTGATTTCGCTTTTTCGACCGCAGGTTCTGGGCGCAGAATCGCCGCTTCAAATTCCCGTTCATAGCCGCGCCGCATCCGAAGCATCGAATATCGGGAGGCATGAAAGATGTCGTCCCTTTGGACTTCACGCAGCGTTCGTGCGAGCACACTCCATGACAGTGCGCGCCACAGCATTCGGCGGTTGTCGCCATGCTGGACGTCATGCAGGGCCAATGCCGCGATCTCACCGGCAATCACGCCGGCGGCTCCCGGCAAGCCAAATCCGGCAAGGTAAACCTGGACGCGCAGCCTACAGGCCTCGATCGGAATTCCTTTCACAGGAATTGTGCTCTCGAGGACCGTTTCCACGGCCTGCACACTTTCCTCGGTTTGCTCGACCGCCAGATCATCGAGACAGGCGATCAGAGGAGCGAGTTCTTCACGGCCGCGCCTTTTCATGCGCCGCGTAAGGCGGCTGGCATATTCACGGATGTCGCTGCGAAGCTCGTCGTCGAAGAATGCCATTCCGCGAAGCAATTCTTCTTCGCTGGGCAGATGCAGCCCAATCTTGGCGGCTTTCATCCGCCGCTCGAAATGGCGCTCGATATCCGGATTCTTCTCCGTCATGACCGACACTCACGAAGCGAAGTCGGACAGTTCGCCGGGGCGCCCCAGCCTGTACCAACGAGACAGCGTTCGCGCCCAGCTCATGTCCTTGGACAACAGCCAAAGATCCGACGTCGTAGTCAGTCGGCCTTGGCCGGGAAGTTCCGGGTGGCCCGTCGAAAGACCCATCAAGCAGGGCACCGTCCGCCGCCCAAGCACCCAGCGGTCAAGGATTGGGATATTGCCATCAGCGACCTCTTCGGGTGCAATCCCGCGATGGATGCGTTCCATGTCTGCCGACAGCGCCCTGACGCGTTCCATCTCGAACGCAAACATCGGATCG
>NZ_JBTMXA010000043.1:0-3248 GCF_054489545.1 Mesorhizobium sp. A556
GCGATCGCGGAATGGAAAGCCGTGACGGGAACCATGGCCTGAAATCAATCCGTAAGGCCGAATTCCCTCGGCACGCCCGAACGCAAGTTAAAGTGACATCGCCCCGGCAAGGTCTTCCCGATTGCCCGCCTGTTCGCCGACGATCATCATCCGCGCACTGGAATCGCCTTCGCCCCACACGGTTTGCGTTGCCGCTTCGCAGAGGTTGCAGCGCCGGCATTGCATGGCCGCCTCACGCGCCTCATCGAGAGTGGACGGTACCGCCATAGCCGTGGGCAGGCCGGCGCGATAGCGGGTGGAGATGGCTGCCGCGCCGGGTCTGGGCTGACTCGCGCCGGCCTCTCGCATCCGCTCCACCCGCGCCTCGGCGTCGGCCAGCATGGAAGGGATCAGGCGCGTTTCGGGCAGGTTCCGCCAATATTTCTTCGGCATCTCTGACCGCATTGCGTCCAACTTGACCCGTGCCGGATTGAAAATATTGGCAAAATAGGTGGCCCAGAGTGCCTCTGACGCATCCTCTGCGATCTCGGGCGGGCGACCGCCTGCTTCATAGCTGAGCACACCGACCGAAAAACGAGCCGTCAGCTCTGGCGTGGCGATCAACCAATCCATGTCGGCGAACCGCTTGACGAAAAACGCTGCCCCCGGCTCCAGCGTGTGATGGTCCGGCTCGAACCACGCGCCAAAACGGCGCCGGGCGCCAGCGGCTGGCAGTTCACGGAAACGCACAAATGCGTGCATCTTGTGAATGTCGCGCCCCACCGATTTCGCCATCAGCGCGAGTTCGCGGCCCAGCGGGTCGGCTTGCGACAGCGGTGCGCCATCGCGCTGATCAAGCCGCCACAACGCCTGATACAGCAGACCACAGCGCTGCGGCGCCGAATGCCAGATCACCAATCCCGCCAGCCGGACAAAATCGGCTGGCACACGGGCAGCATGGTCTCCTGGCAGGTCCGGCAACGGTTCCCCGCCAAACAGTCCGGCTTGCCCGCTCCAGTCAATATCGTGCGGTGCAATGCCATGGCTGATAGCCAGTCGCGCCGCATCGCGCCAGGCGGCGAACATGTCGCGTTGCGGCAGTGCGACGGCAAATCTCATAGCAGCGTCAATTGTTCCGGGGGCGGCGCGAAACGGGCTCGCAGATTGGCACTGTCGGTCAAATGCCGCGGCGACCAATCGGAAAGGCGGATAAAGGCTTTGGCTTTGTTCATCGATGCGCCGATGCGGATCAAATCGTCGAACCGCAACAGCGCATGGCGACGGGCCCCGATGATCCGATCCACCGTGCGTACGCCGAACCCCGGCACCCGCAGCAATTGCTCGCGCGAGGCCAAATTGACGTCCAGCGGAAATTGCGCGCGATGTTGCAGCGCCCAGGCCAGTTTGGGGTCCAGCTCGAGATCAAGATGCCCCTTGTCGGTGCCGGTGGTAATCTCCTCGGCAGAAAATCCATAAAAGCGCATCAGCCAATCCGCCTGATACAGCCGATGCTCCCGCAACAAGGGGGGCTGGATCAAGGGGAGCGCTGAAGAGGCATCCGGTATCGGGCTGAACGCGGAGTAGTAGACCCGCTTCAGCCGGTAGCCGCTATAGAGCCGGGTGGCGGTATTGAGGATGGCGACATCGTCGGACCCGTCGGCGCCGATGATCATTTGCGTGCTCTGCCCGGCCGGTGCGAAGCGCTGCGCCTTGCGGCCCGTATGGCTTTTCTCTTTGGCCGCCTCCTGCTCCAGCCGCACCTGCGCCATGGCCGCTCGAATGGTTTCCGGTCGCTTTTCGGGAGCGAGTTTGCGCACGCTGGCGTCCTGTGGCAGCTCGACATTGATCGACAGGCGGTCCGCCCACAGCCCGGCTTCGCGGATCAGTTCCGGCGCCGCATCAGGAATGGTCTTGAGATGGATATAGCCCTTGAAGTCATGCTGCTCGCGCAAGGTCCGCGCGATGCGCACCATGTCCGCCATGGTTTGATCGGGCGAGCGGATGATGCCGGAGGACAAAAATAGTCCCTCGATATAGTTGCGGCGATAGAACTCCAGGGTGAGCGTCACCACTTCTTCGACAGAAAAGCGCGCCCGCTCGACATTGCTCGACACGCGGTTGATGCAATAGGCGCAGTCGAAGATACAGAAATTGGTCATCAGGATTTTCAGCAAGGAAATGCAACGACCGTCAGGCGTGTAGGCATGGCAAATACCCGTCCCGCCTGACGACCCGATACCGCCCTTGGTGGCATCGCGCTTTTCACCACCGCTCGACGCGCAGGAGGCATCGTATTTCGCCGCATCGGACAGAATAGCCAACCGGTCTTGGAGCGTTTTTTTCATGTAATGTTCACTATATGTTCCTGGTGTCTTTATCCAATCACGTTTGCTGGAGAGCGTTGCAGACCTGGATGACAGGCGACATCGCTCCCCTTGTTGTTGTCTGCCTCCTGGCAAGGCATCTGGGTTACAAAACAGCCATCGCTGCCTCTTCGGCCTTCTCGATGTCGATCTTCAAGCTTGGCGCGGTGCGAGCGCGATCCAGCGCAATAGCGGAATGTTTTCGGGCGCTTTTCCTGAGTGGCTTCAAAACCGTCGACGCAGCAATCGAGAAGGCCGATGCGCAGCTCTACCTCGCTAAACATGCTGGTAGAGACAGGGTAGAACCGAGCACTGCGGCTGCAATCGACACCCTTGACCATCAGTCCCTGCGAAATCAGACCGACGGCTTTCGGGAAACGGTGGTGGTGACCGAAATAGCTGAAATGGGGTCGTTACCCGAACGGCAGCTTGCTCAGTTTCTCAGCCAGAACCGGACAGGCAGCTATCGGCCCCGGAGCTGTAGCTCGGGCGTTATTCGTTTCTCCATCGGCCAATCAAGGTCAAGGAGAACTGAAATGGGCTACTCTCAATATGATACTGCCATTCAGGGCCGAGCCGCTTGGAATGCTGGAAAGACGGTTGGCACGAAGCGGCCTTCACACAAAAATAAATCTGGGCGATCCGATTCTTCCTCGATCGTGAAGGGCGCGTTCGTGACCGTGCTCTTTTCGATCTGGCGATCGACAGCAAGCTACGCGGCTGCGACTTGGTCAAGATCAGGATTGGCGATTTGGTCGCTGGGTCGGAAATACGCATGCGTGCGATTGTCGTTCAGCAGAAGACAGGTCGCCCGGTACAGTCCGAGTTGACCAGCGACGTACGGGCCAGCCTCTTGGCCTGGCTCGAGAGGCGAGGCGGCACAGTCGATGACCATGCATTCCCGAG
>NZ_JBTMXA010000044.1:0-2752 GCF_054489545.1 Mesorhizobium sp. A556
GACGATCTCTTCCGCACTGTGTCTCTTTCTGGCCATTTCTTAAGTCCTCCATCGGCTCAAAAGCCATACATAAGGGAGGACCACTTTTCAGGGGGCAGACCAAGGGGAGAGTGCTGAAAATCATCCTCTTCGGATCGTATGCCCGTGGGGAGTGGGTGGATGAGCCCCATACAATGAAGGGCTATCGGTCAGACTATGATCTGTTGATCGTCGTCAACAATCGGAAACTCACCGATTTTGCCGCTTATTGGTACAAGGCCGCCGACCGGCTTCTACGCGATCGTGGCATCGACACGCCGGTCAGCTTCATTGTACATTCCAGGAGAGAGGTGAACACAGCGCTTCGAGAGGGCCAGTATTTCTTCTCCGATATCCGGCGCGACGGAATCGTTCTCTATGAGCTGGATGAGGAACCTTTGGCGGAAGTGCGCCCTCTCACGCCTGTCGACGAGCACACGGTTGCTGAATCACATTTTAAGAACCGACAGCGTGTAGCAGCAAATTTTTTGAAACTGTCAAACGCAGCTGTATCTGGTGGGATGACCAAGGAGGCGGCCTTCCTTTTGCACCAATCAATCGAGCAGGCCTATGCGCTATTGCTTCTGACCCTCACCAACTACAGCCCGCCTTCACATAATCTGAACTTTCTCCGGTCTCTGGCTGAGGGGCGGGATAGCCGCATTGCCGCAGCCTGGCCACGTGATCAGCAGCGCTACAAGGCCTGGTTCAACACGATCAACGAAGCCTATGTGAAAGCGCGCTACTCCGAGCACTACGACCTCAGCGAGGAAGCGCTCAAATGGTTGATCGATCAGGCGAACCTGCTCAAGCAGTGTATCGAACAAATCTGTCGCGAGCATATTGAAAGGCTCGGCCGAATTGCGGGAGTCAAATGAGCTGCAGCGAGGAAGCGGAATTGGTCTGATTTTGCTTGTTTTATGTCCAAGTTTGGACTATATCCAGATACGGACAAGAGATAAGATATGGCACAAGCTCTACCAAAACATTCTGACGTCGGCCCGGAAGTGCGCCGCCCCTTCGATTATTCGCGGTTTGAGCCCTCTGTCCGCCGGCGACTAAGCGCACCTGCGATGCGCACCTTTTTGATGATCGCCGATCTGTGGGGCCTCAATGAACAGCAGCGGCGGCTGATCTTAGGCTACCCATCCCGCTCTAGCTATCATAACTGGGCGAAGCTGGCACGGGAGCACCAAGATTTTACGCTGGATGTTGACGTGCTCACACGCATCTCCGCCGTTCTCGGTATCCATCAGGGCTTGGGCATTCTCTATCCATCGGAGCGTGACGCCGTATCGTGGCTGAGGGGACCGCATGACGGTATGGTTTTCGGCGGCCAGCCGCCACTAGCTCTCATAACAAACGGATCTCAGGACGCGCTCCTGACGGTGCGCCGCTTTCTCGATGCGGCGAGGGGTGGACAGTACATGGAGCCGAACGGGGCCGATATTGATTTCTCTCCATATGACGAAGCGGAAATCGTCCTAACGTGACACCTGCCAGATCTCCGGCGCCTCGGCCGACATACCGGCTTATTCCCTCCCGGTTTCCGCCGATCGGATTATTCGACACAGTCGCGACAGCGGCCGATCTCGCTGCCGTGATGGAGCTTGCAGGCTGGACGAATGATCGTTTCGTTGCCGAGCGAATTAACCGACTTCCCCAGAGCGAGTGGGTCTACGGGCGCGCCAATGCAAGTGTAGTGATGGCTGCCTTTCTCCATGTCGCACCGACCGGAATGCGCTTCAACTCCGCCACTCTGGGTGCCTGGTATGCCGCCGCCAATATCCGAACATCTGTTGCCGAGGTCGGCCATCACCTGCGCCGCGAGATGGTTGCACGTCATATACCCCATCTGTCGCGGACCTATCGTGCTTATTCGGCCCGACTGGAGGGTAGCCATATCGATATCCGAGGTTTTCAATCGCCGATGGCGGAACTCTATCGGACGGACGATTATGTCGCCTCGCAAGCTTTCGGAGAATCAATCCGTGCCACAGGTGAGGACGGAATTCTGTACGATAGCGTTAGACTGAGAAGGGGCATCAACATCGTTGCCTTTCGACCGTCCCTTATAAAAGAGGTTGCACAGTCTGACCATTTTGAAATCTCGGTCTCGGCCCAGGCCAGAACGATAGATGCGCGGAAGCTTGTCGACGGATTATGACGGTGTGTCTTCCTTTTGCTTGGCAAGCAACGCTTGCAGACTGCAATTCCATCTGGAATACTCATCCGCATAGCCGGGTTTTTTTAGAGCCCTGGTTGCCAGGGACGACACGATCGAAACCGTTAATTGCGGTCAGCGTGGCTTACGCGATGTGAGTTCCAACGTCCGGCAACAATCTGAACCCTGCGCCGGATCGTGGGAGATTCGGTGTGCGTGAATTTGCAAATGACCTACCGCTTCGTCGTCTTGACAAAACAAAAATAGCATTGTTGCCGAAGGAGGTTGCTGCGGAAGCGGCGATCAACCTTTTTGGTTGTGAGGCAACACTTGCGGCCGCCTACTGCGCACTCGACGCTCGTATCGACGGAAGCCAGAAAGACTATCATTTCTGGCTGGAGGTCTTCAAATTGCTTCGGCGAGCGTGAGAACAAGCCACCGGTTGAGTGATATTCCCCCGCTTTCGCGTGGCCGGCCCCCCTGAGGTGGTCCGGGTTTAATGTTAGTGCATGACGGGTCTTGGCGCTACGGCCGGTGTGGCCGGCGAAGCTGGTCCGGGTTGCGCAGCCG
>NZ_JBTMXA010000045.1:0-2510 GCF_054489545.1 Mesorhizobium sp. A556
TGTCAACGGCGGAGCAAAATCAGGCCAATGGGCGGAGTAAAACCAGGCCACGGTTTGCGTGCGTATGAGACCGCCGGGAGGGCGTAGCCCGAGCGGGGGTCTCATACGCACGCGGCGATTTTGCGAGGGTGTTTCAGCCGGCCTTTCGGGCGCGGCTTTGGGCGAGACGGTAGCTGTCGCCGTTCATCTCGAGAATGTTCACGTGGTGGGTGATGCGGTCGAGCAGCGCGCCGGTGAGGCGCTCAGATCCGAGCGTTTCGGTCCATTCGTCAAATGGCAGGTTGCTGGTAATCAGGGTGGCACCCCGTTCGTAGCGTTGCGAGATCAGCTCGAAGAGTAATTCCGCGCCAGTCTTGGAGAGTGGCACAAAGCCAAGCTCATCGATGATGAGAAGCTGGTAAGCGGCCATCTGTTTCTGGAACCTAAGCAGACGCCGCTCGTCGCGCGCTTCCATCATCTCGCTGACCAGCGCAGCGGCTGTCGTGAAGCCGACGGACATGCCCTTTTGGCATGCGGCCAGGCCGAGCCCGAGAGCCACATGGGTCTTGCCCGTGCCGGAAGGACCAAGGGCGATGACATTCTCGCGACGCTCGATCCATTCGCAACGCGCCAGTTCCAGCACCTGCATCTTGTTGAGCTTGGGAATGGCGGCAAAGTCGAAGCTGTCGAGGCTTTTGACGACAGGGAACTTGGCCGCCTTGATGCGGCGTTCAACCTTGCGGCGGTCCCGTTCGATCATCTCCTGCTCGGACAGCCGGGTGAGATATCCGACATGATCGACGCCCTCGGTGGCGCATAGCCGAGCCAACTTCTGATACTCGCGCTGGAAGGTCGGAAGCTTGAGGGTTTTGAGGTAATGGGAGAGCAGGATCTCAGGCACGTCAGTGCTCATGCCGCTTCCTCCCCATGCGCGGAAAGCAGTCGCATATAGGCCTTCGCCGATGTCGTCTCGACCGTGGCCCTCGGCAGGTATGGGTAGATGGACAGGTCCAGTCGTGGCGGCCGGCGCTCCACCCGGCACAAGATCAGATGCTTGACGGCATCGAAGCCGATCGCGCCGAGCTGGAGAGCCTGCTTTACCGCCGCATGCAGATCGGCAAGCTCGAAGCTTTCTAGCAGGCGCAGAACCTGCACATACTCCCGCCGGCCATGTTTTGCCATGCGGCCTTCCATTAGCCGGCGCAGCGTGGCGAACTCTTGGGGCAGGTCCCAGCCCTGGAGAGGTGCGGCCTGATCCAGCGCATTGATCTTCTGCTCGATCAGCGGCAGGTAATGGAGAGGATCGAAGACGACGTCTTCCCGTTCCCAGCTCCGCGGATGGCGAGCGATGATCTCGCCACGGCAGCCGATCACCACCTCGTCGACATAGCCCCGGACCCAGACATCCTGATGGCCATAGGCGACCGGGACGGAATAGTCGTTGGTCTTGTAGCGTACAAGCGACTGGGCTGTTACCTTGGCACTGGCCTGATCACAGGCATCGAAGGGCGAGGCCGGCAACGCGCGCATCGCGGCAAGATCGCGCTGCAACCGTTCCCCGATCATCTCGTTCTCGCCGCGCAGCCTGTCGCGCTGGCGCTTGCGGCATTGCTCTTCCAGCCAGGCGTTGAACGTCTCCCATGTCGCAAACTGTGGGATCGGCACCATGAAGTTGCGACGGGCATAGCCAACGAGCCCCTCGACGTTCCCCTTGTCGTTGCCTTTCCCCGGACGGCCATAACGGTCCCGGATCAGGTAGTGGGACAGAAACCCGCTGAACAGAGTGGCGCGCTTGCGCGTGCCGTCGGGCAGTATCTTGGCCACGAGGCATCGGTCGTTGTCGTAGACGATCGATTGCGGCACGGCCCCGAAGAAGGCAAACGCATGGATGTGGCCATCGACCCAGGCCTCCGACACCGCCGCAGGGTAGGCACGCACATAGCAGCCATCGCTATGCGGCAGGTCAAGCACGAAGAAGTGCGCCTTGCGCTCCACGCCGCCGATCACCACCATCGCCTCGCCGAAATCGGCCTGCGCATGGCCGGGTGGATGCGACAGCGGCACGAACACCTCCTGGCGACGCCGATCCCGCTCGCGCATGTAGTCCTTGATGATCGTATAGCCGCCGGTGAACCCGCGCTCGTCCCGGAGCCGGTCGAACACCCGCTTGGCCGTATGGCGCTGCTTGCGCGGCACCTTCAGGTCTTCCTCCAGCCAATGCTCGATGGTTGAAACGAACGCATCCAGCTTGGGACGCCGGATCGGCAACTGACGCTGATAGCCGGGCGGCGTCGAATACGACACCATCTTGGAAACGCTGTCGCGAGATATGTTGAAATGCTTTGCAGCCTGACGCCGGCTCATCCCTTCCGAAACAGCCAAGCGAACCTTCAGATATAATTCCACGGTGTAGATCCCCTTGTCCCTCCTGCGTTCAATGCAGAAGGAAGATAGGTGGCCGGATTTTACTCCGCCCCTACGGCGAGATTAGCGCGCCGTTACCGTGGCCGACTTTTGCACCGCCGCTCTCA
>NZ_JBTMXA010000046.1:0-2509 GCF_054489545.1 Mesorhizobium sp. A556
CCATGAATCAGATGTCCCCCGTCACCGTTTCCGTCAATGGGCGGGATTATCCTTGGCCGCGCGTTCCGGCGATTGCGATCTGCCTGGACGGCTGCGAGCCGGCCTATCTGGATGAGGCGATAAAAGCGGGGCTGATGCCGGCGCTGGTGAAGATCAAGCAGAAGGGCACGGTGCGCTTTGCCCACTCGGTCATCCCGAGCTTCACCAACCCGAACAATCTGTCGATCGCCACCGGCCGCCCGCCTTCCGTGCACGGCATCTGCGGCAACTATCTCTATGAGCGCGAGACCGGCAAGGAAGTGATGATGAACGACCCGCGCTTCCTGCGCGCGCCAACCATCTTTTCCGCCTTTTACGACGCCGGCGCGAAGGTCGCCGTCGTGACCGCCAAGGACAAGCTGCGCGCGCTGCTCGGCAAGGGCCTGAAGTTCGAGGATGGCAGGGCGCTGTGCTTCTCGGCGGAAAAGTCCGACACCACGACGGTCGCCGAACACGGCATCGACAATGCCTCGAAACATTTCGGACTGGCCGTGCCGGAAGTCTATTCGGCCGAACTGTCGGAATTCGTCTTCGCCGCCGGCGTGCAGCTTTTGAAGGAGTTCAAGCCGGACGTCATGTACCTGACCACGACCGACTATGTGCAGCACAAATATGCGCCGGGCGTGCCACAGGCGAACGCCTTCTACGAGATGTTCGACAAATACCTGGCAGAACTCGATGCGCTGGGGGCGGCTATCGTTGTCACCGCCGACCACGGCATGAAGCCCAAGCATCATAAGGACGGCTCGCCGGACGTCGTCTATGTGCAGGACATTCTGGACGAATGGCTGGGCAAGGATGCCGCCCGCGTCATCCTGCCGATCACCGATCCCTATGTCGTGCATCACGGCGCGCTGGGGTCTTTCGCCACCGCCTATCTGCCGAAGGGTGCGGACCAGGCCGACATCATGGCGCGGCTGGCCAAGGTCGAAGGCATCATGCTGGTGGTCGATAATCCGACCGCCTGCGAGCGTTTTGAGCTGCCGTCCGACCGCATCGGCGACATCGTCATGATCTCGACCGAGAACAAGACCATCGGCACCAGCGAACATCGCCACGACCTGGCGGCGCTGAACGAGCCGCTGCGCTCGCATGGCGGCCTGACCGAGCAGCGCGTGCCGTTCATCACCAACCGCGTGCTGCCCGACCAGCCGGATGCGCCGAGCTTGCGCAATTTCGACGCGTTCTTCTACGCGGTGACGGCGGCGGCGCTGCCGTCGAACTGAAATTGAAAGGTGATGGCCATGACCAAAGCTGAAACGTCGATAAAAGTCCGCCACGAGCCGATGCGCATTGCCGGCAAAAAGGTCGATGCCGAAGGCGTCGTCGAGGTACGCTATCCCTGGAACGACACGGTGATCGGCACCGTGCCGGCGGGCGGCGCGGAACATGCACGCGAGGCGTTCCGCATTGCAGCCGCCTATCAGCCAAAACTGACGCGCTATGAGCGCCAGCGCATCCTGCTCAGGACCGCCGAACTGCTTGCCGCCCGCAAAGAGGAAATCTCCGATCTGGTCACGCTTGAACTCGGCATCTCCAAGCAGGATTCGCTGTACGAGGTCGGCCGCGCCTATGACGTCTTCACGCTGACCGGCCAGATGTGCATCATGGACGATGGCGAGATCTTCTCCTGCGACCTCACCCCGCACGGCAAGGCGCGCAAGATCTTCACGACGCGCGAACCGCTGAACGCCATCTCGGCGATCACGCCGTTCAACCATCCGCTCAACATGGTGTCGCACAAGGTCGCGCCGGCCATCGCCACCAACAACTGCATCGTGGTCAAGCCGACCGAACTGACGCCGATGACGGCGCTGATCCTGGCCGACATTCTCTACGAGGCCGGCCTGCCGCCGGAAATGCTGTCGGTCGTCACCGGCTGGCCGAAGGATATCGGCGACGAGATGATCACCAACGAAAACATCGACCTGATCACCTTCACCGGCGGCGTGCCGGTGGGCAAGATGATCGCCGGCAAGGCTGGCTACAAGCGCCAGGTGCTGGAGCTTGGCGGCAACGACCCGTTTATCATCCTCAACGATTTGTCGGACGACGATCTAGCGAAGGCTGCCGATCTCGCCGTTGCCGGCGCGACCAAGAATTCCGGCCAGCGCTGCACGGCGGTCAAGCGCATTCTGGTGCAGGAAAGCATCGCCGACCGCTTCGTGCCGATGGTGCTGGAGCGGGCCAAAAAGCTGCGCTTCGGCGACCCGATGGACCGCACCACCGATCTCGGCACCGTGGTCCACGAAAAGGCCGCCGCCCTGTTCGAAGCCCGGGTGCACATGGCGGCGGAAGCGGGAGCCGACATCCTCTACAATCCCGGCCGCCAGGGTGCGCTGCTGCCGCCCATCGTCATCGACCGCGTGCCGCATTCGTCCGAGCTTGTCATGGAGGAAACGTTCGGGCCGATCATCCCGATCGTGCGTGCGCCGGACAATGACGACGAGTTGATCAAGCTGTCGAACTC
>NZ_JBTMXA010000047.1:0-2466 GCF_054489545.1 Mesorhizobium sp. A556
CGACCTTCTGTTCTGCGGTAAACCACACCCGTGACGTGACCATGCGACACCTCCTCATCTTCTCAGATTAAAGGTGTTGCGACGATCGGTTGAACCCACCGGCGCAAAGCAGTCATTTTTTTCGACTGGACTTCATGGCGTACAGCGTACGGAAGCATTGGTCGGTGCGTCTAAGAGGAATGCGAGCAATACCGCAGCGAGCAGCCAGTAGGTCAACCAAGAATCGGCCGGCATCCAGCGTGGTCAAGGATGCTGTTCACGACATGGAGCCGGCGTTGCGACACCTTGAAGGTGTTGTGGGGCTGCTGACCATTTTGGGGTGAGTCGCAGGATTTCAGTCGAGCCGGTTGCGTTGTCGGCCTTGGCCAAATAGACCCGCCAGATTTTCGAGGCTCTATCAGCCTCCTGGCGCGCGGCTTTTGAAGGAGTGCGGCGCACATGATCGGGCTTCTTGCAAGCGAGGTCGACATCCACTGGACTTCGTTGGTGAAGGAAGCATTGTGAGTAGCCAGTAGGTCGCTTCTTCAAACCACTATCGAACTCTCCAGCCCGCATTGTCGGGTTCGTCTCAGTACAGGCGCCGGATTGCCCGGCATCTGCGAACTGATGGAGAACGACTATGGTGAATGCAAACGGCGATGCTGCTGTAGATATTGATGTGGCAGGGGATGGGCCCGCTCCGACGTCGCCTGACGGCAAGATACCGGCGTCGGTTGGGACTTCGACCCGTAGCAAACGTGTGATCCGAGCAGGAACCGTGAAGAGCACGGACCTGGCTGGTTTGGGTGTGGGGCAGGGTGTCGGCCACGGCCCGGGGCCTGGCAATACATCTGTTGTCCTTGATGTCGCCAAACCGCGGTCACGCCAGGGCGATGCCAGATCGGGCAAAACCGAGTTGGTGCTGAAGCGTTTGCGGCTGAGCAAGGGCGCCACCATCGCCATGCTGATGGAGATAACCGGTTGGCAGGCACACTCGGTGCGCGGCTTTCTCTCGGCGGTGGTGAGGAAGAAGCTCGGCCTCGCTCTGATAAGCGAAGTGGGCAAGGATGGGGCCCGCCGGTATCGAATCAATGACAGCGCCTGGGGCGCGTAGTCATCATGCGGGCAAAGATTGGTATTGCGGCGGAGGCCGCCGCCCTTGGCGATCTCCCTCGCGTTGAACTCGCCGCTCTGTGGGAGAGGATCTACAAATGCCCACCGCCGCCTTGTTTTCGGCAAGAGCTTTTGATCCGGGCAGCAGCTTGGCATGTGCAGGCAAAGCGTCTCGGCGGCTATTCCGTCGAGACGCGTCGAACGCTCAAGACAGCCATGGGTCGGGTGGAGAAAAGGCTAATCGAACGCTCCAATCAAGCGTCTATAGACGGCGACGAAGTCGAAGATGGCGGCGTCCTCACCAACTGCAACCCCGCACGGCCCCGAAGGCAACTGCTGCCCGGTGCTCGGCTACTGCGGGATTGGAACGGCAGAACCCATGTCGTTGATGTGCTGGAAACGGGCTTTGCCTTCGAGGCTAAGGTCTATTCGTCGCTTTCGGCCATCGCACGTAAGATCACGGGTGCACATTGGTCGGGTCCGAGGTTCTTCGGGCTATGAACATCAGCAGCACCAGGACGCGCCGCCTGCGCTGTGCGGTCTATACCCGCAAGTCGACCGAGGAGGGCCTCGATCAGCAATTCAATTCGCTCGATGCCCAGCATGAGGCCTGTGTTGCCTTCATCGCTTCACAGGCCAGTCTTGGCTGGAAGCTGATCCCAGACCGTTACGACGATGGCGGTATATCGGGTGGAACGCTGGAACGGCCCGCCATCCAGCGGCTGCTGCAGGATATTCGGGACGGACAAGTCGATGTCGTGGTTGTCTACAAGATCGACCGCCTGACCCGCTCACTGACGGATTTCTCAAGGATCGTCGAGATATTCGATACCGCTTCCGCATCGTTCGTTTCCGTCACCCAGCAGTTCAACACCACGACCTCGATGGGCAGGTTAACCCTCAACGTCCTTTTGTCCTTTGCCCAGTTCGAGCGGGAAGTCACAACTGAGCGCATTAGAGACAAGATTGCCGCCTCGAAGAAGAAAGGCCTGTGGATGGGTGGCACCGTCTCGCTCGGCTATCAGGTCCGGGACAGAAAGCTGGTCTTCAAGGAACCGGAAGCAAGCTTTGTGCGAAGCCTGTTTAATCGCTATTTGCAGCTTCGCTCCGTTCCAGCCCTGTCTGATGTACTGGCAAGGGAAGCGACTCATTCGTCGGATCCAAATCAGCCGCATCAAATTGACGCCGCGTCCGCCTACACACGTGCCATCCGCAGCACGACGCTGTACAAAATGCTGTCCAATCCGATTTATGTCGGCAAGCTGCGGCATCGGCAAAATGTCTATGAAGGTGAGCACCTGCCGATCATCGATGCCGATACGTTCGCCGAGGTTCAGGCGCTGTTGGCGTCTCAGGCATCGACGCCACGCGGGA
>NZ_JBTMXA010000048.1:0-2028 GCF_054489545.1 Mesorhizobium sp. A556
AGACCTTCCTCTCCCACTTCTCGCTCGACACGCTGCGCGACCTGCCCGACTTCGAGGCCCTCGAAGACGCCGGCCTGCTGTCCAAGGAAAAGCTGCTCGCCGGCGAGATTCCGGCCGGGCTAGCAAACGACGAGAGCGATGAAGCCGAGGACTAGAATTTGGATACCGTCATCGACGGGATGCGATAGCAGACCGCCTTTGTCCGCTAGCTCTCCCGGAACCTACGGCCACGACGACCGATCGTGCGACCCACCTTCGGGAACACGCTCTAGTAGCGAATAGGCAGTCCGAGGCGTGCCCATTCGTCAGGCGGGATCGCGGTTCCGACACGGAAGGCGAAGGACAAGACCTTCGTCGCATCGGTGTCGACCTCGCACCGGAAGCTCAGACCGTACCATGTTGTTCCCGTGTGGAAGGCGGTCTTCGAGACGTCAAGGATGTTGCCGACCTTCAGCGGAACCATCGGCACCAGGTCGGGAAAATAAGAGGCACCCTGCAGTTGCTGCTGCAACTCGCTGGCGCAAAGTGTGGCAGCCCGCTTATCGCGAGGCACGCCAGCCATAGAAGTCGTTGCCAGCGCATTGCTGGTGGCGCCTTGCGAGTAGAGCTTGCGAACACCCGGAAGGCCCGAATAGCGCTGCGATATGGCCACATCCGTGGATCTTGGCCGCGTGGCGTTACCGCTTCCGTATGTCGAGACCTTTGCCGGGCTTCGCTTCGGCACGTTCGTGGGTCTGGGCTGCGGAGCCTCGGCCGATGCGGGAAGCGCGATCGCACCGTCGCCGCTGAGTGCAGCAGCCGATACCGCTGCTGCCGCGATTGCCTGCTTCTCCGCATCCCGTGCGGAGGCTGCATCCTTCGCCTCGGTCGTCGGCTTCTCGGCTTCCTGCGCAGGGGCGGGCGGCTTTCGACTTCATCGAAGCCGAATGAGGCCGCTTTCTGGCCAGCCGATTGGAAAGCTGCCAGACCGCTAACCACCCAATAGATGCCGTAGACGTCGCCCAAGAAACTACCACGTGGGAAATGATTTCCCGTGGCGGATTTGGGATTCCGGACCGTACCGTCCGGTTTTAGAAGATTTCGGTGATAAGCCGCCGTTCGGCCACCGACCTCATTTCTGTCGTTCAAGTTTGCGATCAGCGGTCCCTAAAGCCGCTGTACCCTAGCGTGTAATGTTCATTATGCAAGCTGACTTTCAATGGCAGTTTTATCGAGCACCGACCACGCCTTTTTGATTTTGTCGCCGTCAAACTCATAGAAAATGTTTTCAGCGAACGACACGGTCCTGCCGTTGAGTGCCAGCCCGAGGAAATTACCCTTTGGCGAGCAGTTGAACCAGAGGCGAGCTGCGACGAAGGGCGGCTCACAGACTAGCAGCTCAGCCTTAAATTGGAGATCGGGTATTTGCTGAAAGTCGTTTTCCAGCATCGCACGGTAGCCTACTAGTCCAAAAGGCCGCCCATTATGGCTTACCTCATCATGCACGAAATTGCCCAGACGGGACCAATCCTGTGCGTTGAGACAATCGAGATAAGACTGATATGTCGAGAGCAGTTCCTGCATTCTCCTAGCGTAGTGCAAAATCAGGATTTCTGCACCACTTTCCCCATCCGGCAATCGCAACAGCCTCAATGGTGAACAACTCCGGTGCAAATCCAACTCACGACGAAATCGAATCTGAGGTAATGTCCGGTTTACTCCGCCGCATACTGGAAGAAGACAATCCGCATTCCACCCAAAGCCGGACCGCAGGCGAGAGAGGTGCTCTCACTGGAAGCGGTCATTCGGCACTGCCGAAGGACCGCCCCAATGTCAGATTTCTGTGCGCACAGCGAGCAGAAGCGCATCTTCAATATCCACGCCAAGATGGCGAACGGTGTTCTCGATCCTGCTGTGGCCGAGTAGTATCTGTACCGCACGCAGGTTACAGACGAACTCAGTCGGGGTCTTTTAGCTCGGGGTTTGGGTCTGGAAATGCCTATTCAATTACTCCACCTCGTTTCGACTAAAGACGCAAAGTAGGAGGCT
>NZ_JBTMXA010000049.1:0-1968 GCF_054489545.1 Mesorhizobium sp. A556
TGCCGTTACGAACAAGATCCTGGACAGCCGAGGCATCAATCCCAAGCCCTTTGCCAATGACAGCCGCGTCGACCTCGATCGCGCCGTCATCGAATTTGATTTCCGTCATGTCAGCTAGTTAACCTTCGCAGAACGCCGGATACACACCGAATGGCACGGCCGAGGTCACTACATAAACGTCCAGCGCTGACGCTTGTTCCTCGTCGTAGCCCTCATGGACGCTTCCTGGCTCGAATGATTTCAACCCTGAGAAGAATTGCACCGATTAACGTCTGCCTGTGGGGTAGCCTCAGGGAGTAGAAGGCTGCCCGCATTTTGCGTCTCCAGCGTCACAGTGGGATCAGCTACGGGTCATCAATAGACCAACCGATAGTCACCAATCATGGTGGGCTGCGAAGTCCTAGGTGCGAATCCCGGCGCGCAGGCGTATGCGCCGGGATTGAGCTGTCTTGGATTTTATTTTTCGGGCGCGTCAGCCGGCCCGGCGTGCATGATATCGTCATTCTCCGGGCCATCGACGATTAAATAGCCGACAAGGCCACGCTCGGCGCGCGACAAGGCATGGTCAACCAGCACATAGTTTCCGCCGCGATCGATTTTGAAATCGACGATGGTCGCGCCGCCCGGCGGAACAGTCACCGTCTGCACCCCCGTCAGTGGTGGCGAAAGTACGCTGCCCATGGAATAAACATGATCGAAAATCTCGCTTATGACATGGAACGACGAAGTGAAGTTCGGGCCACCGACGCCGAAAAAGATGCGAACCGTCTCTCCGACATTGGCATAGAGCGGATGCGTCTTGCTAAGCGAGCCGACTGCGCCATTGAACACGAAATATTCCGGCCGCTCGGAGATCAGCTTATCATAGTCCATCTCCATTTCCCCCTGCGTGCCGAAGGGTTCGACGGTGTAGAGTTCGCCTTGCATGACGTAGAATTCACGATCGACCTGCGGCAGGCCGCCTTCCGGTTCGACCAGGATCATCCCGTACATGCCGCTGGTGATGTGGTGGGCCACGCTCGGCGTCGCGCAGTGGTAGACGAATATACCGGGATTCAGCGCCTTGAAGGTTACGATGCTCTCGTTGCCGGGATCCGTCTGCGTAACATGCGCGCCGCCGCCCGGGCCCGTCGCGGCATGGAAATCGACGGAGTGAGCCATGACGCTGCCTTCCGGGTTCTTCAGATGCACCTCGACAGTATCGCCGACGCGCACTCTTACGAATGGACCCGGTACCTTGCCGTTAAACGTCCAGTAGGTGTAGGTCGTGCCATCATCCAGCTTGCCGACCAGTTCTACCGTTTCAAGATCAACCTTGACCACTTTCGGTGCGCGCTGTCCGATCGGCCCTGGCAAATCGGCGGGATCGTGGACGATGTCGGCGGCATCCGAGGTCATCGCCTCGCGCGGCCCGGGCATGACATGAATGAGCCCCTCCATGCCCGCCTGCCTGTGGCCGGCGATGGAGCAGAAATAGGCGAACTCGCCGACCTTTCCAGCGGTGAAGGAAAACGTGGAGGACGCGTTCTTGCCAACCACAATCGACGAGCGTGCCGCGTACTGGTCAATGACCACGTCGTGCTCGGCGCCTTCGCCGTTGATCAAGTTGATCTGCACAAGTTCGCCTTCATGCAGCATAAGCGTGGGGTTGATCTGACCATCGATGTCGCCACCAACGCCGGGGTAGACCATACGCCCCGCAGCGATACCGGTCTTGAGCGTAAAGGTTTTGGGGTTGTGGTAGGATGCAGCCGGTGCGGGTTCGGCGGGCACCGAAGTGGGTGCCTGTCCAGCAGATGGCGCGGCCGGTTCGGCTTGCGTCTGCGCCGCAGCCGCATCGCTTGCAGCCGAACCATGCTGATGGGTCGGGCCGCTAAGCCGGCGATACAGCCAGATGGCAAGCGTCGCGCCAAGGCTCGCAAGCGACTGCGCCATGATCGACCCAGTGAAAATTGATGGCTGGAAAAA